>JBCCWI010000235.1:0-1536 GCA_039193795.1 Actinomycetota bacterium | reverse complement strand
GCCAGAAGGTCATCGTCGTCGCCTCGAACGACCTGCAGTCACTCTACGTAGCCAACAACGTGTGCTCGGCCGCCGAGTACTTCCGCAAGCTCGGCGGACACGTCGGCGTGGCGGGCGTGGTCGTCAACAAGGACGACCACACTGGCGAGGCGCAGGCCTTTGCCGAGAAAGTCGGGATCCCGGTGCTCGCCTCGATTCCGGCCGACGACGACATCCGCCGCAAGAGCGCCAAGTACGAGATCGTCGGCCGGCCCGGCAGCCCGTGGGCAAGCCTGTTCGAAGAACTCGCCACCAACGTGGCTGTGGCCCCCCCTCTCGGACCGAAGCCGCTCGAGCAGGACGAGCTGCTCGGGCTGTTCAAAGGCGATGCCGTCGGGCGCGACGTCGTGCTCGAGCCGGCCACGCTCGAGGACATGTGCGGGGTTTCGCGGATCGAGAAGCGCAGCCTCGAAGTCATCTACGACCAGGCGGTATGAACGTGGAGCCCACCCTCGAAGCCCGAGTGAGACAGCCGGCATCGCCCCAATCGGTCGATGAACCGCCCTCGTGTCACGACGATCGAGCTGCGGTGCGCGCTAAGGCCAAGGAGGCGGGCCAAGGCGAACTGCTGGACCGATACGAGCGCGACTACCCGGTCGGTCCCCACGATCAGCCGCAGAGCATGTGTCCCGCGTTTGGCTCGCTGCGAGTCGGACTTCGGATGCGCCGCACCGCGACCGTGCTGTCCGGCTCGGCCTGCTGCGTCTACGGCCTGACCTTCACCAGCCACTTCTACGGTGCCCGACGAACCGTCGGCTACGTCCCGTTCAACTCGGAGACGCTCGTCACCGGCAAGCTGTTCGAGGACCTGCGCGATGCGGTCCATGACCTGGCCGACCCCGAGCAAAACGATGCGGTGGTGGTGATCAACCTCTGCGTCCCCACGGCGTCGGGCGTACCGCTCCGACTGCTACCGAAGACGATCAACGGCGTCCGAATCATCGGGATCGACGTCCCAGGCTTCGGGGTTCCGACCCACGCCGAGGCGAAGGACGTCCTCGCCGGGGCCATGCTCGCCTACGCGCGTCACGAGGCGGAACTTGGACCCGTGCTGCCGCCGCGCGAGGGGCGCTCGGAACTCCCCACGGTGACCCTGCTCGGCGAGATGTTCCCCGCCGACCCGGTGATCATCGGCCGGATGCTCGAACCGATGGGACTCGCGGCGGGACCGAGCGTACCGACCCGTGAGTGGCGTGAACTGTACTCGGCTCTCGACTGCGCCGCGGTCGGCGCGATTCATCCGTTCTACACGGCGTCGATCCGCGAGTTCGAGGCGGCCGGCCGCAAGGTCGTCGGATCGGCGCCGGTGGGGCGCGACGGGACCGCAGACTGGCTGGCCGCGATCGGCGAGGCGTGCGGCGTGCCGGCCGAGCGCATCGCTGCCGCCCAGAACGCGATCGTCCCAGCCATCACCGGTGCCTTGATGGGCAGTCGAATCAAGGGACGCATCACGCTGTCCGGCTACGAGGGCTCGGAGCTGATCGTGGCTCGGCTTCT
>JBCCWI010000234.1:0-1547 GCA_039193795.1 Actinomycetota bacterium | reverse complement strand
GTCTTGGTCGTGCGCCACCCGCCCCTTCGCCACACGGGGGTCGAACGCATCGTCGAAGTGGGCGCGGGGGCGGTTCGGCACCGGGTCGGGCGGGGACGGCGCGGCGGCCCCTGCCACCATGCGCTCGGGCGAGGCCGCTCGAAGGAACGCGACCCGCCGGCCCGCCCATCGCCATGCCGCCCACTCGGCCAGATCGAGCAGCTCGGCCGGCGGCCCGATGCCGCTCAGCTTGGCCAGCTCGACCAGGCGGACCCCGGCCTCGGATTCGACGTCGACGGCGGTGACCCAGCCGGCGACCCGCCGCCCGGCCAACGGCACCCGGACCATCGAGCCGACCGCAACGCGTTGGTCGCGACCATCGCGCTCCCACCGTTCGGGGACCACATAGTCGAACTCCCGATCGATACCGACGACATCGGGGAGGACGCGAACGACCCGCCCCGGAGGGCGGGTCGGTTCGTTCGAGTCGTCGGGCGCGGCCGGCTCGTCGCCGAGCTCGAGCCGTCCCTGGTCGGGCTCGCTCAGAGGCCCAGCGCCGACTTCAGGTCGTCGACCTTGTTGGTCTGCTCCCACGGGAACAGGCCGCCGTCGGTCTCGCGGCCGAAGTGACCGTAGGCCGCCGACTTGCGGTAGATCGGTCGACGCAGGTCGAGGTCGCGCAGGATGGCGGCAGGACGGAGATCGAACACCTCGTCGACGGCCCGCTCGATGGCGGCCTTCTCGACGGTTTCGGTCCCGAAGGTCTCGACCAGCACCGACATGGGACGGGCCATGCCGATCGCGTAGGCGACCTGGATCTCGCAGCGGCTGGCGGCACCGGCGGCAACGAGGTTCTTGGCGACCCAGCGGGTCGCGTAGGCGGCGGAACGGTCGACCTTCGACGGGTCCTTGCCCGAGAAGGCACCGCCGCCGTGGCGGGCCATGCCCCCGTAGGTGTCGACGATGATCTTGCGGCCGGTGAGGCCGGCGTCGCCGACCGGGCCACCGATCACGAAACGCCCGGTCGGGTTGACGTAGACGTCGTAGTCGTCGTCGGCGAACTCCTCGGGGATCACGGGCCGGATCACGTGTTCGATCAGGTCGGGCCGGATCATCGTGTCTCGGTCGATGCCGTCGTTGTGCTGCGTCGACACGAGCACGGTCTTGAGCTTGACCGGCTTGTTGTCCTCGTACTCGAACGTCACCTGGGTCTTGGCGTCGGGACGCAGGTAGGGCACGGTGCCGGCCTTGCGGACCTCGGCGTGCTTCTCCGCCATCCGGTGTGCGAGGTGGATCGGGAGCGGCATGAGGACGTCGGTCTCGTCGCAGGCGTAGCCGAACATCATGCCCTGGTCGCCCGCACCCTGGAGATCGAGGTCGTCCTCCTCGCCGGCGGCGCCGGAGCGGACCTCTTCGGACGCGGTCACGCCCTGGGAGATGTCGGGCGACTGCTCATCGAGGGTGACCATGACGCCGCAGGTGTTGCCGTCGTAGCCGAACGACTCGCGGTCGTAGCCGATCTCGTTGATCGTGCGCCGGACGGTGCCGGGGATGTCGACGTACGCCTC
>JBCCWI010000233.1:0-1604 GCA_039193795.1 Actinomycetota bacterium | reverse complement strand
GAGGGCGTACTACACGCCGGGCTGCGCGCCCGCGAATTACCACCTGGGGTGGGTGTACGTGTGGATCGGCACATACGCGCCACCGACCACGGGGCCGCCCCCGCCGCTTGGTGCGCGCCCGGAGGGAACGGGCGACTAGGCGTCCCGGCCTCTACTCGGGGTGGTAGCCGACGCCCTCGTGGAGACGGCTTCGGCGGGTGCCCATCGCCGGGCGAGCAGGAACCGGTTCGGGCTCGGGATCCGGCTCGTAGGTCGCGCCGGCGACGATGCCCTCGGCGAAGTCGTAGAGCAGCGGCAACGCGCTGGCGATGACCCCGCCGGTGTTGTTGATCCGCTCGACGCCGGGCTCGATGGCCTCGGCGTCGCGGTTGATCTTCCACACGATCTCGGCGCACTCCTCCAGGAGTGTTGCGACCCGGGTGAGCTGACTGCCGACGATGAACAGGTAGCCGGCGAGGCCGGCGATGAACACGGCGATGAGGATGACGGAGAGGACGACGAGTGTGGTCATGAGCGCACCTTGTCGAGCACTCGGCCCAGGAAGAGATGGTGCTCCAGGCCCTCGGCCAGCACCCCGTCGACCTGGGCGGCCGTCTCGGCGATGAGGGCGGTGTCGGCGGTGTTGGCGGCGGCCGCTTCGAGCGTGGCCTTGATCGTCTCGACCCGCCGCTCGATCGTACGTACGAGCAGAACGAGCATCGTGAGCAGCGCCACGACGGCCACGATGACGATCGCTCCGCCGATGATGGCGCCCCACCACAGGTCTTCTTGGGTGTCGGTCAATGCGAGCAACATCTCAGCCTCCCAACCGAGCTCGGCCCCGGGCGAGACCGGCGGTGATGGCGCCGGCCGCCTCGATGGTGGTGTGCAGTTCCTTGAGGGAGTCGGTGTTGACGACCGCCTCCTCGAGGGCGCTGTTGATGTCGGTGGCCCGGTTCCCGATGGAGCGGGCCAGGAGCAGGATCGGGACGACCAGGGCGACGACGACGAGAACGACGACGATGCCGATCACGTAGCCGATCGTCCAGCCGGTCGTCGACCCTTCGGCGAGGAGCAACATGTCTCAGACCTCCTAGATCGAGTCGGCGAAGTCGCGGACGGGGGCGAGGCTGTCGTTCACGGACGGCAGCGCAGTGGGCACGGTCGAGGTCTTGGCCGCGACGGCCTGCACCCCGCCGGTGACCTGTTCGAGGGTCGAGTCGACCACCTTCAGGTGGAGGAGAACCCGGAAGAGCCCGAGCGCAGCGGCGGCGATGATCAGTCCGGCGACCACCACGGTGAACCAGGCGACGATTGGCATCAGGAACTTCCTCTCTCAGCTCAGCAACTTCGCAACCGAGCCGGCGTACCGCACGGCGCCGTCGGCGACTTCTTCGATGGTCTCGTCGGTGGTCGCCAGCAGGTCCGGCGTCGTGTCCAACTCCCCGACGAGGGAGACCCCGCCGGCGAGGATGTCGTCGCTGGCCTTGCGGATGCGCTCCAGTGCACCCAGCACCCGGCTCAACAGGGCGACTGCGACTGGTACGACGACCAGGAGCAGTACGAGATTTCCGATCCACCACAGCATGGGCGCCTCCTCAGACGAACTCGGGGTTGTAGGGCTT
>JBCCWI010000232.1:0-1608 GCA_039193795.1 Actinomycetota bacterium | reverse complement strand
GTCCGCAGGTGTGGGACGTCCTCGAGGACGTCATCAAGGAACACCCGGTGCTCCTCAACCGTGCACCGACCCTGCACCGTCTCGGCATCCAGGCCTTCGAGCCGGTGCTGGTCGAGGGCAAGGCGATCAACCTGCACCCGCTGGTCTGCACCGCCTTCAACGCCGACTTCGACGGCGACCAGATGGCCGTGCACCTGCCGCTGTCCGCCGAGGCACAGGCCGAGGCCCGCGTGCTCATGCTCAGCGCCAACAACGTGCTCAGCCCGGCCAACGGCCGTCCGCTGGTCACGCCGACGCAGGACATGATCATCGGTGCCTACTACCTGACCGACATCGTCGAGGACGCCCCCGGCGCCGGTCGCGTCTTCCGCGACATCGACGAGCTCACCGCCGCCTACGAGCGCGGTGACGTCGCGATCCACGCCCCGATCCAGTACCGGGTTCCGGAGCTGATGCTCGCGCCGGCCAACGGCGAAGCGGCGCAGTACGAGACCACCACGGTCGGTCGGGCCTTCTTCAACGAGGCGCTCCCCACGGAGTACCCCTACGTGAACGAGAAGGTCGGCAAGAAGCAGATGGGCAACCTGGTCGACACCCTGGCCCGTGGCTACGACAAGAACGTCGTCGCCCGCAGCCTCGATGCGATCAAGGACATGTGCTTCGAGTACGCGATGAAGTCGGGCCTCACCGTCTCCATCGACGATGTGGCGACCCCGTCGGAGAAGGGCGAGATCCTCGACCGGCACGAGAAGCAGGCCGACAAGATCGAGCAGCAGTTCCGCCGCGGCATCATCACCGACGGCGAGCGCCGTCAGATGGAGGTCGAGGTCTGGTCCGAGGCGACCGAAGAGGTCACCAACCGGATGAAGGACGGCCTCGAGAGCCAGCAGTTCAACCCGGTCAACATGATGGTCGACTCGGGTGCTCGAGGAAACATGATGCAGGTCCGCCAGATCGCGGGCATGCGTGGCCTGGTGGCCAACCCCCGTGGTGACATGATCCCCCGCCCGATCAAGAGCAACTTCCGCGAAGGCCTGAAGATGCTCGAGTACTTCATCGCCACGCCGGGTGCCCGCAAGGGCCTCGTCGACACGGCGCTGCGTACCGCCGACTCGGGCTACCTGACCCGTCGCCTCGTCGACGTGGCCCAGGAGCTCATCATCAACGAGGAAGACCCGTTCGACCGCACCGGCCCGATCCCGGGCATCTGGATCGACGACGTCATGCCCGACACCGCCAACAAGCGCACCCATCTGGAGTCGCGCCTGTTCGGTCGGGTGCTGGCCGACGACGTCGAGATGTCCGACGGCTCGACGCTGGCGAAGGGCACCATGGTGCTCGACGCCGAACTCGAGGCGCTGCGCGACGACGAGAGCGTCAACCGGGTCCGCGTCCTGTCGCCGCTCACCGACGATTCCGCCTTCGGCATCTCGTCGGCCAGCTACGGCATGTCGCTGGCCACCGGTGGAAACATCGAGCTCGGCGAAGCGGTCGGTGTCATCGCCGCCCAGTCGATCGGCGAGCCGGGTACCCAGCTCACGATGCGGACCTTCCACACCGGTGGTGTGGCCGGGGCGCAGGACATCGCCGGCGGTCTGCCCCGCGTGG
>JBCCWI010000231.1:0-1674 GCA_039193795.1 Actinomycetota bacterium | reverse complement strand
GCCCGCAACCGAGGCAGGACCGGCCGCCGCGACCGGACACGTGTCCGGTCGCGGCGGCCGGTCCTGCCTCGGTTGCGGGCATGAGCCCGCAACCGATCACTGCATCACGAAGGTCGTGAGCAGGACCCGGACCACCATCTCACCGTCGAACGCCTCGCGGATGCGGGTCGACAGTTCCTCGCGGATCGTGGTCTTGGAGCCGGGTTCGCGCAAGGTCTCGAACGACTGCGATGACAGGTAGTCGATCGCGGCATCGATGGCACGGGGCGCCTCGGGCTCCATCGCCTCGACCGCGACCCCTTCCTCGAGCACGAGGGCGATACCGACCCGCAGGTAGCGGTTGGCGTCGGCGTCGGACAGGTTCACGACGATCTCTTCCATCGGGAAGATCAGGCCTTCGACCAGCTCGACCTCACGTTCGACGCCGGCGGCCGCCTGTTCGCCCTCGACGGGGACCGGGGCGGGAGCGGGAGCGAGCACGAAGCGGTAGACGAGGATGGCACCGACGACGCCGCCGATGATCTTCATCTTGCCGCCGCCCTTCTCCTCTTCTTCCTCGTCGCCCTTCTTCTTCTTCTTGGCCATGGCCGTTCTCCTTCAGATCACTACTCGGCCTCAGGGGCCCTCGAACACGGGATTGTCGAACTCGACGATGTCGGGGTTGGTCACCGTGCCTTCGGTGCCGTCGCCCGAGCCGTCGCCGGTCGCGTCGTTGGACGCGTCGCCGGCCTCACCGTCCACCGTTCGGGCGACGCCATCGATCTGGCCGGGGGCGTCGGGGAACGCCTCGTCGGACATGGCGATGTCGTCGACGAGGGGGACCTCACTGATCGTGGCGTTGTCGGGGGCCACGAGCACGACGATCTCGGTGCGCCGGTTCTGCGCTCGGCCCTCGGCGGTGTCGTTGGTCGCGCGGGGCCGGGTGTCGGCGTGGCCGACCGCGGACAGGCGAGGCGCCGCCAGCCCGTAGCTCTCGTTCAGTTCCCGCAGTGCGGCGGTGGCCCGCGCGGCGGAGAGTTCCCAGTTGGTCGGCCAGACGCTGCCGGTGGTCGGCACCGAGTCGGTGTGGCCTTCGACGAGGATCAGGTTGTCGAGGTCGGCGAGGACCTCGGCGACCGCGCCCAGGGCGGGGGCGGCGTCCTCGTCGATCCGGGCCGAGCCGGACGGGAAGAGCAGGGTCTCGTCCAGGGTGATCACGACGCCGCGCGGGTCGGTCTCGACCTGGAAGAGCTCGAGGTCGACCGCCGCGGCGGCGAGCGCGGCCTCGACCGCCTCACGCAGTTCCTCGACCTCGTCGGGGGTGATCTGCTGATCGGCTGCGATCTCCTCGAGCAACGAGTCGATCTCGTTCTGCACGTCGGACGGCACGACCGACAGCTGGCCGGCGTTCTCGTTGATGCCGAGCCCCTCGTCGAGGAACCCGGTGCCCTCGGGGACGGCAGGGCTGGAGAAGGAGAAGGCCTGTTCGACGCCGTACTTGAACTCGGCGAACTTCTTCTCGTCGAGCAGGGAGAAGGCGTAGAGCAGCACGAAGAAGGCCAGGAGCAGCGTCATGGCGTCGGCGTAGCTGTCGAGCCACGCCTTCGACGGCCCCTCATCCTCTTCGGGGGGCGGAGCCTTCTTCTCTTTACGCACTGGCCGCGTCGCCCTCGGCGCGATCGCCCGGCGGCAGGT
>JBCCWI010000230.1:0-1757 GCA_039193795.1 Actinomycetota bacterium | reverse complement strand
GAATCCCGCAGCGGCAGGAACGATCAGCGAACCGGCCGACACGATCACCGCAGCTCGGCCGAGGCGTTGGATCAGTCCGAGGTCGGTCTCGAAGCCGGTGCTGACGAGCAGGAACAGCACCCCGATCCATCCGATGGTGAACAGCATCCCCGTCTGGACGTCGTCGGCGGGGAACAGCCAGTCGGTGACGTCGGGTGCGACCTTGCCGAGCACCGACGGCCCGAGGATGAGTCCCGCGGCCAGTTCGCCGATGACCGCCGGCTGTCCCACCCGCTGCATCACCGCTCCGAGCAACCGTGCCGCGACCAGGATGAGCAGCAAGGCGACCCAGAAGACGAGCAGCTGGTGTTCGGTCGGGGGATTGAGGTCCATGGCACCCTCCTGGGGTGGACTGCGCATCGGCACGATGACAGACCCACCGTAATGTGTACATAAGCGCCGGTACGTTTCATCCGGCCATCGGGCGCCGATGGATCGGATTCACCCGCTCGCGACGGTGAGGACCTGCGGGAGCCAGTGCCGGAGGCGCTGCTCGAAGGCGTCGATCACCTCGTCGACCGTGTCGCCGAGGTGCACCGGTTCGCTCCGCAGCGGATCGTCGGGTCCGCTCCCGCCGCCGGTCGCCGGGACCAGGTCGATCCCGTCGATGTCGGCGTCGACGGCCCGATGGAGCTCGCACACGTTGAGATGCAGGTCGACACACATGTCCTGCTTGAGGTGATCCGGAGACGGCTCCCGGAGCAGGTCGGGTCCGCCCAGGCACCACAGCCAGCTGTCGTCGCCGGGTGTCGGTCGGTAGTGGATGCCGACATCGGCCAGCGCCGCCGTGGTGACATCTCGCAGCCGAGGTCCGACCCCGAGTCCGCGAGCGGTCGGACACGGCCGCCGACGGTCGAGCCATCGATGCCCGCAGGGTGGCCGAGGTGGCGGTGCGCCAGGAGCCAGGTCATGGGCCGACGGTACGAAACGCGCCGGACCGGCGGGCGAATTCGAGTCGGGACGCGGGACGGCCGCCCCGTTGCTGCGAGGCGGCCGTCTGAGGGGTGTCGTCCGGTGGTGAGTCGGACGGCTTTGGTGGTGGCTCGGGGAAGCCAGAAGGTGGGACTAGAAGTCCTCGTCGAAGGCGACGTCGCCCTCGACGCCGACCTGGTAGGCCGACACGGTGCGCTCGAAGAAGTTCGAGAGCTCCTGCACGTCCTGCAGCTCCATGAAGGCGAACGGGTTGCTCGCCCCGAAGCGCTTCGGCAGACCCAGCTGGCTGAGCCGCTGATCGGCGACGAACTCCAGGTAGGTGCGGGTGTCGGCGGTCGACATGCCGGGCACGCCTTCGCCGAGCAGATCCTCGGCGAACTGGAACTCCGCCTCGACGGCCTCCTCGAGCATCGCCGTGATGCGCTGGCCGAGGTCCTCGTCGAACAGGCCGGGCTCTTCCTGACGGACCGTGTTGATGACTTCGAGCGCGAAGTTCATGTGCATCGATTCGTCGCGGAACACCCAGTTGGTGCCGGCGGCGAGCCCGTTGAGCAGTCCCTTGCTGCGCAGGAAGTACACGTAGGCGAAGGCGGCGAAGAAGAACAGACCCTCGATGCAGGTGGCGAAGCAGACCAGGTTCATCAGGAACCGCTTGCGGTCCTCTTCGGTCTGCAACGGCCCGTCGGGCACGTCGCCCATCCACTTGAAGCAGAAGTCGGCCTTGGCCTTGATCGACGGGATGTTCTCGACCGCCGCGAACGCCTCGGCCCGCTCGTCGTGATCGG
>JBCCWI010000229.1:0-1760 GCA_039193795.1 Actinomycetota bacterium | reverse complement strand
CCGAGCGCAACACCGATCTCACCGAGACGACGACGCTCGGCCATGCCGGTCGTGGTGGTGCGGCCCCGGGACATGATCGGTCGCACGAGGAAGAGCACGGCCGCGACGGCGAGGGCGCCGATCAGGGTCGGCGCCGGGTTGAGGAGGAAGGCGACGAAGCTGAGCGTGACGAAGGTGGTGAGCGCCATCGTCGCCGCGGCGGCGTTCAGGGTCGCGGTGGCGGCGTAGGCGCCGTTGACCGTCAGCAGCTGGGCCAACTCGCCGGCGCGGAGTGCCTGTTGGGCCTCGATCGTCGCGTCGGCGTACGTCTCGTAGAGCCGGGTGCGAAGGCGGCGCAGCACCGTGCCACCGAGATGCGCCTGGAGGCGGGCGATCCCGAGCTCGAGCGCGAAGACGGTGATGATCGCGCCGAACCCGGTGGCGATCAGCGCACCCGGTGTGTCGGGGAGCAGGCCGAGCAGTCCGCCGGTGTCGGTGTCGAGCAGGTTCGACTCGGTCAGGTGCATGGCGATCTGCACGATGATGGCGAGCACGACGGCCTGGCTCAGCGCCGCGACCATCGACGCGACGACGAGGAGGACGAAGGGCCCCTCGACGCCGCGGAGGAGGCGTCGGGTCGGCCAGATGAGTGCGCCACTCCCTACGAGACGCACCGACTTGGTGCTCATGGGTTCCTATCGGCGGCTGACGCGTCGATTTGGAGGGATTGTGGCGGCTCAGCCGGCGAGTGGTGAGCTGAGGCGATCGGTGACGGCGGCGCGAATCTGGGCGTCGAAGGCGGCGATGTGCTCTTGCATCAGATCGCCGGCCCGGTCGCCGTCGCCGGCGCGCAGAGCATCCATGATCTCGGCGTGTTCGTCGACGGCGTGGTTCATGTCGGCGACGTCGGCGAGGTAGAGGTGCCAGAGGCGATCGGACTGGGCGTAGAGCATGTCGAGGGTGTCGACCAGGAACCGGTTGCCCGCCGCCTCCCACATGATCTCGTGGCCCGACCGGTCGATCTCCATGAGGTCGAGATTGCCGTCGGCGCCGGCCACGCCGGAGAGGGCGGCCTCCATGGCGTCCCAGTGCGCCTGGGTGCCGCGGGCGGCGGCCAGCCGGGCGGCGTAGGGCTCGAGGACGGTTCGGGTCTCGAACAGGAGGGAGAGTTCGGACACCTCGATGCCGCTCACGAACATGCCCCGGCGGGGGATGACGGTGACGAAGTGCTCCCGAGCGAGTCGCTGGAGGGCCTCGCGGATCGGTGTGCGGCTCATGCCGAGCTGATCCTGGAGGGCGTCCTCTCGCAGCACGTCGCCGGGCGCGAGGTCGAGCCGCACGATCATGCGGCGCAGCTGGCCGTAGGCCTGCTCGGAGAGGGAGAGGTCGGTCATGGGAATCGGGGGTTGCTCGGCGCGGGATCGTGCCGTACCATCCGGATGATACACAGGTGATATATCAACACGTCAAGCGAAAGCCGGGCGTCGGCCAGAACCTGTGAGCACCAGCCGCTCCAACACCAACCACTGCAGGGGGACCCCAGTGAGCGATTTCCCAACTTCCGCCAAGTGCGTCGTCATCGGCGCCGGCATCGTCGGCAACTGCCTCGTCGGCCACCTGGCCCGTCTCGGCTGGGCCGATCTCGTGCTGCTCGACAAGGGCCCGCTGCCCAACCCGGGCGGCTCCACCGGTCACGCCTCGAACTTCATCTTCCCCGTCGACCACAACAAGGAGATGGCGTTCCTCACCGCTGAGAGCCAGCGCCAGTACGAAGAGCTGGG
>JBCCWI010000228.1:0-1858 GCA_039193795.1 Actinomycetota bacterium | reverse complement strand
GTGCGGGGGTTCTCGTGCGTCCGCCTGCTGCGGTGCAGCCCGGACGAACCCGTGCGGGGGTTCTCGTGCGTCCGCCTGCTGCGGTGCAGCCCGGACGAACCCGTGCGGGGGTTCTCGTGCGTCCACCCGCTCCGGGCGCCGCCGGACGGTCGCCGGATGCGTCGCCGCTACAGATCGGGCCAGCGGCGACCGCGCTTGCCGGCGCCGCGTCGTCGATCGCCCAGCGCCCACGCTCGCCGCCACACGCCGGCTTCGGGGCCGGTCAGGCCCGGGCTCTCGATGCGGTGCGCCCGCAGCCGAGCCGAGTACCAGTCGGTGGAGGCCTCGTCGGCCAGCGCCGCCACCTCCCGCTCGATCCGGGCTGCGAAGCGGGTCGCGTTCTCGTCCTCGGTCGGCGTGATCGGTCGACCGAAGGTCACCGACGTGTGACTCGGCCGCGGCAGCGTGCGCCCCTTGCGGAGAATGCTGCCGGTCCCGGCGACGTGAACCGGCACGACCGGCACGCCGGTTCGGGCGGCGAGGTACGCGGCGCCACCGCGGAACGGCTGACCCCAGCCGTCGCGGCTGCGACCACCTTCGGGGTAGATCAGCAGACTCCAACCCTCTTCGAGCAGCTCAGCCGCCAGGTCGGCGCTCTTGCGGCCGACCTTGGATCGTTCGATCGGGATCGCGCCGATCCCAAGCGCCGACATCGCGCCGGTGACCCGGGTGCCGAAGAAGTAGTCGGCCGCCGCGCCGACGACGAGCTTGTGCCGCCACGGCTCGGGGATCGACGTCAACAACAGCGGCGTGTCGAGGTGGCTGTAGTGGTTCGCGGCGAAGATCAGCGGGCCGTCGAGGTCGAGCAGCCGGTCCTGCCCCTTGCGATCCGGTGACGCGATGCCGGCGACGGCGAGGCGCATCGGACCGTCGACGATCGCGGCGCGAGCCATCCGGGCCGGCTTCGTGCGCGCCCACTGAGTGTCGTAGTCCGCGCCGGTCGTGCGCACGCGGGGGAGCGGGGCGACCCCTCTGGGGGTCGACGGGGCCCGCATCGGGAACTCTGCGGCGCGCAGATACCGCGACGGTCGCAGCGCCGGTGGCACCTTCGGAAGGCCGAGCTGACGGGCGAGCTTGCTCACGGTCAGGTCACATCCGCCATCAGGATCGGCGGGTTGTGCAGGTAGGTGATCGACGGCGACGAACCCACGGTGTCCGAGGCCATCTCGAGGGCGTCCTGCATCGTCGATGCGGGCTGGAACCCGAGCCGTCGCACGGCGCGGGTGTCACCGCCGACGATGATGACCTTGCCGAGCCACTGCAGCGCATGGGCGCCCCAGTACCACATGTAGAACGGATGCACGCCGTGGTAGGCGTAGCTGTTGCGGTACAGGTGGATGTACCACTCGTCCTCCGCGAACTGCTTCTCGTACTTCTGCTCGAGCTCGATCGGGTCGGTCGTCTCGGCCAGGAGCTGCTCAAAGAAGTCGATGTAGCTCGGATGGTGGACCGGGTGGAACTCCCACGGGGTGGGGTGGCTCATGATGAGCACGCCGCCCTCGCGCACGAGCGGCTTGCCTCGATACATGTTGAAGAAGTAGCCCAGGCCCAGGCACATCACCAGGATCGGATTCATCACCGAGTTGACGTTGTACGGGCAGATGTAGGGGAGGCCGAAGGTGAGGACGTCGGTCTGGCCCTCGACCGGCACCAGGTGCTGCTTGAAGCAGTGTTCGAGCGTGACCTCGTGTACCGACTCGACATTGCCGGCCTGGACCGAGGTGAGCTCGTAAGGGGCCTTCCAGCCCTGGAAGATCTGGCGGCGCTGGGCGGCGGGCATCAGGTCGAGGCCCTTCTTCATGCCCATGAAGGTGACCCG
>JBCCWI010000227.1:0-1866 GCA_039193795.1 Actinomycetota bacterium | reverse complement strand
GTCGTCGCGTTCGATCGGGTCAGCGCGCACCTGACAAGCAACGGTCCCGCCGTCGTGACCGTGAACGTGCTCGACCCGGCGAACCTGCCCGGGCCGATGACGACGACCCGGCACATGGCGGCCGGCGCCGCTGACGCGACCGGGTGGACCGTGACCGGTGCCGGCGACGCCGACACAGCGCTGTCCACCCGCGACGAGACCGGGTACCTCACCGGCCCGCTCGGCGGGGTGCTGCTCGGGTCGTGGACCCCGCTCGCGCTCGACGCCGAGAAGGTCGTCGTCGAGGCCCGAGTCCGATCCGCCGACCTCGACGGTCAGGCCCGGGCCCGGTTCGTGGCCGGGCCGAGCGCGGCGTGGGACCTGTCCGACCCGATCCTCGTCGGGGCGAGCTGGACCACGATCCGGGTGATCCTCCCTGGAGCGCCGACCGACTCGCTCACCGTCGGGGACTCCTGGCGGGCCGAGACGTTCACGGCGCTCGCCGATCAGATCGGGATCGTCACGAACGACGGCACCCTCGACGTGGCCTGGCTGGAGCTCGTCGTCACCGGCCGAGCGGACGTGCGTCGCGCTGTTGGGCATGTCGTCACTAGCGCGGCGGCCGCCGGTGCGTGGACCCCGTACGTCCCGCTCGGCTCTCCGGTCGACTCGACCGCCGTCACCGTCGGCGACCTCCAGGACGTGTGGGTCACCATGCGGGCCCACCCCTCTGAGATCGGTGCGACCGGGTGGGTCGCTCCGACGTGGCGGCACCTCGACAACGGACTCTCGGCGTCTCCGGCGATCACCCGGCCCGGAACCGATGCGGCCTACGAGACCGACGCCGACGCGCTCGGCACGGTCGTGCTCGCGAACAGCGACCTCGAACCGCTCACCGGGTCCCAGCCGTACGACACGATCACCCCGAGCGCCGGCACCTTCGACCTGATCGGTCGAGCGGACAGCGCCCAGACGTTCCAGCTCGTCCGGCTCACCGTCAGCAACGACACCCCAGACGAGATCGTGAGCGTGTCCCTCAACGATGTCCGAGGGACCCTCGACACCGCCGACGCTACGCCGCCCACGACCGGAGACCCGAAGGTCGGGTACGCCGAGCTCACCCAACCCGTCGACGTGGTCGAGAACCTGCCGTGGCTGCTGCGCGTCGAAGCCGGGGACCCGTCGGTCCTCGCGCTCGTGCACACCGGTCCCCTGCTCGAGGTCGCCCCCGCCGACGGTGGTGGCGGTGGTGGGGGCTGCGTGACCTACTACCAGACCGTCGCCTCGACGTACGCGACCTATGCGGACATGAACGCGGCGGTCTCCGTGTACCTCGACTTCGTGTGCACCGGCACCGACGCCGGGGTCGTCGACGACGACCAGCTCGGCGACGGCACCGGCGACGACGAGGTCCCCACCACGGGCTCCTGGTCCCCGGTGTACTGCCGGACCACCGTCGGGACCGGGACCGGTGGAGCGGGCAGCGTCGACCCGGACAGCCCGGTGTTCATCGCCGGGCAGTCGTACACAGCCCTCGCCGCGGCGTACGCCACCTACTCCGGGATGAGCCAGCTCGTCCCCTCGTACCTGGACCTGATCGGTGTCGGGGCCGGGATCGGGGCGACCTACCTGCCCGGGGTCGCCGTGCAGGCGATGGCCGCGACCGGGCTCCCCGTCGTGATCAACCTCGCGGTCGCTGACCGGGCCTGGTTCGACACGCCGCTCTGCCCGCAGACGATCACCGTGCCCCGGCTCACCTGGTCGAACCCGTCCGGGCTCACCACCGCAGCGACCGTGGAAGTCGAGCGGTACGACGAGGAGACCGGAGCGTGGCGGCCCACCACCGGTGCGCTCGCCTCCACCGCGGCGGTCCTCGATCACGAGTCC
>JBCCWI010000226.1:0-1876 GCA_039193795.1 Actinomycetota bacterium | reverse complement strand
GAACAGGACCGGCGCAACAATGGCCGCCTCCACCGCCATGTCCCCCCGGTCGCTCACGACCGCACCATCACCCGGGTCGCTCATGATCGCTCCATCACCCGGGTCGCTCATGATCGCTCCATCACCTGGGTCGCTCATGATCGCTCCATCACCCGGGTCGCTCATGATCGCTCCGTACTCGCCCGGAAGTCCTCGACGCCCACCTCGGCGGTGCCGACGACCTCCCATGCAACCGGCAGGAACTGATAGGCCCGGGCCCGCAGCTCGACCCGAACGGTCTCGGCGCCGATGTCCACCGTTGACGAGGTGACCGTGGCGTACCCGGTGCGGGACAGCACCCGATCGGCGGCGGCCTGCGCGTCGGCGACCGTGCCGTCCCTGGCCGAGGCGGCGTCCGCGGCGTTCTCCGCCGCGGTCTGTACCGCGGTGGCAGCCATCCAGGCGAACGTGAACTGCAGCGCCAGGATCAACACAAAAAATAGCGCAGGGATCACCACGAGCGCGGCCTGGATGGAGACCGACCCGGCGTCATCGCCCGACCCGACCTCCCGAGACTCCACCGTCCGGTGTTGCTCGCTCATGTTGCTGCTGCGGTGCTCGCTTCGCGGCGGTTGCCGTGGACCTACCCGCCGGCCTCGCTGATCGAGTCGGGGATGTTCTCCACCGCATCGTCGCCCAGTGTTGTCAGTGCGGCGGCAATGGCTCCGGCGATCGCCAGCAGTGCGATGGCCACGATCACATACTCGATCGCAACCGCTCCGGCGTCGTCCTTCAGCCGGGCCAAACCCCGCCGCATTCGTGTCAGCCGATGACGATCCTCGTCACTCGGCATTCGCGCTCTCCCTGATCGTTCCACGCAGTGCTCCTCCCGTCGTGCACGGTGTTCCTATCCGGTGTGTTTCCGTCTGTTCTGTCTGTTGTCTGTGTCTTGGTTTCTGTCTCTTGCTGGTCTGTACCCGTCTGTCCGCTGTACCCGTCGGTCTCTTCAAAATCCCTGGGCCGCCCGCAGAATGGCGGTCACGGCGGCGATCCCGAAGAAGGTGAGGAGGGAGCAGAGCACCACCATCAGCGGGAACGTCATCTTCTCGGTCACTTCGTCGTCGGCCACCTTCACCTGGCGGGCCTGATCCTTGACCAGCGAGTCGGCCAGGGACCGCAGCGCCGGGCCGATAGCCGCCCCGGTTGACTGCGTCTGTTCCAGCCGCCTGGCCAGGTTCGTCAGCTCCACGACCCCAAGCTCGTCGCCGAGTTCCCGGAGCGCACGGTACGGGGCGAGGGTTGCGCTTGACGCGGAGGCGATGGCGAACCGCAGCTCGTCCCAGACCCACCCTCGACCAAGGTCCGCAGCGAACTCGAACGAGGCGTCGATCGAGTTGCCACCCGACACCAACACGTCAACAAAGGAGACGTAGTGCGACAGGGCGGCCGCGAACTCCCGGCGGCGGGACGCGGCATCCTGGCGAAGGGTGTGCAGCGGCAGGTAGAAACCACCGACCCCGAGGGCCACGGCGATCAACAGAACCACCAGCAGCGGTGCGGACAGCCCGGCCAGCGGCAGGATGAGCAGGAAGAGGACAAGCGGGAAGGCAAACCCGGCAACGGCGGACAGGACCTGCTGGTAGATGACAAAGTCGAGCGAGTAGTCCACCACCCGCAGGTCGTCGGCGATACCCCGATAGGTGGACCAGTTCGAGCCGTCGCCGACCAGCGCAGCACGAAGCGAGCGTCTGCGCCCGACCGGCGAGCCGCTCCG
This sequence comes from Actinomycetota bacterium, assembly GCA_039193795.1. GTDB lineage: Bacteria > Actinomycetota > Acidimicrobiia > Acidimicrobiales > Aldehydirespiratoraceae > UBA11606. The sequence goes on along the minus strand of JBCCWI010000226.1, from coordinate 123 downwards.
GTCGACCCGGAGCCCGCCAACCGACGAGAACCGCGCTCCCGTCCCGATGTCGACGCCCGGGTCGGCAACGTCGATGCTGCGCAGCGTTGCCACCGACACGCCGGTGCCCCGGGTGTTGACCGG
>JBCCWI010000225.1:0-2178 GCA_039193795.1 Actinomycetota bacterium | reverse complement strand
CGCTCCTGGCCGTCGACCCACTCGGTCACCGTCACCGATCGACCCCGCTCGGCCGCGGCCCAGTTGAACGGCTCGACCTCGTCCTCGGTCAGCGGCCGCCCCAAGAGCCTGCCGAGTGCATCGACCCGCTGGGTCAGCCCGGCCATCCAGAGCCGACCGTTGACGCGAGCGTCGCCGCCGAAGAGCATCTCGTCGTCGACCTCGACGACATCGTGACCCTGCTCCACGAGCCACGCGGCTGCTTCCCGGGCGGCGTCAGCGCACTCCCTGTCGACCTCGAGCGTGCCGGCGCTGGTCAACACGCCGACCCGAAGGCGCTCGACCGGTGCCCCGACCTCGTCGATGTACGGACGGGCCGGGGGCCTGGCCTGGAAGAGATCGGCCGCCGTCGGCCCGGCGACGGCGTCGAGGACGCCCGCCGTGTCACGTACCGAGCGGGACACGACGAGCTCGGACAGCAGCCGGCTGATCGTGTCCGGCGCCGGAATCCGACCCCTGGTCGTCTTCAGACCGACGAGGCCGCACCACGCGGCCGGCAGCCTGGTGGACCCGCCCCCGTCGTTCGCATGCGCGATCGGCACCATGCGGGAGGCGACCGCTGCGCCGGCACCGCCACTCGATCCGGCCGGGGACCGACTCAGATCCCACGGGTTGTTGGTCGGACCGCAGCTCCGAGGCTGAGTGGTCGGGGTGCTCCCGAGCTCAGGCAGGTTGGTCTTGCCCAGCGTGATCAGCCCGGCATCGCGAAACCGGGCGCCGAGGACCGTGTCATGGGCCAGCCGGGTGTCGGCCGCCTTCAGGGCGACGTTGCCCATCCAGTACGGCAGCCCCGCCTGCGTGGCCCCGATGTCCTTGAGGAGGAACGGGACACCGGCGAAGGGCGCGGTCGCGCCGGCGCTCACCTCAGCCGCCTCGGAGCGGGCCTCGTCGAAGCGGGTGTGGATCACCGCGTTGATCGTCGGGTCGAGCGCTTCGATGCGCTCGATCGCGGCGTCGACCAGCTCGACGGACGTCACCTCACCGGCCCGCACCAGCTCGGCCTGCGCGGTGGCATCGAGCTCGGTCAGCTCGTCGCTCATCGGATCCCCCTCGTCCTCGACGCTGCCCGCACGCTATGCGGCCCGCGGTCAGCGAGCCGGGGGAGCGTGCACCATCGACACCGAGAAGGTCTCGGTACCGGCGTGGCGGTGGGGGACGATGGCCCGGTACTCCTCGGAGTTCCACCAGCGGAGGCACTCCTCCTCGCTGGCGAAGAGGATGATCACCGTTCGTCCTGGCTGGCGCTCGCCCTCGAGCACGGTGACGTCGTCGTCGTAGGTCAGGAACGTCGCGTCGTACTGCTTGAGCACGGGGAAGAAGCCCTTCTCGTACTCGCGGTACTGCTCTGCGTCGGTGACCGTGAAGTGGGCGACGAAGTGGACGGGCTGGCTCACGGCGGACTCCTCCGGTGACGGCTCGGACCCCACGGTCGCGCGGATCGACGTCGCGCACCTCTTCGGTGGCGGGCTCCGGTCCGGCGCTGCGTGCGACACTGGGTGCCAGGACGTCGAAGACTGGGGGAGCGATGACGGACGTGGTGCGCGACCGCGAGACCTGGCTGGCGGAGAAGCCGATCCGGAGTCCTGAACGCGAACAAGCGCTCTTCGGCGGCGACGTGCCGGCGGCCGACGAGCTCGCGATCGAGGACATCAACCCGCTCAACCCGCACCTGTTCCGCGAGAACCGGTGGCAGGAGCACTTCGCTCGGCTCCGTCGTGAGGACCCGGTGCACTTCAACGAGCTGGGCTCGGCCGGCCGCTACTGGTCGGTGACCAAGTGGGAGGACGTCCGCGCCGTCGACGGCGACTGGGCCAACTTCTCCTCGGCCCACGGCATCACCGTCACCCCGCCGGTCGGTGCCGAGCTCTCGATGGGGGGCATGCCCGCATTCACGTCGTTCATCGCCATGGACCCGCCCGAGCACCCCCACCAGCGCAAGACGGTCCGAGGGGTCGTGTCGACCTCGAGCCTGCGGACCTGGGAGGCCATCATCCGGGAACGGACCGGCACGGTCCTCGACTCGCTGCCCGAGGGCGAGACCTTCGACTGGGTCGACACCGTCTCGATCGAGTTGACCACCCTCATGCTCGCCACGCTGTTCGACTTCCCGCTCGAGGACCGCCGCAAGCTCACCCGCTG
>JBCCWI010000224.1:0-2254 GCA_039193795.1 Actinomycetota bacterium | reverse complement strand
GTCGCCGGTATCTGGCCGCTGTACACCTTCGCCGGCGACGCCGCTCCCGGCGATGTCAACGGGCAGGGCTCCGGCGACACCTGGTTCGTGGCCACCCCCGAGGGCGGCCTGATCCGCGACGTCGCCGCCGCGGCCGACACCTCGACCGGCGGCTACGACTACTGAGCTGACACCAGGCGAGGCTCGGCGGGGTGGACTCCACCCCGCCCCGCCTCGCCGGTGGCCCGCACGACCAGACCTACCACCCAACTCCCCGCCACCCGCGGTGGTTCTGTTCCCGCCGCGGGTCGCTTCGCGTTCTGGCGGTAGGTTGCCCCGATGAGCCGAGGACGACTGCGGATCGGGATCGACACCGGCGGCACCTTCACCGACGTGGTGGCGCTCGACGCCGTGAGCGGCGAGGTCCACACGACCAAGACGCCGTCGACGCCGCACGACCCGAGCGTGGGGTTCGCCGAGGGGGTCCGGCTGATCCTCGACCAGATCGGGGCGGAGATCGATGAGGTCGACACGGTCTCCCACGGCACGACCGTCGCGACCAACGCGCTGCTCCAGGACAACGTCGTCGACCTGGGTCTACTCACCACCGAGGGGTTCCGCGACATCCTCGAGATCGCCCGGCAGTCGGTGCCCGACGGCTACGGCAACTCCTACTTCTGGGTGAAGCCCGAGCGCATCGTGCCGGTGCACCTGGTGCGCGAGGCCCCCGGTCGCCTCGATGCGAAGGGCGACGAGGTCCGGCCCCTCGACGAGGAATCGATCGCGGCATCGGCCCGGTGGTTCCGTGAGCAGGGCGTCACGGCGATCGGCATCTGCTTCCTGCACGCCTACGTCGACCCGGTCCACGAGCGCCGGGCTCGCGAGGTCGTGTTGGCCGAGTACCCCGAGGCGTCCGTGTCGATCTCGTCGGACGTCCTGCGCGAGTACCGCGAGTACGAGCGCACCGTGACGACCCTCGTCGACGCCTTCGTCAAGGGCACGGTCGTCGACTACGTCAACACGATCGAGGAGCGCCTGGCCGAGCTCCGACCCGACGATCCCCCGCCGTTCTACGTCATGAAGTCGAACGGCGGCGTCGTGTCCCCGGAGGGCGTCGGCCGACAACCGATCACCACCATCCTCTCCGGGCCCGCTGCCGGTGCGCTCGGCGCGGCGATGATCGCCGAGCAGGCCGGGTTCAACCAGGTGCTCACCCTCGACGGCGGGGGCACCTCGACCGACGTCACCGTCGTGCGCGACGGCCTCCCCGCGCTCACCACGGAGGGACGCGTCGGCCGCCATCCGACCAAGGTGCCGATGATCGACATCGTCACGGTCGGCACCGGTGGCGGATCGATCGCCTGGATCTCGCCCGAGGGCGGCCTCAAGGTCGGCCCCCGATCGGCGGGCGCCGCCCCCGGACCCATCTGTTACGGCACCGGCGGCACCGAGCCGACCCTCACCGACGCCCACCTCACGCTGGGACGGATCCCGCCGGCGCTGCTCGGTGGGCGGGTCCCCCTCGACGCCGCAGCCGCCCGCGAGGGCATCGAGACCCTCGCCACCGGACTCGGCATGGAAGCGGAGGACTGCGCAGCCGGGATCCTCGAGATCGCCGCGTGGAACCAGGCCAACGCCATCCGGCAGGTCACGGTCCGCAAGGGCCTCGACGTCCGCGACTTCGCGATGGTCAGCTTCGGCGGCTCGGGGTCGCTCCAGGCCTGCCGCCTCCTCGACCTGCTCGACCTGCCGGCGGTGATCGTCCCGCCCGACCCCGGCAACGTCAGCGCCTTCGGCCTCCTCACCGTCGACGTGCGCAACGACGAGGTGCAGACCTACGTCTCACGCACGACCGCCATCGACATCGACCACCTCTCCGGGGTGTACGCCGAGCTCGAGGAGCGAGCCCGCCTCGCCCTCGACGCCGAGGGCTTCGATCGCAGCGAGCAGCGGATCGAACGCTCGGCCGATCTCCGCTACGACGGGCAGGCCTTCGAGGTGCGGGTCACGGCGCCGGACGGCGAGATCGAGGTCGGGTTCATCCCCGACATCGTCAACGCGTTCCACGACGAGCACGAGAAGCTCTACGACTACTGCTATCGGGACCGCCCCGAGCAGGTGGTGGAGCTGGTCAACCTGCGGGTGGCCGGCGTCGGTCCTATCACCACGCCGACGATCCGACCCCGCCACGAGGGCGATGGCAGCCCTGAGCGAGCCCGCACCGGGTCTCGCGAGGTGCACCTCGACGGGCGCTGGGAGGAGGTGCCGATCTTCG
>JBCCWI010000223.1:0-2513 GCA_039193795.1 Actinomycetota bacterium | reverse complement strand
GTTCTCAGGGGCGTGGCTCAATTGGTAGAGCACCGGTCTCCAAAACCGGCGGTTGGGGGTTCGAGTCCCTCCGCCCCTGCGTGATGAGGTCGTCAACCGGCGACCTCCTCGACTCCAGCCAAGGACCCGCACCATGTCGATGAACCGACAGCAAAAGCGAGCACTTCAGAAGCAGGGCGAGATCGACGCCGACGGCGCGCCGGTACGCACCCGCAAGGCGCCCGGTGGCTCCGCCCCCCAGGAACGCACCAGCCCCGGCCAGTTCCTGCGCGAGGTCCGCGGCGAACTCCGCAAGGTGGCGTGGCCCACCCGCGAGGAGACGATCAACTACTCGATCGTCGTGCTCATCACGATCATCGTGGTCGGTGCGATGATCTACGGGCTCGACTGGTTGTTCTCGACCTTCATCCTCGAGCTGTTCGACAACAACTGAGTTCCCATGTCTGACGAAACCATCGACGAGACCGAGACCATCGACGAGGTCGAGGTCCCCGACACCGCCGAGGCACCCGCCGAGCCGGTCGACGCCGACGAGCCGGCCGACGCGGTCACCGACGACGCGGCCGACACCGAGGAGCCGGCGGCGGACGCCGCACCGGTCGGTGCCGGTCTGAGCAACGAGTGGACCGGCGGCGAGGCGATGGCCGGCCGTCCCGAGGTCGTGGCCGAGGAGACCACCACCGACGAGGTCATCGACGAAGACGAGCTGCTCGCCGACGATGACGACGACGAGATGTACCTCTCGCCGTTCGACCGCCCCGGCCGCTGGTTCGTGCTGCACACCCAGTCGGGCTACGAGAAGAAGGTCAAGCAGAACCTCGAGGCCCGCATCGCCTCGATGAACATGGAGAACCGCATCCACGAGGTCGTCATCCCGACCCGCGAGGTTCCCGAGTTCAAGAACGGCAAGAAGGTCATGACCGAGAAGAAGCTCTTCCCGGGCTACCTCCTCTGCCGCACCAACCTCGACGACGACGCCTGGTACGTCATCCGCAACACCCCCGGCGTCACCGGTTTCGTCAACCAGGGCGGCAAGCCCTCGCCGATGCGGCGCAAGGACGTCGAGAACTTCCTCGGCGTCGAGGCCGACCGCAAGCAGGAGCAGACCAAGAAGTCCAAGCCGATGTTCGAGTACGACATGGGCGAGACGGTTCGGGTCAAGGAAGGCCCGTTCGCCGACTTCTCGGGCGAGATCATCGAGATCAACGAGGATCAGCTCAAGGTCAAGGTGCTCGTGAACATCTTCGGGCGCGAGACGCCGGTCGAGCTCGAGTTCGCCCAGGTCGCCCGCCTCTGAGTTGGAGGCGTTCGCGCCGTTCGTCCCGTTCGTCGCGGGCTATCTGAGCACGAGTCGCCGCTCGCTCACGATCGCGCTCGTCGTCGGGGTGGTCGCGTCGGCGCTGCTGGCGGTGGTGCTGCCGACCACGAGCCGGCTCGACCGGGACTGGACCCTTCCGGAACAGGCCACGTTCTTCGCCGTGCTCGTGTGCTGGTGGGCCCTCGGCATGGGCATCGGCGCGGGCATGCGCTGGGTGATCAGCGCCCTGCAGCGGCGACCGGCGGAGCGCGACTGACCGCTCAGCCGAACGGGCGCCGGTCTGGCCGAGGGCGACCAGCACGCTCGTCGCCGTCACGATCGCGAAATCCGCGGCGTCGCGGGTTGGCGCGGCGCCCTCCTCGGCGCAGACTTGTGGGTCCGCATTTCTTTCGAGGAACGAACCATCATGGCCAAGAAGCAGGTCGCTGCTGTCGTCAAGATCCAGATCCCCGCCGGGCAGGCTTCGCCCGCGCCCCCCGTCGGTACCGCGCTCGGTCCGCACGGTGTCGCGATCATGGACTTCTGCAAGGACTACAACGCCAAGACCGAAGACAAGCGCGGGCAGATCATCCCCGTCGAGATCTCGATCTACGAGGACCGTTCGTTCTCGTTCATCCTCAAGACCCCACCGACGCCGTTCCTGATCCGTCAGGCTGTCGGGCTCGACAAGGCCTCGAGCGAACCGGGTCGCGACGTCGCCGGCACCATCACCAAGGCGCAGGTCGAAGAGATCGCCAACCAGAAGATGCCCGACCTCAACGCCATCGACCTCGAAGGCGCGATGCTCCAGGTCGAAGGCACCGCCCGCTCGATGGGCATCAAGGTCGTTTAGGGCTAGATCAGCCCACCGCTCGCACCGGAAGACCTCACCGGGCGGCGTGAACAGAGAGGGAGCCAGTCATGGCGAAGGACAAGCAGTACCGAGACAACGCCCAGAAGTTCGACCGTGACCGGTTGCACTCCGACGAGGAGGCGATCGCCATCCTCAAGTCGCTGGGCACGAAGAAGTTCGACGAGACCGTCGACATCGTGATCCGCCTCGGGGTCGACCCCCGCAAGGCCGATCAGATGATCCGCGGCACCGTCGCCCTCCCGTCGGGCACCGGCAAGGACGTGCGCGTCGCCGTGTTCGCCCAGGGCGAAGCCGCCACCGCCGCCCGCGAAGCCGGTGCGGAGTTCGTCGGCGCCGACGATC
>JBCCWI010000222.1:0-2550 GCA_039193795.1 Actinomycetota bacterium | reverse complement strand
GGTAACACATCTGGTTCTGGTCCAGACATTGGGGGTTCAAGTCCTCCTCCCCGAGCCAACCAAACGGCGCCCACCGGGCGCCGTTTGCGGTTTTCGGCCTCGCCGGTCGCAGGCGGATCCTCATCGTTTGCTCATCTTCGGCTCGTGAAACGCTCAGGTTCGGCGCCGATGCTCGCTCCGTGCGACGACGTTCCCCCCTGCTCATCGCCCTGCTGCTCGGTCTCCTCGCGACGGCGTGCGGTCAGGCGTCCGCCGACGACGCTCAGGCCGCACGCATCGTGATCGTCGAACCACCGACCTCGCTCGCGCCGACGACCCCGGTCGTCGATCCCGCCCTGCCCACGACCACGACCACGAGCGCGCCGGTCACGACCGTTCCGGCGACGACCACGACGGTGCCTGAAGCGACCGCATCGGCGGCCGATCGGCCACTCTCGGGCGGTACCGCCTTCGGAGCCGCCGCGGGCCGGATCGCAAGCGACGGCACCCCGACGTTCGACGGCGACTTCGCCGACCCGTTCCTCCTCATGGTCGACGGCGACATCTACGCCTACGCGACCAACACGTTCTTCATGAACGTGCCGACGCTCGCGGCCTACGGCGACGGGGGAGGGGAGTTGGCCGGCGACGCCCTTCCCGAGCTGCCCGCATGGTCCGAACCGGGCCATGTGTGGGCGCCGGCGGTCACCGCCGTCGACGACGGGTACGTGCTGCACTACACGACCCGCCACTCCGCCTCGGGTCGTCAGTGCATCTCGGTCGCGGTCGGCGACAGCTCGACCGGCCCGTTCGTCGACGATTCCGACGAGCCGCTCGTCTGCACCCTCGACCTCGGCGGCTCGATCGACCCGAGCACGATCGAGGTGGATGGCGAGCTCTGGTTGCTGTGGAAGTCCGACGGCAACTGCTGCGGCATCGCGACGAGAATCTACGCCCAGCCGCTCAGCGAGGACGGCACAGAGTTGGCCGGCGATGCGGTCGAGTTGATCCGCAATGATCTGTCGTGGGAGCGCGATGTCGTCGAGGGCCCGTCGATGATCGAGGTCGACGGCGAGTTCCACCTCTTCTACTCGGCCAACCGGTGGGACACCGAGGCCTACGCCGTCGGCCACGCCGTCTGCGAAACCGTGACCGGCCCCTGCGTGAAGGATCCTGAACCGTGGCTGGCCGACACCGAGGCGACATCGGGGCCGGGTGGCCTCGAGGTGATGGAGGTCGAGGGTCGACCCGTCGACTTCGTCGTGTATCACGGGTGGACGGGCGACGACGTCGGCTACGACGAGGGCCAACGGTCGCTGTACGCCCGGCCGATCCGGTGGGTCGACGGCGAGCCGGAACTCGTCGAGCGCGGCAACGGCGCATAGCCGCCGGCCCGTGGATACGGTCGGGGCATGAACGCCCCCGCTGTGAACGAGAACATGGAATACCGGCGCCTCGGCGCCTCCGGCCTGAAGGTCAGCGTGCTGTCCTTCGGAAGCTGGGTGACCTTCGGCAACCAGCTCGACACCGGCCTCGCACGCGACTGCATCGCGGCCGCCGGCGAAGCCGGCTGCAACTTCTTCGACAACGCCGAGGTCTACGCCGGCGGTGCGTCGGAGGAGATCATGGGCAAGGTCTTCCAGGAACTGGGTTGGCCCCGCTGGTCCTACGTCCTCACGACCAAGGCGTTCTGGGGCATCCACCGTGGCGTGCCCAACATGAACAACACGCTCAACCGCAAGTACCTGATGCAGTCGATCGACGGCTCGCTCGAGCGTCTGCAGGCCGACTTCGTCGACGTCTTCTACTGCCATCGTGCCGACCCGGAGACGCCCATGGAAGAAGTCGTCTTCACCATGAGCGAGATCGTGTCGGCCGGGAAGGCCAACTACTGGGGCACCTCGGAGTGGACCGCCGAGCAGGTGCGCGAGGCGATGGGCATCGCCGAGAAGCACGGCCTCCACAAGCCGGTCACCGAGCAGAGCCAGTACAACCTGCTCGAGCGTCGCATCGACACCGAATTCGCTCGTCTCACCGAAGAGACCGGCTACGGCAACACGATCTGGAGCCCGCTGGCCTCGGGCCTCCTCACCGGCAAGTACCGCGACGGCATCCCCGAGGGCTCCCGCGCCGCGCTCCAGGGCTATGACTGGCTCGGCGAGCGGATGTCGGATGCCGAGGTGATCGCGACCGTCGAGAAGCTGCGCCCGATCGCCGAACGGCTCGAGTGCTCCATGGCCCAACTGGCCCTCGCGTGGTGCACGCTCAGCCCCAACGTCTCGACCGTCATCACCGGCGCGTCGAAGGTCGAACAGGTCGTCGCCAACTTCGAGACCCTCGACGTGATCCCCAAGATCACGCCCGAGATCAAGGCCGAGATCGAAGCGGCCGTCGCCTGAGCGGGGGCGCCGAATCCGGTTGGGTGCTCCCCGGCCGATCGCTACACTCGACGAGCCGACCACTCCGGTGGTTCGAACACGCCCCGTTCGTCTAGCGGCCTAGGACGCCACCCTCTCAAGGTGGTAGCACGGGTTCAAATCCCGTACGGGGTACGCGCTGCGCCGCTCTTCG
>JBCCWI010000221.1:0-2600 GCA_039193795.1 Actinomycetota bacterium | reverse complement strand
GCCGGGCAGTCGTACACAGCCCTCGCCGCGGCGTACGCCACCTACTCCGGGATGAGCCAGCTCGTCCCCTCGTACCTGGACCTGATCGGTGTCGGGGCCGGGATCGGGGCGACCTACCTCCCGGGTGTCGCGGTGCAGGCGATGGCCGCGACCGGTCTCCCTGTCGTGATCAACCTCGCGGTCACTGACCGGGCCTGGTTCGACACGCCGCTCTGCCCGCAGACGATCACCGTCCCGCGGCTCACCTGGTCGAACCCGTCCGGGCTCACCACCGCGGCGACCGTGGAAGTCGAGCGGTACGACGAGGAGACCGGAGCGTGGCGGCCCACCACCGGTGCGCTCGCCTCCACCGCGGCGGTCCTCGATCACGAGTCCCCACGGAACCGGGTGGTGCGCTGGCGGGTCCGGCTCTCCGACGCTGACCGGGTGAGCGCGTGGGCGAACAGCGTCGCGTTCATCAACCCGTGCCCCGACGCGACCCTCGTGTTCGGGAGCAACACGGTCGGCAACACGCTCGCCTACATCCTCTCCGACGCGGAGCGGGCCTGGTCGTTCGCTGAGGGCACCGAGCGGATCGTGTACGCCGACGGTGGCGGGGACGTGTTCGTTCCCCTCGACGACGGCCCGGAGACCTTCACCCGGGAGCTGTACGTCGCCTGGGACGAAGACGGTCTCCCCCTCGGACGCGCCGCGGCGGGCCCGCTCCGGGAGCTGACCCGAACCGCGGTCGCGGTCGCGGACAGCGACGGGGGCTGGTGGTGGGCGCACGTCACCGTGCTCGAGCTCGTGCGTGCTTCGGATAGTTCGAAGCTGCACACCCTCACCGTGCAGGTCGACGAGGTGATTGACAGCCGGGTCGCGGTGACGGCGTGACGATCCAGGCCGGACCGGTCGCGCGGTGGGTGAACCCGGTAGACGGGACCCGCACCGGACCGACGGTGAAGCTCCCGCAGGGTCTCAGCCTGACCGTGACCGTGAACGGGCCGGTCGTGAACCGGTCGCTCAGCGCTGCCCGATTCGTGGCCGCCGACCGCGGTGACCCGGACGCGCTGACGAGCCGGCTCGACATCGCGTTCCGGTACGCCGGGCAGGACGTCCCGCTCGGCGTGTTCTGGTTCGACGCGGACCCCACGTGGATCCGCCGCGCCGACGGTGGCTGGTGGATCGAGGGGACGATGTCGGACACGGCGACACGGTTCGCTGACCCGCTCCCCGAGGCCGTGTCGTTCCCCGCCGGTGCGAGCGTCCCGGCCGCACTCTCGGATGTGGCCGAGCTCTACGGGATCAGCACCCACCCGTTCCAGGTCGACGACACCGGCGCGACGATCGGGCCCGCGGGTCTGTCGTTCGCGGCGGGTGAGGCCACCGGGCTCGACGTGCTCACCGTGCTGGTCACCCTCGCCGGCTGGTGGCCGGTCTGGGTCGACCCGGGGACCGGTCTTCTCGTCGCCCGCGAGGCCCTACCGGTCGGTGACTGGCTCCCGGAGCGAGCCCTCGACGGAGAGGTCGAGCTCGGCGCCGCGGCGATCACCGAACCGATCGGGGTCCCGAACCGGGCGATCGTCGCCGCGGCCGGTGTGAGCGACATCCCGGTCGTCGCGGTAGCGGACCTCCCGGACAGCAGCCCGTACTCCGCGGCGAGCCGCGGGCGGGTGATCACGGTGAAGGAGTCGGTGCAGGGGTTGAGCTCGGTGACTGCAGCGATGGAGCGCGCCGCGCGGATCCTCGAGGACGCAGTCGGGGCGCAGCAGTTCCAGCTCGTGCTCGCCGGGAAGGCAACCCCGGAGGTTGACCCGTTCCGGGTGTTCGAGTACGCCGGTGAGGCGTGGGTGCAGACGATCGCGTCGGTCGGTCTGGCTCCCGCCGTGCAGATCACCCGGACGCTGCAGCACCCGGTGAGCGCGGGGGCCGGGTGATGGACGAGTTCGATCGGATCGTCACGGTCGCGTCGGCGGCTGGCCGGCCTCGGGGAACGTCGCAGGTCGAGTCGGGCACGGTGGTGGCGGTCGACAACCGGACCCTGCTCGTCGATGGGGACGCGTCGGGTCAGGTGTGGGCGCAGGCCGTGACCGGAACCACGCCCACAGCCGGGGAGCGGGTCGCGCTGCTTCGGGACACCGTGTCAGGCGCGATGACCGTGATCGGGTTCGTGCGCGAAGCGCGGCGGGTGAGCGCGTTCACGAGCCTCGCTGCCGGGACCGTGATCACGAACGAGCTGCTCCGCGCTGGCCCGGTCGTGCATGCCACCCTCGCGGTCGATGGGGTGGCGTTCACGGCGGGGATGAGTCTCGGGACGATCCCGGTCGGGTTCCGGCCGGTGCGCCGGCTGTCCCCGGTGTGTGGGATCGACTCGAACACGGGGACGGTGAACACGTTCCGGGTGGACCCGTCCGGTGGGGTGCTCTGGCAGGGCCGGTCGGCGACCACGGACCGGGTGCGTCTAACGGTGACCTGGGTCCCGGCGTGACCTGATATCGGTACGTATGCTTGTGACTCATGACGACTCATCCCCGCTATGCCTCCCCTGACACCGCCCGCGAGTTCGGCGACGGTGAACCCCGTTTCGTTCGTGCCGTGAGCGGATCGTTCGGGATCCCCGT
>JBCCWI010000220.1:0-2636 GCA_039193795.1 Actinomycetota bacterium | reverse complement strand
GCGATGTCGGCGGCGGCGAGCAGCGAGGCCACACCGACGCCGAACTGACGCGAGGTGAGATCGTCGAGCCGGACGAAGAGCAAGACGATGCCGAGGATCCCGAGATGGGTCTGGGAGTTGATCGTGTTGAGCCAGACCTCGGGGTGGGCGGCCGGCCCGAACAACAGGAGCCCGGCGGCCACCAACCGGGCGGTCGGCGTCGGGAGCAGGTCGCTCGGCCAGGCCAGGGTGATCCAGAGCAACAGGAGGAGGACGAACACGGCCAACCAGGTCGTCACCAGTGGGGCGATCGACAGCGGGACGAGGCTGGCGATCCAGGTTCCGATGTTGGGCACCAGGTTGAGGTAGCCGGCCCGCTGATCGATGAACGTGAGCCCGGCGATGCCGCCCTCGTCGTGGGCGTGGGCGAAGTGGATCGTTCCCTCCTCGGCCCAGAAGCGACCGTTGAGCACGACGTAGGGCGCCCGGATCACGACGAGCACGGTGAGCACGGCGAACAACGCCCGCGTCCCGATTCTTTCGAGTCGTGCGTCGAGGTCGGTCAGCATGGGCGCAGGGTTCCGTCGTGGGGCCGGGTCGGCTGCCGGATCCTAGCGCCGGCGCGCGAGTGGACCCTCGGTCGGGTCGTGGGCGCCTAACCTCCCGGCGACACGCGCCGACGGGGAGCGGAGTATGGAGATCCTGCACGCCATCGTGCTCGGCATCGTTCAGGGACTGTCGGAGTTCCTGCCGATCTCGTCGAGCGGCCATCTGGAACTGACGCGTTGGCTGTTCGGCTGGGACGCGCTCGACGAGGACCTCGAGACCGCGTTCGACGTCGCCGTCCACCTCGGCACGCTCCTCGGCGCGATCGCATACCTGCGTCACGATGTCGTGAAGTACCTGCTCGCCGGCTTCGCGCCGCTGCGCGGTCAGCCGTTGGAGACCGACGGACGCATCGCCTGGTTCCTGGTCGCGAGCGCGATCCCGGCGGGGATCACCGGGGTGTTGCTCAAGGACCAGATCGCCGATCTCGACCGGATCTGGATGATCGCGCTCATGTTGATCGTGTTCGGTCTGGCTCTGTTGGTCGCCGACCGGTTGCCGGAGCGGCGCGAGCTCGACGAGTTCCGCCTGCGGGACGCCCTCGCGATGGGCGTCGGCCAGGCCCTCGCCCTGCAGCCCGGCGTCAGCCGGTCCGGCGCGACGTTGACGGTGTGTCGAGGGCTCGGATTCCAGCGCGACGCCGCTGCCCGCCTCGTGTTCTTGATGAGCCTGCCGATCATCGCGGGTGCCGGTGTGTTCGCGCTGGCCGATGCGTCGATCCCGTCGGACTTCTGGCCCCCGTTCCTGTGGGGGATGGCCGCCTCGGCGATCACGGGTTGGTTCGCGGTCTGGGGCACGCTCAAGCTCGTGCAGACCCGCACCTTCGCGCCGTTCGTCGTCTACCGGATCGTGCTCGGGGTCACCGTGTTGCTGATCCTCGCGACCGGCTGGCGCTGAGCGATCGGTCAGTCGCCGCGCAACACGACGACCACCCCGGCCCGGCCGAGGCTGCGGATCACCTCCGCGACGGCGGCACGTTCGACCGCGACGGCGACATCGCCGTCGGTGACGGCGACGACGAGGGCGGACGCCACGAGCCGACCACCGTCGACCTGGTCGTGGAGATCGACCCGATCGCCCACTGTGAACAGATCGCTGCTGCGATCGAGGGCGACCGCCACCGTGCCCGGGGGAGTGCGGGCAGCGTGTTCGGACTCGGCCCCCGCCAGGCGTGGGTCGGTGATGATCTCCCCGGCCGCGAGATCCACCCGCACGCGCCGACCGGTCGGATCCTCGATCGTCGTGGCGGCCGGCAGAAGCCCGTCGGGGACCTCGGCCGATGCGATCCGCTCGGCGTCGAGCCGCTCGCCGGCGGCGACGTCAGCCGTCGTGACCCACACCGGCCGTGACGGCGCCCAGCGGGCTCGCTCGCGGTCGGCCGCGTCGATCGCCGCGAACAGACGGAGGCACACGATGGTGCCGATCGCGGCGAGCACCGCGACCCGCCCGAGGCGGTGGCGGCGGGCGCGGGCGTGGATCGCGGACGCGAACGTCGCGGGGGAGCGGAACGGCGATCGCAGCGACGATCGCTCGGAGACGGACATGACGACCTCCCGGCGTCGGGGCCTGGCGGGGGAAGTCGATGACGGCAGGCGAGCGGCCTGCGGCGCGGTCAGTCGCTGGAGCTGGAGGAGTCCGACGACGAGCCCGACGAGGACTCGCTGCTCGACGAACTCGAATCCGACGAGCTCGAATCCGAGGAGCCGGACGACGACGAGGGCTTCGAGGAGCCGTGGTCGTTCTTGTAGAAGCCGTCGCCCTTGAAGGAGATGCCCACCTTCGAATACACCTTGACGAGGGATCCGTCGCAGGTCGGGCAGTCGGTCAGCGCGTCGTCGGAGAACGACTGCCAGATCTCGAACATGTCACCGCACTCGGTGCAGCGGTAGTCATAGGTCGGCACGGGGCAGAGGATACCGGTACCCCCGGTGCCCGACACCGTACGATGGGAGCGTGCTGTTGGCCCTCGGTCTCGTCGCCGCGTATCTGGTCGGGACCTTCCCGACGGCCCAGCTCGTCGCCCGGATCCTCGGCGCCGACGACCCGACCCG
>JBCCWI010000219.1:0-2871 GCA_039193795.1 Actinomycetota bacterium | reverse complement strand
GCTCGCGTGATCGGCGGCGGTGTGAGCCGGACCTGGGTCACCCGCCACGTCCCGACCGTGAAGCTCGGCGGCCGGCGCTTCGTCCGCCGCGGCGCGTTCGAGGCATGGCTCGCCGCTCAGGCGGAGGCATCGTGACCGCCACCCTCGACCGAGTCCTCGACATCATCGACACTGGCCTCCAGAACACGGCACCAGCGTCGGTCCCGCCGCACATCCGGGAGCTGACCGAGGACGACCGCTGGGTGTTCGTCGAGCCGCCCGAGCAGACGTGACCGGGTCGCACTCGGACCAGGATCTCGCCGCCGCCTTCGAGGAGCTCGACGACTTCGCCCCGGACCCGTGGAGCACACCGGCATCCCCCGAACGCGGCGACGGCCCCGGCGGCGACGTATCTGCGCCAACGGAGATGCGACTCACCGGCACGATCCTCGACCTGTCCGTCAGCGACGGCGCCCGGATCGCCCTGGCCGAGTGGGCCGTCACGAAGTACGAGTGGACGTTGGAGCGTGCCTCGTTTGGGGTCCTCAACGCGTGGGGCATCGACCGGTCCAACCCGGAACATCAGGCTCGTCGGCGCGCGATCCTCGAGCGCGCCAGGCTGATGGACCGACGCGAGCGCGGCGGCTGACACACCCTGTCCGTAGGTTCTTCCTCGTCGGGCTCCATCACCCCGGCACCACAACCGAGAGAGCGGATCGCGAGGCCCACCCAGGATCGGCCAGACCAGGGTGGGCCTCGTTGCGTGCTCGGTCACCGATGCCGCCACACCTCCGAGGTACCGTCGAAGACGCACACGTCAGGGTGGAGCAGTTAGGTAGCTCGTCGGGCTCATAACCCGGAGGTCGCAGGTTCGAATCCTGCCCCTGCCACGCACCAGCGAGATGCACCAACCTGCCAGCGCTCGGCCCCTGCTTCGGTGGGGGTCGAGTCGCGTGCGTCCACCGTGCCAGACTCCTCGCGATGTGGACCTGGCGAGTCGACGGCCCACCCGATGGCGAGGAACTCCAGCTCCGGCAAGTCGGCCCCCACTTCACGGCGTCTCTCCCTCGGGTGGTGGGAGCTTCGAACCCGGATCTCGGCGTCTCATTCGAGGCGATCATCGACGTTGACGGAGACAAGCTGAGCTGCCGATCCGTCACGGTCACGGGTAGCGGCCCGATCACGAACGACGTGCTCCGGCAGATCCCGATGGCCGAGGCGTTGCAGGCCGGCGCTCAGTTCCTCGTGGACGCCGTGTCGACGGAAGACGCTGACGCAGCACCACCGCCACGGCGAGGTGGTCGGGGGCCGAGCGACGAGCAGCTCCGCTACCTCGCGCGGGTGTACCGCCGGGCAGCCGCCGTCTCCAAGCGCCCGACGAGAGCGGTGTCGGAGGCGATGGATCTACCTCACAGCACCGCCGCGAAGTGGGTGATCAAGGCGCGCGAGAGAGGCATCCTCGAACCCTCGGCCGAGTGACCTCAGTTCACGATGTCGTCGAGGATCCCGGCGGCGTCACGGTCCCGCTCCGGGACGAACCCGCTGTAGAACCGCAGCAGCGTGTCCGGCCGCTGGTTGCCCGTCCGGTCAGCGATCGTCTGCAGATCCACCCCTGCACCCATCAGCTGGGTCACGGTGAAGTGCCGGAGATCGTAGAGCCGCAACCGGGCCGGGAGACCGAGCTCGTCGCGGGCCCGTCGGAACGCCTTCGTGACCGTGTCCGGGTAGATCGGTCGGGTCCCGTAGGGGACGGTCGGGTCGAGCTGGGGCCACACGAACGAGCCCGGTCCGATCGTCACGCCGAGCTGACTGGCGATCTCCTCCGACTCGATCCGCCACTGCTCGAGGACGGCGAGCGCTCCGTCGCCGAGCGCGACGCGGCGCACCCGGTTCGTCTTCGTCGTGCCCCGGGTCTGCACTCCGGCGCCGTCGCCCTTCGACACGGCGTCACGGATGATGAGTGTGGGCCCGTCGGGGGCGTGCTCGATCGCGTCCCACCGGACAGCGCACAGTTCCCCGCGGCGCGCGCCGGTGCTCGCCATCACGACCACGAACGTGCGGACCGCACCCGCGGGGAGGTGGTCGATGAGGGCGCGGACCTGCTCGGGGGTCGGTGGCCGGACCTGTCGCTTCGTGCCCTTCGGGGTGCGAGCGGTGCGGGCCGGGTTCACGGGGAGGTCCCCGCGGCGGGTGGCGACGTCGAGCACACCGACGAGGACCCCGCGGATGGTCTTGATCCGGTCCGGGCCCATCCCGTCGAGTAGGCCCCGGTACCAGTCCTCGAGCTCGGCGACGGTGACGTGTTCGGGTCGGGTGTCGGCCCAGCGGGGGAGGACGTGGCGGGTGAGCGCTGAGCGCCATGAGCTTCGGGTGGCGGGGGAGAGCTCGTCGCTGCGGAGCGCCCACCACTCGTTCACGAGTTCGCCGACGGTGCCGGGCCGGCGGGCGATGCCGTCGGGCGCGAGCTGGTCGGCGCGGTTGGCGTTCTCGGCTTCGTCGCGGAGCCAGCGGGCGAGCTCGACGGCGGCGTCGTGCTCGGTGCCGGTGATGGTCCGCTGGGCGCGGCTGCCGTCGGCCGTGGTGATCCGGAGACGCCACCGGTCGGGTCCGACTTGGATCGGGGTCGGCCGTGGGCCGTGACGTGCCATCGGGGTGTGCGCTCTCCGTGAACTGGTGACGGTCGCCAGATGCGTATGCACCAGACGCATTCAGCGCACAGAATACGACAACCAGACCAGGGGATTCGTGCACGAGAGAGCACGATGAGCAGGCAGCCCACTCATAGCGTGACTTTGCCAAGGTTGAGGTCGCCGGTTCGAACCCGGTCGTCCGCTCCAACGGATTCGCAGCTCAGAGGCCCTGCCGACACTGCTCGGCGGGGCGTCGTCGTTC
>JBCCWI010000218.1:0-3225 GCA_039193795.1 Actinomycetota bacterium | reverse complement strand
GGTGCCGGGGTGATGGAGCCCGACGAGGAAGAACCTACGGACAGGGTGTGTCAGCCGCCGCGCTCGCGTCGGTCCATCAGCCTGGCGCGCTCGAGGATCGCGCGCCGACGAGCCTGGTGTTCCGGGTTGGACCAGTCGATGCCCCACGCGTTGAGGACCCCGAACGAGGCACGCTCCAACGTCCACTCGTACTTCGTGACCGCCCACTCGGCCAGGGCGATCCGGGCGCCGTCGCTGACGGACAGGTCGAGGATCGTGCCGGTGAGTCGCATCTCCGTTGGCGCTGACACGTCGCCGCCGGGCCCGTCGCCGCGTTCGGGGGATGCTGGTGTGCTCCACGGGTCCGGAGCGAAGTCGTCGAGCTCCTCGTAGGCGGCGGCGAGATCCTGATCCGAGTGCGACCCGGTCACGTCTGCTCGGGCGGCTCGACGAACACCCAGCGGTCGTCCTCGGTCAGCTCTCGGATGTGCGGCGGGACCGACACCGGTGCCGTGTTCTGGAGGCCAGCGTCGATGATGTCGAGCACCCGGTCGAGGGTGGCGGTCACGATGCCTCCGCCTGAGCGTCGAGCCACGCCTGAAAGTCGTCGCGGCGGACGAAGCGCCGGCCGCCGAGCTTCACGGTGGGAACGTGGCGGGTGACCCAGGTCCGGCTCACACCGCCGCCGATCACGCGTGCGGTCTCGTCGAGGGTCCAGGTCGGGCGCTGATCGAGCGGGATGGGTTCGTCGACGGGATGTGTCGCGCTCATGCGGCCTGATGCTAGACGATCATCAAGTGCGCTGCATTGCGCTCGCGACGCGCCGTGGCCGCTGCTGTGCGCTCATGCACGGGCGGTGAGAGAGCATCGTCGCTCACTCCCCACGACTCACGGCTATCCGCCCCACGTCGCGGTATGATCCGACCATGACCGCCACCACACCCGACGAGACCACCGTCAGCAACACCGAGATCGCCGAGCTCCTCGACGTCCAGCTCAACACCGTGCAGACCTGGGGCAAGAACCGTCTCATGCCGCCCAGCGCCGGCCGGCACGGCCACATCCCGTTCTGGATGCGCAGCACGATCATCGCCTGGGCCGGTGACATCGGGAAGATCGACCCCGACGAGCAGCCCGATCTCGCGCTCGAGTACGAGGACATCACCGGCCGAGAGCTGGTCCCGTTCCGGGTCGGCGGGCCGATGCCCGCTGAGGTGAAGGAGCGGCTCCGCAACATCTGGGGGATCGTCCCCGGCGGTTCGTCGTGATCGAGCAGCTCGCCGGGGTGCTCATCGTCGGCCTGGCAGCGTGGCGGCTCGCGGTTCTTGTGGTGGAGGACCGGGTGCTGCGCACGCCCCGTGACAAGGTGATGGCTCGCCTGGAACGGTGGGCGACCTGGGAGCCCGGCGGTGGGTTGCTCGGCTGGGTGAAGCGGGTGCGGTTCCACGTCGCTGACTTCACCGGCCGGCTGCTGGAGTGCGTGGCATGCGTCAGCGTGTGGACCGCAGCGGTCATGACGCTGTGGTGGCAGGGAACGAGTGCCGGTGTCGACACTGCTGCGGTCTCGATCTTCGCATCCTCCGCAGTCGCATACTCACTCGATGCGGTCATGGCTGATCGGGTGGTCCCCCGCTCCTAGAACTCCCGTTCGTATGATGGTGACGCATTCGCACTCATCTCCGAGGCGGGACGTTGCCGACCTACAACCCCACCGGTTCCACGTGCTCGGGCGGTCCCGCCACCGGAACGATCGCTCTTCGCGACGCCATCCTCGAAGCGTTCCGCGTCACCGAGTTCGGTGACCACCGCGACGTCGCCCCCACCTTCATGGGGATCTACAACTGCCGGCCGCCCCGCGGTCAGAGCTCGGGGCTGAGCGAGCACGGCGAAGGCCGCGCCGTCGACATCGGCCTCAACGCCTTCGACGCCGAAGACCTCGCGGTCGGCGACCAGATCGCCGAAGCGATGGTCACCCACGCCGACGCGCTCGGCATCCAGTCCGTGATCTGGAACCGCCGCGTCTGGGGCTACGGCCGCTGGTTCTGGCGCTCCTACGGGGGCGTGAACCCCCACACCGACCACCTCCACATCGGCCAGAACTGGGCCGGTGCGACCACCCTCACCGCCGACCAGGCGCTCGACCTGTTGGGAGACCACATGAGCCCGGAACTGGAAGCCGCGATCTACGCCATCCGCGACGCGGTCGCCCCGGAGGACTTCCGGCAGCCCGACGGCGCGGCGCACAACCTCGCCTTCGCGGCGCTGCAGACCAACGGTGTCCTCAACGGCACCGAGAACCACAACCTCGTCCCGCAGGTGCGTGCCATCTACAAGGCCATCGTCGAGGACTCCGACGAGTTCGCCGCCGGGATCGCCAACGCCGTCGCGAACGCGCTCGAGAAGAGCGCCTCATCGGCGCCGGCCGGCGCGACGACGATGACCCCGAAGGCGCAGGGCGAGTTCATCGCTCGGGTCGTGCTCCAGCACCTCAGCCGCGGGTTCAACTTGGCAGCGGCCGAAGCGTGATCGGGATGGTCGCTCAGGCGGCGCCCGCCGGGGTGGCCGCCGCTCGTTCGCTCTGGGCGGCGACCGGTGGGCTCGCCGGCACACAGCTCGCTCCGTTGCTCAGCCAGGCCGAGGCAACGAGCGATCTCGCCCCGTGGGCTCAGCTCGGCTCCGCGGGCATCGCCGTCGGCGCTCTGGCGTACATGGCGAAGCTCCTCGCGAACGGACGTCTCATCGCGGTTGACACCCAGGCCCGCGAGGACCGGCTGATCACGCTCATCGAAGAGCAACAGCACATGTTCCAGGAGCAGCAGCGCACCAACGCCAGGGTCGTCGAGATCGCCGAGGCGTATGGCGAACGCGAAGACCGTCTCTTCGCCCTCCTCGCCTCCGACCGCAAGTCCACCTGAACCACCCCCACAGGAGACACCCATCATGAACCCTCTCGCGATCATCAACCGGCTCCCGCTGCCCGTCGCCGCTGCCGTGTTCACTGCGGCGCAGCTCCTCCTCGGCTACCTGAACGGGATCGCCGCCGACCCGATCGGACTCTTCGACGGCGGTGAGTTCATCACGGTCGCCGAGGCCGCCCTCCTCGCCGCGCTCGGAGCTCTCATCGCCTACGGGTTCGTCTGGCTCCGGGACCGGCTCGGTGAGCCGACCTCAGCGATCATGCGGGCCGCGTACACCGCGCTCGAGGCGGTCGTCCCGATCGCTGCGGTCGTGTCGTTCGGGTCCTGG
>JBCCWI010000217.1:0-3283 GCA_039193795.1 Actinomycetota bacterium | reverse complement strand
TGCTGGGCCTGCTCTACGCCTGGCGCAAGGGAGTACTGAAATGGGCCTAGTCGAATCGGGGAAGATCCCCAAGCCGCTGAGTTCGTTGCTCAACATGAGTCGCAAGTACTCCATGTGGGTGTACCAGTGGGGCCTCGCCTGCTGCGCGATCGAGATGGGTGCGGCGTTCGCGTCGCCCCGCTACGACGTGATGCGCCTCGGCGTCATCCCGCTGCCTGCATCGCCCCGCCAGGCCGACCTCGTGGTCATCTCCGGCACCGTCACCGACAAGATGGTGCCGTCGGTGAAGCGTCTGTACGAGCAGATGCCCGAACCCAAGTACGTGATCTCGATGGGATCGTGCGCCAACTGCGGCGGCCCCTACTGGGACTCCTATTCCGTGACCAAGGGCGTCGACCAGATCATCCCGGTCGACGTCTACGTCCCCGGCTGTCCGCCGCGGCCCGAGGCCCTGCTCGAGGGCATCGTCTTGCTGCAGGAGCGGATCCAGAACGAGGACATGGCCGAGCGCTGGAAGGGTGAGCCGATTGTCATCGACTGAAACCCCGACCGAAGAGGCCGAGACCGAGGCCGTCGAGGTCGAGACCGACGAAGCCCGTGAGGGCCTGCTCGCCTCGCTCGACGGCGAACTCGGCGACGCCCTCGTCGGCTCGCACCTGGTGCCCGGCGACGACCTCTGGATCCGGGTCGAGCGCGACGCATGGGTCGCCGCCGGCGAGTACCTCAACACCGGCCTCGGCTTCCAGTACTTCAACTTCTTGTCCGCCATCGACTGGAAGCCCTCGCCGTTCGGCCGCGACATGGAGGCCCAAGTCGACCTCGAGCTCGGCCACGACGAGGCCTCCGAGATCGATATGGCCATCGAGCAGGGCGTCGCCGGTGGCGAGACCCGCTTCCAGGTCTTCGCCCGGGTCAACGACATCGTCAACGGCCTCGGCGTCACCGTGAAGGCCGACCTCCCCGACGACGACCTGTCGATCGCCAGCTGGGTTCCGGTCTACGCCGGCGCCAACTGGCACGAGCGTGAAGCGTGGGAGATGTACGGCATCACCTTCGAGGGGCACCCCGGTCTGCGCCACATCTACCTGCCGGCGGACTTCGAGGGGAACCCGCTGCGCAAGGACTATCCGCTGCTCGCCCGCCGCATGAAGCCGTGGCCCGGCATCGTCGATGTCGAGCAGATGCCCGGCGACGACGACGAACCGACTGGAGACAGCAATGACTGACGCGGCTCCGGTTACGCCCGGCGAAGGGAACGACTCGTGACCGCGATCTCGGATCGGGAACAGCTCTCCTACATCGCGGCGCAGGCGGCGGACGCGCGCGTCAACGTGGAGCTCGAGACCGAGGGCATGACCCTCAACATCGGTCCCCAGCACCCTGCGACCCACGGCACCCTGCGCATCGTGGCCAAGCTCGACGGCGAGCAGGTCATCGCCGCCGACCCGATCATGGGGTACATGCACCGCGGCTACGAGAAGCTCGCCGAGGTGCGCACCTACCCCCAGGTCACCACGCTCATCAACCGCATCGACTGGGTCGGCAGTTTCGCCAACGAGGTGCCGTTCATCCTCGCCGCCGAGAAGTTGATGGAGGTCGAGGCCCCGCCGCGTGCTGCCTGGATCCGCACGATCCTCTTCGAGATGAGCCGCATCGCCAACATCGCCCTCTTCCTCGGCGACATGGGCCTGCAGGTGGGCGCCGTCACCCCGGCGTTCTTCGCCTTCCGCGACCGCGAGCACGTCCTCAATCAGATCGAGGCGGCCACCGGTGGCCGGTTCCACCCGAACTTCGACCGCATCGGCGGCCTCAAGGACGATCTGCCCGCCGGCTGGATCACCGAGACCAAGCGGGCCATGAAGAAGATGCGGAACTTCTGCGACGAGATCGAGAATCTCCTGCAGGGCAACGAGATCTTCGAGGCGCGGTGCCGCGGCATCGGCGTGATCCCCGCCGACGTCGGCCTGAGCTATGGCCTGTCCGGCGCCAACATCCGCGCCTCGGGTGTCGACTGGGACACCCGCCGCGACAACCCCAACGGGCTCGTCCACAACGAACTCGACTGGAAGGTCTGGACCCACCCCGACGGCGACAGCTTCGCCCGGTTCTGGGTGCGCCTCCAGGAGGTGCGTGAGAGCACCAAGATGGTCGACCAGCTCTGTGACGGGCTGCCGAGCGGCCCGGTCATGGCCAAGGTGCCGCGCATCATCAAGGTGCCGGCCGGTGAGGCCTACGTCGAGACCGAGAACCCGCTCGGCGTGATGGGGTACTACATCGTCTCCAAGGGCGACCTGGTGCCGTACCGCGTCAAGATCCGTTCGGCGTCGTTCAACAACATCTCGATCACGCCGTGGCTGCTCAAGGGCGTCTACGTGCCCGACATCGTCACGATCCTGGGCTCGCTGTACTTCATCCTGGGGGACATCGACCGATGACCGACGTCGCGATCCTGGGGGAGCTCGCGTATTGGCAGCAGACCGGCATCCGGGTGGGTGCGGGCCTCGCCGCGGTACTGCTCGTCGCCGGCACCCTGGTCTATCTCCACCTCTTCAAGCTGGTCTCGTTCATGCAGAGCCGGCTCGGCCCCATGGAGGCCGGCCCGTTCGGTTCGCTCCAGCTGCTGGCCGAGGTCGGCAAGTTCCTCCAGAAGGAGGACATCTTCCCGCGCAAGGCCGACCGGTTCGTCTTCGCCGCCGCGCCCTTCGTGGTGCTCATGTCGACCTTCCTCCTGGTCGTCGTCGTGCCCGGGGGCCCCGACGCCTGGTTCATCGACTCCGAGCTCGGCATCTATCTGGCGATGGCCGTGTCGTCGGTGTCGGTCATCGGCATCCTCATGGCCGGCTGGGGTTCGGCTTCGAAGTACTCGCTGCTCGGTGGTCTGCGAGCCACCGGTCAGCTCATCGCCTACGAACTGCCGCTGATCCTCGCCGTGCTCGGTGTGGTCATCCAGGCCGAGACGATGAACATGCAGGGCATCGTGCGAGCCCAGGCCGAGGGCGAGATCTTCGGCTGGGACGGGCTCGGCAACCCCTACATCCTCACCCAGTTCGTCGCCTTCGGCATCTTCATGATCGCCATGCAGGCCGAGCTGACCCAGACCCCGTTCGACATGCCGATCGCAGAATCCGAGCTGGTCACCGGCTACATGACCGAGTACTCGGGCATGCGGTTCCTGTTGTTCTTCATCGGTGAGTTCGCCACCGCCGGCGTCTTCAGCGCCATCGCCTCGGTGCTGTTCCTCGGCGGTTGGTGGGCGCCGATCCCGGGCCTCGAATTCGACGAC
>JBCCWI010000216.1:0-3288 GCA_039193795.1 Actinomycetota bacterium | reverse complement strand
GAGGCTCCGGCCGAGGACGAGGAGACCGAGGACACCGAGGCGCCGGCCGCCTCCCAGGACGTCGCCTACGGCAACGCCCAGGAGTTCTCGAACTACAACAACGGCCTGGCCGCCTCGAACTCGGTGAAGAACACCATCATCATCAACGAGGTCGTTCCGAGTCCGTTCGACTTCGCCGGCCCGACCGGCGATCTCGTCATGAACGAGGAGCTGATGGACTCGGTGACGGCGCTCAGCACCGACCCGCAGGTGATCGAGTACGTCATCAACGCCGACGCCGCGTGGTCCGATGGTGACCCCATCGACTGCAACGACTGGTACCTCGCGTGGCAGGCCTTCGGCGGCACCTGGCTGACCCTCGACGAGAACGGCGAGCCCGTCGTCGACGAGGAGACCGAGGCCGAGGTCCCGCTGTTCGCCGTGACCGGCTCGACCGGCTACGACGTCATCGAGTCGCTCGAGTGCTCCGAGGACGGCAAGACGATCACCACGACCTACAGCGACATCTTCGCTGACTGGCGTGCGACCTTCTCGCAGCTCATGCCGGCCCACGTGGTCGCTCGTGAGGCGGGCGTCGACGACCTGATCGCCGCCTTCGACTCCGGTGACCGCGCCAGCATCGATGCGATGGCCGAGTTCTTCAACAACGCGTGGGCCATGAACCCGGGCGAGCTCCTCGACGAGTCCCTGATCCCGTCGGGCGGCAAGTTCAAGCTCGGTTCGTGGGAGGCCGGTGCGTCGCTGACCCTCGTGCCCAACGAGAACTACTGGGGCACCCCGGCCAACGGCCCGGTGACCGTGCGCTACATCGCCGAGGAGGCCCAGGCCCAGGCCCTGGCCAACGGCGAGATCAACGCCATGGACCCGCAGCCGACGCCGGACCTCCTGGCTCAGCTCGAGGGCACCGACGGTGTCGTGGTCGAGACCGGCTCGCAGTTCGTCTGGGAGCACTTCGACTTCAACTTCAACACCGTGTTCGGTGACATCCTCGTGCGCGAGGCCTTCGCCTCCTGCCTGCCCCGTCAGCAGATGGTGGCCAACCTCATCCAGCCGCTCGACCCGACGGCCGAGGTCCTGAACAACCGGTACAACCAGCCCTTCGAGGCCGGCTACGTCGACAACAGCGACGGCCGGTTCCTGGAGCCCGACATCGCTCGTGCCCAGGAGCTGCTCGACGAGTCGGGCATCGCCCAGCCCGTCGACGTCCGCATCGGCTGGTTCGACAACGGCGGCAACATCCGCCGGACCAACCAGGTCGCCCTGGTGCAGGAGTCCTGCAACCAGGTCGAGGGCTTCAACATCATCGACGCCGGCTCGGACACGTTCTTCGACGTCGAGCTGTCGGCTGGTGACTGGGACATCGCCATGTTCGCCTGGGCCGGTTCGCCCCTGAAGACCGGCTCGTCGGAGATCTACCGCACCGCCGGTGGCATCAACTTCGGCGGCTACGGCAACCCGGAGGTCGACGCCCTGCTCGACGCGATCAACCAGGAGCTCGACGCCGAGACCCAGGTCGCGCTGTCGAACGAGGTCGACGTCATCCTCTGGGAGGACCTGGTCACCATCCCGGTGTTCAGCTTCCCGGGTGTGGTCGCCTACAGCGACAATGCCGCGAACGTCATCTACAACCCGTCGCAGAACGGTCTGACGTTCAACGCCAGCGCCTGGCAGGTCGGCTGACCTAGCCCGCTCTGATGTGCCACGGTGGGGCACGGGTCGGTTCGCCGGCCCGTGCCCCACGGCACCAGGGACCGACACATGTTCTTCTTCATCCTCCGCAGGCTCCTCATCTCGATCCCGATCCTGTTGGCATCGAGCTTCGTCATGTTCTGGCTGGTCACCATCTCGGGTGACCCCCTCGCCGAGTTCCGGCAGTCGACCGACCCGAACCGCGAGACGACCATGGCGACGATCAGTCGGCTCCTCGAGCTCGACAAGCCCTACGCCGAGCGCTACGTGGACTGGTTCACGGGGCTCTTCAGCGGAGACTTCGGACTGAATCGTGACGGCCAGGAGGTCTCGACCCTCCTGTGGCAGGCCGCCGGCACGACCTTCCGGCTCGTGATCCTCGCCACGATCATCTCGATCCTGCTCGGCATCGGCGTCGGCATCATCACCGCCGTCCGGCAGTACAGCGCCATCGACTACACGTCGACCTTCGCTGCGTTCCTCTTCTTCTCGCTCCCGGTCTTCTGGCTCGCCGTCATGCTCAAGGAGTACGGCGCGATCGAGTTCAACAACTACCTGGAGAACCCCGGCATCTCGACGCGGGGCCTGGTGATCCTCACCGTGATCGCCGCCGTGTTCGGGGCCGGTCTCGCCGGCGGCTCCCGTCAGCGCCGCCTCGTCGCCGGCGGTGGCCTCGCGGCCGTGTCGGCCATCGGCCTGGCGATCATCGAAGCCACGGACTGGATGATCAACCCCGGCATCTCGGTGCCGGTGCTGATCGTGCTGTCGGTGGGCGTCGGTGTCCTCGCCGCCGCGACCTACGCGCCGTTCTCGGTCCGACGCGTGGTGGGCGCCGGTGTCGCCGCGGCGGTCGTCGGCCTGCTCGTGAGCCAGGTGCTCTTCTCGTCGTGGCTCGACGACATGTCCTGGTCGCGCATGTTCATCCTGCTCGTGCTGGCGCTCGCCACGGGTGCAGGCGTCGGCGCGCTGGTCGGCGGCGAGATCGACCGTCGCCCCGCCGTCCAGGCCGGCGTCAGCGCTGCCTTCGGTGTTGGCGTGCTCGTCGTGATCGACGAGTTCATCTCCGCCTGGTCACCGGGCCGCACGATCGGCACCATCGGCCCCCGCACCCCGAACTTCGAGGGCAACTTCTGGGAGCGGCTGGTCGACCTCGCCGGCCACCAGATCCTGCCGTCGCTGGCCCTGACGCTCATCGGGTTCGCGACGTTCATGCGGTTCACCCGCGCATCGATGCTCGAGACGCTGAACTCCGACTACGTGCGCACGGCGAAGGCCAAGGGCCTGCCGCCGACGCAGGTGATCATGCGGCACGCGTTCCGCACGGCGCTGATCCCGGTGATGACCGTCGTCACGATCAGCTTCGCCGGGATCATCGAGGGCGCGGTCATCACCGAGACCGTGTTCGGCTGGTCCGGCATGGGCCAGCTGTTCATCGAGGGGCTCCGTGAGGTCGACCCCTACCCGGTCATGGGCTTCCTGGTGATCACCTCCCTGTCGATCGTCGTGCTCAACGCGATCGCCGACATCTTGTACGCCTACCTCGACCCGAGGATCCGCCGATGACCGACATGATCCGCGGGACCTCCGGAGCCGACGAGG
>JBCCWI010000215.1:0-3563 GCA_039193795.1 Actinomycetota bacterium | reverse complement strand
CGGCGCTGCTCTTCGAATCGGAGGGTGATCGGCTGCTGGACACCGTCGATGCGCTTTGCCATCCACGCCTCTCCTTCGACCATCCAGATTGGGCGCTTGCGGTCGATGTCGACCCTGCGCGAGCGCGCGACACTCGGCGGCGCCTCCTGCGCCTGGCCGTCGACGAGCGTCTTCGAATCCTCGGTCATCATCAACCTTTTCCGGGGATTGGTCGGGTTCATGAGATCGATGAGCGTTTCGGATGGACCCCGACATTAGACTAGTTGCGATGAACGTTGCGAAGAACCCTTGTCACTGCCGGCCATCTGTCCCCGAGCCGAAGGTTCTTGATGCATGGCAGCGCTCGAACCAGAGGATTCATCGGTTCGACGGAGGCCGCGGACCCAGTCGGG
Organism: Actinomycetota bacterium; assembly: GCA_039193795.1. GTDB lineage: Bacteria > Actinomycetota > Acidimicrobiia > Acidimicrobiales > Aldehydirespiratoraceae > UBA11606. The sequence continues at coordinate 3,171 of JBCCWI010000215.1, read as the reverse complement.
GTGCATCGGCCGGGCCTGCGGTCCGGACTCCCCACCGACGATCAGCCAGTCGATCCCCGTGAGGTCGAGCGACTGGAGCGGCCCGAGCAAGGGTTCGGCGCTGATGAAGCGGACGGCGGCGGGGGTGCGGTGGCGGCCGTGGTCGGCCCGGAACGCGTACCGGTCGGACTCAATGCTGGTCCCGAGCCACACGTTCGGGAACGGGTACGGCCACGACGGGATGTCGGCCTCCTCGGGCATCCCGACCAGCTCGTCCCGGAACCAGTCCGACGACAGCAGGTCGGCCATGCGCTGCGGCCGCTTCGTGAGCACCTGGAACTGGTGGCTCTCGGCGCGCTGCATGATCGAGAACACCTCGACGATGAACTCGTCGGGGACGTCCGGGTGGAACAGGTCGCTCATGCTGTTCACGAACACCCGGCGCGGCTTCCGCCACCGGAGGGGCTGGTCGACCCGGTCCGGGTGGAGACGAATCTCACCGGTGAACCGGGGCAGTCCTCCACCTTCGGGGCGGACAGCGAGGCCGGCGTACCGGTGGTTCCCGGAGAGCCGGCCGGCAGCCTCACGGGCGGCGTAGCAGCCATCGCAGCCAGGGCTGACGTGGGCGCATCCGGTGAGCGGGTTCCACGTGGCGTCGGTCCACTCGATCCCGGTCAAAACCTGCTGGCCCTTCGTGCGAGCGCCTCGGCCATGCGCCGGCCGAGACCACGGTTCCGGGCACGGGTCGGGAGCGCATGGTTCGGTGGGGGTGGCGGAGGCGGCGGCGGGGGTGCGTCCTCCTCCTGGGGCTGCGCGTCGCGTCGCTCGAGGAGCCGATCGATGAGCGGGCGGACCGTGGTATCGAAGCGCTTCCCGGCGGTCCTGCCACTGCCGAAGCTGGGTGATCCGCTCATCCAGATCAGAGCGTCGAGCGCCTCGTCGAGCAGACGTTCAGAGTGGTCCGCAGGGAGGTCGCCGACGGGGATCGGGTGTCGGCGGACGGTGTCGGTGTCGCCCCTCTCGCCGCGGAGGCGGTCGACGAGTCCCCAGAGCTCGAAGGCGAGCTGACCGGGGATGCTGAGCGTGGGGGAGGTACTGCCGTCGGGCCGGGGGATCTGCTCGGCCCAGCGGTCCCATGCATTCCAGAGCTGATCGCGAGGATCGGTCGGGGCGGAGTCGGTGACCTTGCGCACCCAGTACGGGTGGTGGGAGGAGCGGAAGGCTCTGGGGGAGTCGTGCTCGTCGGCGGTGAAGATGTTGAGGCCCTGGACGTGGACGACGCGGTGCATGCCGTCGGCCGGTGCGGGAGTCAGGCCAGAGCGAGCGAGGTAGTCGCCGGGCCGGGCGTCACCAGACGGGACGTACTCGTAGCGGACTGTCATGCCGACTCCCCAGCGGGCTCGGGACCGTCGATCAGGACACGGTCGATGCCGGCCCGGATGGCGCGTTCGGGCATCACCACATCCGGTGCGTGCTCCATGACAGCGCCGGCTGCCATGCCCGCGACCATTCCGAGCAGCTCCCCGAGCGACGCTCCCTGCCAAGCCGGCGGGATCTCCCACGAGAACAGCTCACTGTCGTCGGTCGGGGTGTCGGCCCCGTCGAGGATGCGATCGATTCCTTCGGCAGTGCCCTTGGTCATGAAGGCGGCCTGACCGTGCCGGAACTCCCGCACCTCGGCGAGCTTGGCGAGAGCAGTGTCCCGCTCGGCGGCGACCCGATCCCGCTGCCGGGCCGCAGTCCGGAGCTGACCGTTGAGCGCTGCACGTTCGGCTTCCAGCTCGGTGATGAACGCCTGAGCGTCTGTCACCATCGCCTGCTCGTCCGGTTCCAGCTCATCGTGTGCGGCGACGATGCTGAGGTTGTCCAGCACCCGCTCCGTTCTCGTCTTCGTCATGCCGGCTCCTCGGTGGTGTCCGCCTGCGGGGTGCGGAGCAGCTGGTCGAGGTACTCCGAGAGGTTCCCGCCGGGGATCTCGTCGTCATCGGGGAACGGGATGTCCGGGTCCTCGACGAGGCGGGTGATCATGTCGTCCCACGGGTTGAAGTCGCCGTAGTCCTCACCCGTCCGCTGATCGAACCCACCGTCGATCGTCTCGTCGGGGTGGTCGGCGGCGAGCTTGCGGGCGACCCAGAGAGCGTTCTGGTAGTCGCTGCCGGCGGCCTCGAGGAGTTCGATGGTGGCGTCCCAGCCCTGCTGGGCGTGGTCGCGCGCGCCGATCGCTTCGGCCCGTTCCTGTCGCATCTCCTCGCGGCGGACGTCCGCGGCGCTGCGCTGCTTGAGCATGGAGTCGAGCTCGGCCAGAAGGGAGCGGATCCGGAAGGCGGCGGCGTGAGCGACGCTGGGCGGGCACATGACGAGTACCTGCCCCTGGTCTTCGCCGTGAGGGCCGGCGGCTTCGAGCTCGGCGATGAGCAGCTCGTCGACGGCTCTCATCGGGTGCTCTTCCTGAGCGTGGTGGCGAACGACAGCTCGGCATTGAAGGTGCCCCGGTCGGCCCTCTCCGCGTCGACCAGCAGACGGAGGCTGACGGTGTCGGTGATGATCGGGTCGGGATCCTCGAACGGGGCATCCAGGACGGGCACCTCGCCGTTGTCGCTGACCCCGGGATCGATCTCGTCGGCGAGCTCCCGGAGGAGTTCGGCGAGCCCGTGCCTGGTGATGACGAGCCTCGGGTAGGTCCGGTGCCTCGCGATGACGGTGTGCTCGGTGGAGCGGGTACTGGATCGAGTGGTCATGCGTGCCACTCATCGATCTCGTCAGCCGACCAGCCGATGAACCGGAGCACAGCGTCCGGGGGGTCATGCTCGGTGATGCCGGCGGGCATCTCCTGGATGATGTTGATCGCCCACTCGGCGACGGCGCGTGCGTCGGCGAGTTCGGTGGCGGCTGCGGTGCCGGCGGCCTGGATCAGGTCGTTCCAGGAGTACCCGGCGTCCGGGTCGCCGTCGGTGAGGCCCCACGGGTTGTCGACGTCGTCCGACCAGTACTCGGTGGAGTGGTACGCCTTCCCGGCCCGGGCGACCATCGACAGGACGCGGTCCACCGACTGCTCACCGGTCGAGTCGAACCCGATGTAGTAGCCCGTGAGGGCTCGGTCACCGGCTGAGGTGATGCGCTCGTCGGCGATGGCGATGAGGTCGACCTCTGGTGCGTTCTCGGTCATGTGCGCTCCGTTGTGGTGGTTGACGG
>JBCCWI010000214.1:0-3808 GCA_039193795.1 Actinomycetota bacterium | reverse complement strand
TGACGGTGGTCGGCACGGCGTCGACGCCGGTGAGGAGCATCGAGGCCTCGTCGAGCAGCACGGTGGTCGACGCCCCCTCGGCATCCCGCAACCGCAGCGGCACCGACCAGGTGCGGCCGTCGGCGGCGTCGGGATCGAGCGTGAAGTGGTGCTGCGTGACACGCACGCCGTGGGGGGTCGCCTCGCTCGTGATGATCGGATGCCCGCCCTGGTAGATCCACTCGTGCATGAGCGATCGCACCGGCTGACGGCTCACGTGTTCGAGCGCATCCCAGAGGTCGCTGGTCTCGGTGTTCGCGTAGGCGTGGGTGGCCAGGTAGTGCCGCACCCCGTCCCGGAAGACGTCGGCGCCGAGGTACTGCTCGAGCATGCGCACGACCGACGCCCCCTTTTCGTAGGTGAGTAGGTCGAACATCCCCTCGGCCTCCTCGGGGGAGACGACCGGGAACTCGATCGGGCGGGTGGCGGCGAGGCCGTCGACGTCGAACGCGGCCGAGCGGGCCCGAGCGAACGTGTCCCAGACCCGCCAGTCGGGTCGGTAGGCGTCGCTGCAGCTGGTCTCCATGAAGGTGGCGAAGGCTTCGTTGAGCCAGATGCCCTCCCACCACTGCATGGTGACGAGGTCGCCGAACCACATGTGGGCGAGCTCGTGGTTGATGACGTCGGCCGCTCGCTGGAGCTCGGGCTGGGCTGCGTCGGCGGGGTCGATCAGCAACAGGACCTCGCGGAAGGTCACACAGCCGAGGTTCTCCATGGCACCGAACGCGAAGTCGGGGATGGCGATGAGGTCGACCTTGTCGGACGGGTAAGGGATCGCGTAGTAGTCGCTCAGCCACCGCAGGGCGTGCACGGCGACGTCGAGCGCGAACGACGTGAGGTGACCCTGGCCCGGGCGGTGGACGATGCGGATCGGCACACCATCGGCGTCGACCGGCTCGGTCGCCTCGAGCGGACCGACCACGAAGGCGACGAGGTAGGTCGACATCGCCATCGTCGGGGCGAAAGTGACTCGCCGGCGGCCGTCGGGATCGATCGATTCGGCGGTCGGGTTGGTGTTGGAGACCGCCAGGTGGTCGGGGTCGACGACGAGGGTGGTCTCGAAGGTGGCCTTGTAGGCGGGTTCGTCCCAGCAGGGGAAGCATCGCCGGGCGTCGGTCGACTGGAACTGGGTGGTGGCGATCGTGTGCTCGGCGCCGTCGTCGTCGGTGAAGGTCGACCGATAGAACCCGTGGAGCTGGTCGTTGAGGATGCCGTCGAACTCGACGGCGACGGTGGCCGGTCCGGCCGGGAGCGGCGCATCGAGCGTGAGCGTCAGCCGCTCCTGGTCGTCGTCGAGCGCGAACCCCGCCGTCCGCCGGTCGGTGCCGACGATGACCGCGGCGTCGTGGATCGTGAGTTCGATGCTGTTGAGCACGAGGCGGTCGGTCGCCTCGGGGATGTCGACGTCGATCTCGACCGAGCCCGTGAACGTGAACGCATCGAGGTCGGGTGCGAGTTCGATGCGATAGGCCGACGGGGTGGCGGTCAGCGGCAGGCGAGGGTCAACGGCGGTCGTCATGCCCGAAATCTACCGATCCGGCCGGACCGACACGGGACCGTAAAGCGAATGTCACCGGCGCGTTTCATCGGTCTGGTGTGGTGAGTGGTGCGGGTAATTCATCCATCCCCCTGATGAGAGGCGGACTCGTGACCGACATCGACGTGACCATCGAAGCCGACACCGAGATCGAACGAACCGACGGGTGGCCCGAGTGGCCGGAGTCGGATCTGGAGATCGACGACGAGGCGTTCGCCGAGGCGATCGCCCGCGGCCGCGAGCTCGAAGCCGCGGCCTGACGGTCGCAGCCTGATCGAGCTCGGCGGCGGTAGGGTTCCGGGGTTCGTCGGCCCCGGATGACCGGGACGAACCGTTCCCGGGAGGACCCAGTGCGCGCCAATCCTGATCTGCCCCTCGACGTCGTCGGGGTTGGCAACGCGATCGTCGACGTGATCGCCACCGTGCCCGACGACTTCCTCGACGAGCACGGACTGGTCAAGGGGGCGATGACCCTGATCGACACCGAGCGGGCGACGTCGCTGTACGCGGCCATGCCGCCCGGGATCGAGGCGTCGGGAGGCTCGGCCGCCAACACGATGGCCGGTGTCGCCAGTCTCGGCGGCCGGGCGACCTACATCGGCAAGGTGCGCAACGACCAGCTCGGCGAGGTCTTCGCCCACGACACGCGCAACGGCGGGGTGGCCTTCGACGTCCCGTTCGCGACCGAGGGCGAGCCGACCGCCCGCTCCCTGATCCAGGTGACCCCGGACGGCGAGCGCACGATGAACACCTTCCTCGGCATCTCGGCCTTCCTCAGCCCGGCCGACATCGATCAGGCCACGGTGGAATCTGCGGCGATCACCTACTGCGAGGGGTACCTCTGGGATCGTGACGAGGCCAAGGACGCGATCCGCCACGCCATGGCGATCGCCTCGGCAGCCGGGCGGATCGTGTCGCTGACGCTGTCGGACTCGTTCTGTGTCGACCGCCATCGCGACGAGTGGCTGGACCTGCTCTCGGATCGTGTCGACCTGGTCTTCGCCAACGAGGCCGAGGTCTGCTCGATGTTCGAGACCGACGACTTCGACGCCGCCGCTGCGCAGATCGCGTCGATGGTCGAGACTGCGGCGCTGACCCGGTCCGCAGCCGGGTCGGTCGTGATGAGCAACGGTGAGCGGGTCGACGTTCCGGCCACCCCGGTGGAGCAGGTGGTCGACGCCACCGGTGCGGGCGATCTGTACGCCGCCGGCTTCATGTACGGGCTGTCGATCGGAGCCTCGCTGGAGCGGTGTGCCGAGCTCGGCTCGGTCGCGGCCGGCGAGGTGATCTCCCACATCGGCGCTCGGCCCCACATCGAACTCACGACCCTGATCTGAGCCGAACGCCACGGAGCGAACCGAGCGCCGCCACGGTTGGTGGCCGCCGCGGCGCGCCCGGCGCCTTGACACTTCGATAATGATCGTTATCATCGAGCCATGGTCACCGCTGCCACCGCCGCGACCTCCGCCGAGGAACTCACCGATCGTCTGATCGGCGCGGCCATCGAGGTGTTCGCCGAGGGCGGATACGACAAGGCGGGGGTGGCCGCCATCGCCCGCCGTGCCGGCCTCACCACCGGGGCGATCTACAGCCGGTGGCCCGGAAAGCAGGAACTCTTCCTCGACGCGCTCGACGTCGTCTTCGTCAAACAGGTCGCGCCGTTGCTGGCCGCCGGCCCCGACTCCAGCGCCGCCGACGTGCTCGGCTCGCTGGGTGCCGACCTGCTCGTGCGAGACACCGCCACCGACGCGCTCGTGCTCGAGGCGTGGGTGATGGCCCGCCGCGACCCGGCCTTCCGCGAGGTGCTCCTCGCCCGCCTGTGCGACGAGGAGAGCCATCTCATCACCCTGGTCGAGGACGGCAAGGCCGCCGGACTCGTCGACCCCACCCTCTCCACCGCCGCCATCATCAACCTCTGCCAAGCGATCTCGTTCGGCTTCGTGGTGCTCGGCGCCATCGAGAAACCCGTCGCAGCCGCCGATGAGTGGAACACGGTGATCAACCGACTCATCACCGCTGCGCTTCCCCCAGCCTCCGCCGCGTCCCCGGACGCGGCCCCGTCCCCAGGAGAACCGTCATGACCGTCACGGACCACAACAGCTACGACGACGCCAACGACGTCGACCGGATCATGGAGATCGCCCAGGCGAACGACAACCCCCACGAGCTCATCCATCTCGTGCAGGACAACGCCGACGCGATCTTCACCTGGAACTACGACAAGGGCGAGCG
>JBCCWI010000213.1:0-3884 GCA_039193795.1 Actinomycetota bacterium | reverse complement strand
CCGTTGCGCATGCGGTCGCGGTTGACCACACCCCCTCATCGGACGCAGCGAGACCGCCGTCGTCGACCTGACCACGGCCCGGCCGGGTTGGAAGGGCGACATGATCGACCCCTTCGCCGCGCCCCGACCGGTCCCCGAACTCGATGCGATCCCGCCCGACGACGATCCGACCGATGACGACCACGGCGTCGAGGAGGTCGAGTCGGCATGACCCGAGCGTCGGAGCTGTGGCTGGAGGAGTCCGCCGACGCGGCGGAGGTCGATGGCGAGATCGTCCACGCCGCCCTGACCGTCGATCTCGACATCGACAGCCAGGTGACCATCGTTCGCCGATCGGCGAGCACCGACCGCCCCCAGGGGGTCGCGCTCGATGCCGACCAACCGTTCACCATCGCCGACCAGACGGGGACCCGCATGGTGCTCTGGAGCGACACGGCACCGGCGTCCGTCGACGTCCGGGTGCCGGCCGGCCGGCTGACGATCTGGAACGTGTGGCGCGACGACGGAGCGATCCACGCGTGGACCGGCTCGGCGGGCATCCGCCGGATCGAACTCGACGATGCGGACGCCGACTTCGGGGTCCGCCTCGTCGCCCACGACGGACACGGCGGGCAGGGCGCCGCCCTCGAGGTCGACGTGCTGATCAGCGGGGCCCGAGGCACCGAACCACCGGCGTGAGCCCGACGGCGGTCTCGGCCGATGACCTCTGTCACTTCTTCGCTGATGGACGACGGCTTCGACTCGATCCCTGCCCCCGAGTGCCGAAGCTCCTGAAGAGGCAACGGCGCCTCGCTGGACAAGGAAGCACCATGCACGAGCGACCCCCGACGACATCAGCGGACGGCTTCTCGTTGGTGACCGGCCCGGGCCGAGCACCCCTGACCTGGCGTCAGGTCAACGCGCTCGGGCGGGTCCTCGGCACGGTGCCGGTCGAGGCGCGGATCCGCTGAATCACCCCTCGGGTTCGTGCACGAGCGCGGCCCACTGCTCACCCGGCTCGACGACCGTGCGCAACACGGTCGCCGCGACGATCAACCAGGTCACGATCCGCGCCGGATCCTCGCCGGAGGGCAACTCGGCGACGATCCCGTGCTTCGCGTGGTCCTGACGTTTCACCCAGCCCGACGGCAAGCCCACCCCGAGCTCGTCGAGTCGGACCAACGCCTTCGGCCCCGTGCCATGGGCCAGGCCGATCTGCGCCGGCCGGGGCTTGGCCCCGCCGGCGGACGGTGTCCACGTTCCCATCGCCACCGCGGGCCCACGGCCACTGAACCACTCGCCGAGCGTCGTGCGTTCCGGGACCCGAGCCCGCTCCTCGTCGGTCAGCATCGGGTGGAAGTTGATCCAGCCTTCGCCGTCGCCACGCGCCTCGAGGCGTCGCATCGCCGCACTGACCGACTGCTGCTCGTCACGGTGGAACGGGATCTCGACGATGGTGATGGCCACCCGCCGACGCTACCTGCAACGATCGGGCCATGGACTCCGCCACCACCCGCCTCGACCCGTCGTCGATCGTCGAGCTGCTCGGTCTCGAACCGCACCCCGAGGGTGGTCGCTTCGCCGAGACCTGGCGGGCCGACGCCGACCAGGGACGGTCGGCGGGCACCGCGATCTACTTCCTGCTCACAGCGCAGGAACGTTCGCACTGGCATCGCGTCGACGCCACCGAGGTCTGGCACCACTACGCGGGAGCGCCGCTCCGGCTGTCGACGGCGACCGATTCGGTCGTGCAGCATCGCACCCTCGGCACCGATCTCGCAGCCGGCGAGCGGCCACAACTCGTCGTCGAGCCCCATCAGTGGCAGGCCGCGGCGTCCCTCGGCGACTGGACCCTCGTCGGCTGCACGGTCAGCCCCGGCTTCGAGTTCGACGGCTTCGAGCTGGCATCACCGGATTGGTCGCCCACCGACCCGAGCTGAGGGCAGGACTGCGATACCGTTGGAGCTGCGGGCCCGGCACTGCAATCCCTGATGTCTCGAACGCGAACCACGACCCTGCTCCTCGTCTCCTTCGCCGTCGCAGCCAGCCTGGCTGCGACCTCGCCGGCGACCGGTCAGACCGAAGCCGAGATCGGCGAACTCGAAGTCCGGCGCGACGAGATCGCCGCCGAACTCGTTCGGATCGACGGTGACCTCCAGGCGACCGAGACCGAACTCGTCGGGCTCGAAGACGACCTCGAGGCGGGTCGCGTCGCGATCGAACTGATCGCCGACGACTACGAGCGCGCCGTCGACGAGCGCCGCGAGCCGGCGACCACCCGCGTCGAGATGGCGATCGTCGGCTTCACCAACGGCGACCCCCGCCAGAACGCCCTGATCGACGAAGTCCTCGCCCTCCAGGGATCCGACGAGAACTCTCGGGCCCGGGAGCTGTACTCGGCGGCGATCGACGACGCCCAACGCCGCCTGGAGGACGCCGACGAGCGCCTGCGCGGCATCGCCGGCGAACTCACCGACGCCCGTGCGGTCGTCACCGACCTGCTCGCCGACCAGGAGGCGACCGAGACCACCCGGACCGAGCTCGGTCAGCGGCGGGCCGAGCTCGCTGTCGAACTCGAGGAGGTCATCGCCCGCATCGAGCTCCTGCGCTCGCTCGAGAACACCGCGATCCTGACCGGCCTGAACACCTTCGACGACCCGAACCGGCCGGCCCTGGCCGTCAAGATCGACAATGTCACGACCGCCCGGCCCCAGGCCGGCATCAACCAGGCCGACATCGTGTACGTCGAAGAGGTGGAGGGCGGGTTGACGCGACTGGCCGCCGTCTTCCACTCCACGACCCCGGGTGAGGTCGGACCGGTCCGATCGATGCGCACCGGCGACTTCGACCTCCTCGGCCAGTTCAACTCCCCGCTGTTCGCCAACTCCGGCGGCAACCGCATCACCCGCAACCTCCTGGCCGAATCGACGCTCGTCGACATCGGTGCCGGCGGGAACTCCGACCTCTACTACCGCACGAGCCGGCCCGCTCCCCACAACCTCTTCACCAACCCGGGCAACCTCTGGGCCGAAGGGCGGGGCGAGGACTTCCCGACCGGCCTTCCGCTTCCGATCTTCCGGTTCCGGGCCCCCGGCGATCCGCTGGCCGGCACCGTCGTCGAGCCCGCCTCGCGGGTCGACATCGACTACGGCCAGACCACCGTGTCCTACGACTGGGACGGGTCGGGCTGGGCCCGCACGCAGGACGGCGCACCGACGGTCGACACCGACGGTGTCCGCGTCGCCCCGACCACCGTGATCGTGCAGATCACCAGCTACGCCCAGTCCCCCGCCGACCCGCGATCCCCCGAGGCGATCACGACCGGCCGCGGCGACGCCTGGATCCTCTCCGACGGACAGATCAGTCTCGGCTTCTGGCGCCGAGAGGCTCCCGATCAGCCGATCGAGTACGTGGACATCAACGGCAACTTCATCGAGATCCTCCCGGGCCGCACCTGGGTCGAGATGCCGAGACGCGAAGGGGCGTCGTGGAGCTGAACCCATCGACCCGCCGCTCGACCCACCTGGTCGAGCGCGGGCCGTCGGCGGGTCGCTAACGTTCCGCCGTGCCCCGCCAACACGTTCGATGCCCGCCGGACCAACGCATCGTCGACGGCTTCGCCCGGATCCGTGAGCAACTCGATGTGCCGCCGAGCTTCCCGCCCGACGTGCTCGACGCCGCCGAGGCCGCCGTGGCCGCCGGACCTCGCATCCCGGCCGGGGCGGCGCCGACGGTCGTCGACGCCCGAGATCTCGACTTCGTGGCGGTCGACCCCCCGGGGTCGACCCACCACCACCAAGCCATCTTCGCCCCCCGCCACCGGCGCGGGTAAACCGTCTTATACCCCAACCCCCACCAGGCGGCCGTCGTAGCCCCCCACCACCCCCTCGACCCCCCGGCTCGTG
>JBCCWI010000212.1:0-4019 GCA_039193795.1 Actinomycetota bacterium | reverse complement strand
GCCCTACTCGAGGTAGCACTCGGCATGGAGGCGCCGCGCGGCGAGCAGTTCGGCCGCGGACTCGGGCTCACGCACCAAGAGGCCGGGGATCGTCGGAACTAGGGCCATAGGTCCCGGGCACTCTAGCTGTGGATAACCACCCTCCGTCAAGTGGCCGCCACCGGTTGTTCCCAACCGCGAACATAGTTCAGCACCGAGCCACCCCGCGGGTGGCCGGTCGGGGGACTGTGTCGGGCGCGACGGCGTGGCCTAGGGTGTCGGGCCATGACCGACGAGCAGCGCGTTGGATGGGTGGGAAAAGCCTGGATCCTCGGCGTGTTCGGCTTCTCGGTCGCGCGCGCCCTGGTCGTGTGGCCGACCCTCGGCGAGTACGGCGTAAGTCCCTGGATTTTCCTCGTGATCGACGTGGTGACCGCCTGGCCCTACGCCTACGGCCAGGTCCGGGTCGTGAAGGCGGCCCGAGCGGGCGACTGGCGAACCGTGCAGGTCTGGGCCTTCATCACCTTCCTCGCGTTCATCGCCCCCTACGCCTACATCGTGGGGGCCGGCTCCGGCGAGATGCCCCTGTTCGCGTGGATCATCATCGGGGCGCTCATCGTCGTCTTCGGTGTCGCCTCGGTGATCCGCATCCTCCGCCAGATCCGCGCACCCGAGCCACAGACCGCCGCCTGACTGGCCCGGACCGGCGCGACCGGTCGCCGCTCCGCATCGTCGCCGCGGCCGCATCGAGATGCCCGCCCGCCCCTCGATTCGCTAGCGTCCTCGGCCATGACGACCGTCTTCGACTCCCCGGACGCCCTCCTCTCCGCCGTCGGCGACGACCTCGGCTCGAGCGAGTGGGTCACGGTCGAACAGGAGCGCATCGACGGCTTCGCCGACGCGACCGGCGATCACCAGTGGATCCATGTCGACCCCGAGGAAGCCGCGGCAGGACCCTTCGGCGCGACGATCGCGCACGGCTACCTGACGCTCGCGCTGACCAACCAGTTCCTCCCCGAGATCGTCCGGGTCGACAATGTCTCGATGGGCATCAACTACGGGGTCAACAAGGTCCGGTTCCCGCAACCGGTCGTGGTGGGCTCACGGGTCCGGGGTCACGCGGTCCTGACCGCCGCCGACGAGATAACGGGCGGGGTGCAGGCGGTGATCACCATCACCGTCGAGATCGACGGCAACGACAAGCCGGCGTGCATCGTGGAGTCCGTCAGCCGGTTCCTGCGCTGAGCGGCGGTCCCGCCGCGGTGAGATCCGTCCCGGCGACGACGTAGGCTGGACCCATGGCCAAGCGCAAGAAGAAGAACCGACTTCCGGCCGACGTCCACCCGTCGCTTCCCCCGGTTCGCCCGGGCCTGCTCTCGCCACCCCGCCGGATCCCCGCCGAGATCGACCGACCGCCCTACGCACTCGACGGCGATCCGGGTCCGTCGACGTCGTCGCTGACCCGCACGCCCGACGAGCTGGCCGCCATGCGGCGCACCGGTGCCGACGCCGCCGAGATCCTGTTGCGCGCGGGCGAGATGGTCGCCCCCGGGGTCACCACCGACAAGATCGACGAGTTCGTCCATCAGGCCTGCATCGACAAGGGCGGGTATCCCAGCCCGCTCAACTACCGCGGCTTCCCGAAGTCGGTGTGCACCTCGATCAACGAGGTGATCTGTCACGGCATCCCCGACTCGCGGCCCCTGGCCGAGGGCGACATCATCAACATCGACGTCACCTTCTACCGCGAGGGTGTCCACGGCGACACCTCGACCACGTTCCTGGTGGGCGAGGTCGACGATGCGTCGTGGCGGCTGGTCAAGGAGACCGCTCGCTCGCTGGAGCTGGCGATCGCCGCGGTGCGGCCCGGCGGTCCCGTCAACGAGATCGGCAGGGCGATCGAACAGCACGCCCGTCAGCACTCGCTCGGCGTCGTCCGGGAGTTCATCGGTCACGGGGTCGGCACCGAGTTCCACACGCGTCTCCAGATCCCGCACTACTTCGAGCGGCGTCTCACCACCCGGATCGAGCTCGGCACGACGTTCACGATCGAACCGATGTTGACCCTCGGCTCACCGGAGGCCGCGATGTGGGACGACGACTGGACCGCGGTGACGATCGACGGCACCCGCACTGCGCAGTTCGAGCACACGCTCGTCCTCGCCGAGGAGGGGGCGGAACGTCTGACCGTCACCCCGGCCGGTGAGTGTGCCCACGACTATGTGGCGGCCCACGTCAACTGACGCGCGACGCGCGGGGTGCTGATGGCCTAGCGTCGGGTTCGCCCGAATCGCACGAGGAGAACCCCATGGCGTCCATCGAGACCATCGAAGGCATCGGCCCCAAGCACGGCAAGGCGCTGCGCAGCGCCGGTATCCGCACCACCGGTGCGCTGTTGCAGGAGGGCGGCTCGAAGAAGGGGCGCAAGGCGTTGGCCGCCGCCTCCGGATGCACCGAGCATCAGCTGCTCGAGTGGGTGAACCGAGCGGACCTGATGCGGGTCCGCGGTGTCGGCGAGGAGTACAGCGATCTGTTGGAGCAGGCGGGCGTCGACACGGTGAAGGAGTTGCGCACCCGCAAGCCGGCGAACCTCCACGCCAAGATGATCGAGACGAATGCGGCCAAGAAGGGCCGGATCGTGCGGCGGCCGCCGTCGTTGGGCGAGGTCGAGCGTTGGGTCGCCCATGCCAAGGAACTCGACCCGATGGTGAGTCACTGATCTCCGATCAGCAACGATCCTGATCTCCGATCAGCAACGATCCTGATCTGGGGTGGGGGCGGCGAGGCCTCGGACCCCGGGTGTGATGCGGCGTCAGTCGGCGAGGACGAAGCGCACGCTGCGGGCGGCCGGGTCGGCTTCGAGCAGCTGCACGCGGACCGGGTCGCCGAGTTCGAGACCGGTGGCCGGGAGGCGGGCGACGACCGCGGGGTCGCGGAGTTGGATCCGGCCCCGATCACGTTCGGTGTCGACGTCGGTGACGACCGCGTCGAAGGTCTCGCCGACGCGCGGTTCGAGCACGGCGGCTTCGACGAAGTCGACGATCGCCCGTTCGAGGTTGCGGTCGCGTGAGCGCGCCGATCCCATGAGCGAGGGGAGATCGTCGAGCGCTTCGAGCGCCCACGCCGGCGGTTCGAGGCCCGCGCAGTGCGCGAGCACGATCTCGTTGGCGAATCGGTCGCAGAGCCGCCGGAGCGGCGCGGTGACGTGGGCGTAGGTGGAGGCGATCGCGGAGTGTTCGGGATGCTCGGGGAGGTCGTGATCTCGAAACGCGACATAGCCTGCGCCGCGGAGCCCTCGTGCGGCCTGGCTGAGCATGGCGGCGCGCTGCGGTGTGTCGGGACGCAAATGTCGGACCCGATCGGCGTAGCTCTGGTCGCGGCGCCATTCGATCCCGAGCGCGTTGGCGGTGCGGCGAAGCTGTCCGACGGTGCGAGGGTCGGGTTCGGGAAGGGTGCGGAGGAGGCCGACGCCCGCATCGATCATGATCCGACTGGCGGCGATGCCGGTCAGCAGCGAGATCTGGGCGTTCCAGGACTCGATGGGGAACGACTCGTCGTAGGCGAGGTGGTAGCTGCCGTCGGGACCGGCGGTGACCTCCTGGCTGGGCAGCGCGAGGCTCACGGCGCCGCGCTCGGCCTCCAGGGCGAGACGCTTGGGTCCGATCTCGGCGAGGACGGCGACGGGGTGATCGTCGTCGACCTGGCCGACCATCGACTGGGCGGTGGCGTAGGAGAGCTGGGCCCGGTTGCGGACGTCGGCCCGCTCGAGCCGGGCATCGCCGAGTCGACCGTCGTGGTCGAGCTCGATCGTCCAGAGCAGCGCTCGACGGTCCTGGCCCTCGAGCAGGCTCCCTGCGTCCTCGGAGATCGACTCGGGGTGCAGCGACGTTCGAAGGTCCGGGGAGTAGAGGGTGACGCCCCGATCACGAGCCTCGCGGTCGACGGGGTCGTCGGCGGCGACGAAGGCCGCCACGTCGGCGATGGCGTAGAAGACGGTGTACCCGCGACCGTGGCGGCGGGCGAAGAAGGCCTGGTCGAGG
>JBCCWI010000211.1:0-4125 GCA_039193795.1 Actinomycetota bacterium | reverse complement strand
CGACGATGCCGTCGGCGATCTCGGGCACCTCGAGCTCGAACAGGCGCTTCACCAGACCCGGGTGGGTGCGGCTCACGACGATCTGCGGGCCCTTCGCGGTCTTGCGGACCTCGACGATGTAGGCCTTGATGCGGGTGTTGCCGTCCGGGCACTCGTAGGGCACCTGTTCGGCCTGGGGCAGCAGCGCCTCGACCCGACCCAGATCGAGCAGGGTGTAGCGGGCGTCGGTCTGCTGGATCATGCCGGTGACGATGTCGCCCTCGCGGCCGGCGTACTCCTCGTACTTGAGCTCACGCTCGGCCTCACGGATGCGCTGGGTCATGACCTGGCGCGCCGTCTGGGCAGCGATGCGACCGAAGTTGTCGGGGGTGACCTCGAACTCCTCCCCCATCGGCTCGCCGTCCTCGTCGAGCTCCTGGGCGAACACCTGGAACTCCATGGTGTCGGGATTGATCGTGACCCAGGCGTACTCGTAGGCCTCGGGCATCCGCTTGTAGGCGTGCTCGAGTGCATCGGCCAATGCACCGAAGAGGGCATCCACGGAGATGCCCCGCTCGGTGGCCAGCGCCTGGAGCGCCTCCATCATGTCCTGGTTCATTGCTGAGCCTCTCTCTTCGGATTCGTTGCCGGGCCACGCCCGGACTGCTGCCCGCCACCGGGCTTGGGGTTGCCACCCCATTCGAACACGGTGCGTGCCTTGGCCACGTTGTCGTAGACGAAGGACCGGGCGTCGCCGTCGACCTCGAGGACGAACCCGGCGTCGTCGGCGCCGACGAGCGTGCCGGTGAAGCGTCGAGCACCGTCGACGTCGGCGAAGGTCTTGACCTTGACCAGTTCGCCGACGGCACGTTCGTAGTGGGCTCGGGTGCGCAGCGGCCGTTCGAGGCCGGGGCTGGACACCTCGAGCGTGTACCGACCCGGGATCGGATCGGCGTCGTCGAGAATACGACTCGACGACTTCGAGATGGTCTTGATCGAGTCGATGTCGATCCCACCCTCGGCGTCGACGAGGATGCGCAGGATCCCACCGTTGAACTCGACGTCGTAGAGCTCGGCTCCCACATCGGCCACGACGGGGGCGATCAGCTCACGGACTCGGTCGACGACGGCCATGGGACTCCCCTTTCGTGATGGTTCGACGGAAACGTCACCGGAACTGAGAAAGGCGTGGCCCAGGGCCACGCCTCATCCGAAACCGGCTGAAGAACGATGCACCAAGCGTATCAGGAATCCGAGGAACCGAGGGCGGCCACGAACCCCTGATGCACACGGGTGAGCCGGATCTGGCTGCCCTCGACGTTCATGCCGGGCAGATAGGCCCGCAGCGTGAGCTTCACGACGACCCACAGCACCACCGACAGCACGGCGATCGCGAGGGCCAACGGCACGATCAACGGAAAGCGCGCGAGCGCAGCGCCGACCGCCACACAGCCGACCCCGCCGTAGATCGCCCAGCGCTGGCGGTGTTGGAGATCCTTGACCCGGTCGAACTCGGCCTGGGTGAGCGGCAGGTGGATGCGGCGATTGGCGACCGTCACCGGCGCGTACCCGTCGGCCGGCGCTCCGCTCTTCACCGACACCGGCGGCAACGACCGGTCACGGGCGTCGGCGACCGAGACGACCGCCTTGGGCACGGCTCAGCCGCCGCGGCGGATCTCGGCGATGACCGCCTCGGAGTCGTTGGCGTCGTCGCCGCGCTCGCCGAGGTTGCGGTCGCGGTCCTCCTGGGCGGCCTTGCGGGCGGCATCCTTGGTCGCCTTCGCCTTCTCCAGAGCGGCGTCGGCACCGTTCTCGTGGATGTACTCGGCCCACTCGACCAGGGTGTCGACCATCTCGTCCTCGGGGACGACCATCACGTTCTGGCCCTTCACGAACAGATGACCACGCTTGTTGCCGGCGGCGATGCCGAGATCGGCGTCGCGCGCCTCGCCCGGGCCGTTGACCACGCATCCCATGACCGCGACCTGCAGCGGGATCTGGCGTTCGCCGAACCGTTCCATCGCGGTCTGCGCGACCTCGTAGACGTCGACCTCGGCACGGCCACACGACGGGCACGAGATCAGGTCGACGTTCTTGCGTTCGCGCAGCCCGAGCGCTTCGAGCAACTGGCGACCGGCCTTGGCCTCCTCGACGGGATCGGCGGTGAGCGAGTAGCGGATGGTGTCGCCGATGCCCTCGGCCAGCAGCGTCGCGATGCCGGCGGTGGCCTTGAGCGTGCCGGTCGGCGGCGGGCCCGCCTCGGTCACGCCGAGATGGAGTGGGTGATCGGTCGCCTCGCTGAGTTGGCGGTACGCCTCGATCATGAGGGGGACCGACGACGCCTTGACCGAGATCTTGATGAGGTCGAAATCGACCTCGTCGAAGTAGGCGATCTCCTGGAGGGCGGACTCGACCATCGCCTCGGGCGTGACCTTGCCGCCGTACTTCTCGTAGAGCTTCGGGTCGAGCGAACCACCGTTGACGCCGATGCGGATCGGCACGTTGCGGTCCTTGGCTTCCCGGGCGACGGCCTTGATGTGCTCGGGCTTGCGGATGTTGCCCGGGTTTAGGCGGAGGCAGTGCACCCCCGCTTCGAGCGCTTCGAGCGCACGCCGGTACTGGTGGTGGATGTCGGCCACGATCGGCACCGGCGAGCGGGGCACGATCCGGGCGAGCCCCTCGGCCGCCTCGGGCTCGTTGCAGGTGCAGCGGACGATGTCGCAGCCGGCCGCGGCGAGGCCGTAGATCTGCTGCAGCGTCGCTTCGTGATCAGCCGTCTTGGTGATCGTCATCGACTGGACGGTGATGGGGGCGCCACCTCCGACGGGAACGTCTCCGACCATGATCTGGCGGGTCTCGCGACGGGGGAAGCTCTGGGTGAACTCCACGTCGTCAGGCTACCGCCGAGGGTGACGCTCGGAGATGACGGGCCGGTGTGACAGCGGCCGCAGGGTGGGCGCGACGTCAGCCCAGATCGATGGGATCGATGATGTCGCGCACGAGGGCGAACATGCCGATCACGACGAGGAAGGCGAAGACCGCATAGGTCAACGGCAGGACGCGGTTGTAGTCGACTTCGTAGCGACGACCCCCGATCGACCGGAGCCGTTCGTAGGTGCCGATCGCCACGTGACCGCCATCGAGGGGCGGCAGCGGGATCATGTTGAACACGCCGATGAAGATGTTGAGCACGGCGAGCAGGCCGAGCTGGCTCTGGAAGTCGGCGTTGGCGCCGATGCGGACGGCGCCGTAGATCGACAGGATGCGGTCCTCGTCGGGATTGCGGGCGTCGAGCACACGGCTGTTGCGCTCGCGCTCGGCGCCGCTGTCGACCGCGGTGGTGACCTCGGCGTCGTCGCTGAAGGTGTCGGAGATGAAGTTGCCGATCGATCCGGGCGTGAAGAACCGCAGCAGCCCCTCCCCCGCGAGGAGGATCGTCTCGCCGAACTCCTCGACCGCGAACACCGACGCCTCGAAGACGTTCTTGCTGTCGCGGGCGGTCTCGGGCCCGACCCCGAAGAAGCCGATGGTGGCCTGTTCGACAGGCGGGAGGAGCTCCTCGTCGACGGTGACATCGATGATGACGACCGGTTCGAGACCGTCGACGGGATCGATGGTGATGTCGAGCGGCTGGCCGTAGCGGCCGTCGAGTTCGTCGAGAACGTCGTCCCACCCGGTCACCTCGACACCCTCGATGGCGAGGATCCGGTCCCGCTCGAGCAGACCGTCGAAGGCGACGGCACCCGCCGCGGTGAGGCGGAACCGCAGATCGGTCGTGCCGGACAGCGTCTCGTCGCCACGCTGCCAGACGACCGACACGGTCTGCCCGCCGCGGGACTGCACGACATCGCCGAACTGCTCGAACTCGTCGATGGCGACACCGTCGACACTGATGATCTCTTCGCCGGGCTCGATGCCGAGATCCCCTGCGGCACTGGCGGTCGAGACGGAGCTCACCGCCCACGAGCCGTCGTCACGGGGGACGCCGTAGGCGATGGCGAAGATGGCGAAGATCACGATCGCCATCAGGAAGTGCATGGCCGAACCGGCCGACACGACCAGCATCTTGCGGGGCCAGGACTTCACCCGGTACGAGCGGGACTCGTCGCCGGGTTCGACTGGGTCGAGATTGTTCATGCCGATGAT
>JBCCWI010000210.1:0-4191 GCA_039193795.1 Actinomycetota bacterium | reverse complement strand
GCACTCATACGGGTGGGCGCGGTCATGCCCACTCCTCGGGGTCGTACACGAACCGGCCGCGGCACGCTGCAGCGGAGGCTGCGCGGCGGGCGTCGCCGTGGTTGCCGGCGGCGTGTCCGTGTGGCATGTCGTGGTAGCGGGCCTTCGGGGCCTGGTGGCGGGGGAGGGTCATCGTTCGAGCTCGACGACGGTGAGAGCGAACTCGGCGCCGTCGGTCATGCGGATCCGGACGTGGTCCCGGTTGACGCGCACGTCCTCGAGTCCGTCGTCGGCGGCGACGTCGCTGTCGATCATGGCGTCGTGGATCATCTCGGCGATCTGCTCGGCGTCCATCGTGGTTCCTCTCGGGGTGGGGGTGGGGGTCCGGTCGGTGGTGGGCTGCCGGCCGGACCCCCAGGACTCGCGGGTCAGACCCGCTCGGACAGGAACTCGACGAGGTGGGCGACGGCGGTGTCGCTGGCCGCACCGTCAGCGCCGCGGTGGGCGCTGTCCCGCCACTCGGCGGTGACGTTGCCGAGGGCGTGGGCCCGGTCGGCGAGGGTGCGGAGCGAGTTCCGCAACGCGGTCTCGGCGGTGTGGGTGGTGGTGACTGCTGTGCTCTCCATGTCCATAACTATACCGTGTCACGGTAGAGATAGCAATCCCTTTCGGTCAGGAACCCGAAGATTCCTCCACCGGACCCGGCCGCAACACCTCCTCCACCGACGCATCGATCTCAGCGTGAGCCGCCTCCAGTAACCGCCGCTCCCGCATCGCTGCCTCGAGCTCGGCCCGCTCCCTCGCGCGCCGGCGCACACGACGAGCTCCGGCCCACGGCGCCAACAGCACCGTCACGGCGAGCGGGACGACGATCACCGCCCACCCGGCAGCCTCCAGCCACGGGTGCGGAGTCACGACTGCGACCCGACCCGGCAGCGCTTTCGTCGCACGATCAGCTCGCGTACAGCAACGCTGACTTCTTCGACGACATCGAGTGCGAGTAGTCCGCCGACAACGACACATGCCGCGTAGGCGAGTCCGGATTCTGCGGCAGGACGCCCCACGAAGTACACGACGCCGGCAGCGCAGAGAGCGATGAGGCCAAGGCGAAGCGGCAGCCAGGCATCGGCGACAAGCGCGTAGGTGACGAACATGCCGAGGAGTGCAAACACCGCTACGTCCATGACCCACCAGCCTCGCGGATGAGGGCGACGCCCTCGTCGGTGAGGTCGGCGCCGTGCTCGTCGAGATGCCCGGCGGCGCCGAGCACGGACACGGCCTGGGTGACGATGCGCTCGAGGTCGTCGACGCGGGCGGCGAGCTTGGCGCCCACGGCGCCGAGTTCCTGGAGGTGCGCTTCGAGATGGTCGGGGCTATCCCAGACATCGTCGTCAGCGAGGATCTCGTTCCAGCGGTCCAGGTGCGTGGCGGTCACGACTCGTCGTCCACGATGAGCACGGGACCGGTGTCATCCAGGATCCGGCCGGCCGCGGTCTGGGCAGCCGTCTCGAACCCGTCGTCGCGCCAGTCCGAGTAGCTGCCGATGACGATGACGAACCCATCGTCTCGCACCCACCCGTGCGTCAGCTCGGCGATGTGGTCGACGTCGGCTTCCAGGTTGAACACCTCGAGGTAGTAGGCGCCGGATCGTTCGTAGAACAGCCCGACTCCGGGGAGGGTCAGGTCGCCCTCGTCGTCGCGGTAGAGGGTGGCGATCGGGGTCTCTTCGGTGGTGGTCACGGTGTGGTGGTCCTCCTTCCCCGGCCCGCACCGCCCCACCTTCTGGTGGAGAGCAGGCGGGTGCGTGGTGCGCGGGCGGGCCGGGGCTGGGGTCAGTCTCCGAGGGAGCGGAGACGGCGAACGGGGCGAACGAGGTGCGGGGCGTTGAGGCCGAACGTGCCGAGCAGCGCGATCCCGACGACGAGCTGGGCGTCGATGAGGAACCCGACGACCAGGGCGACGAAGCAGACGACCTTGAGAACGGCCACGGCAACGGTGAGGTTCGAGGGTTCGGTGGTGGTTGCCGTCGCTGTGCTCTCCATACTCCCAACTATACCGGGATACGGTAGAGATAGCAAGGGGTTCTACGACGATTCCCCGACCGGCAGACCCCGCGGCACCACGAGCTCGACGTCCGAACCCCACCGATCACCCGCCGGAACAACCCCCGGACCGAGCAAGAACCGGGTGTCCGAACGCCCCGACGTCACCCCACGAGCCACCACCGGAACGTCCCCGCGCTGCCACCGCGCCTCCAGGAGACGGGCCTCGAGCAGCACCGCCGACCCGATCCCGAGCTCCCCACGCACCCCCGCGCCGGCCGGCAGCGCCCGCCGCGCGCTCGTTTCGAGCTCAGCGGCGCACCCATCAAGCACGCCCGCGACCCGCTCCGCGGTCTGCCCGCGCCGGTCGTTCCACCCAGGGATCCGCCGATCGATGCGCCCACGGACCGGTCCTCCGACCCGGTCACCGACGAGCGCGTACACCGACGCGACGTCCTCGGGGTCGAGCTGGTGCTCCTGCGCGGCCCGAGCGAGCGCACCTTGAGCGCAGACGCGGCCACCGACACGAGGTCCCCAGGACCGCTGCCGCCACCCGGAGCGGACATGCACGGCGGCGCGCCGGAGCACGCTCGCCTGTGTTCGGGCGTCGATCACCACCGCCGGGTGGCCTCTCGCGAGAACGCCGCCAGATCGTCCAGAACGGCCCCTGCGGGCGTGTGCGGAGTGTCGAAGCGACGAGGGTGGCCGGACGGGACTCGTTCGCCGCTGAGACGGCCGCAGAGCGGCTCCTGGCGGCCGTGAGCGACCAGCGCCCACCACCCCGCCCGCACCAGCGACCAGACCACCACGAGGCCTACCAGGACCGGCAGAGAGCCGTTCACCGCGGCGAGGAGCGCGCCGAGCACGGCGGGGCCACGCCACCACGTCTTCGCGTACCCGGGATCCCTCATCGCTCGTACCGACGGAGCGCGGCCCCGTTCTGCTTCCGGAGCGCGGCGAGCTTCGGTTCGCCCATCCCCCCGTACGGGGACTCGTAGTGCTCGCCGAGCAGCCAGTGCGACCGGAGCACCGGGGAGGGTTCACCGGACCAGTCCTCGACCATCCCGGTCCCCATGCAGGTCTCGCACGTCAGGTACCCGGTGTGGGTCTCCCCGGCGATGTCGTCGTAGTACCGCTGCCCGCTGCCGAGCTCGCAGTCCGGGCAGACGTCGAGGACGTACTCGGCCCCGTCGCGAGTGATCGTCCGGGACGCCGGCTCCTTCCGCCACGGGTCGACCTTGCCGCCGGCCCGATCATCGACGTACAGGCGCGGCGGCCACAGCGACGGCAACGACGGGAGCAGGTTCGTGAGCCAGCCCATCACGCAGCCGCCTTCCGACCCCGCCGTGGGGGCGGACCGGACAGCGCACCACGACGGAGCCCCATGTGCTCCTTGCACCAGCCCCCGAGGTTGCGACCCCCCTCCACCCCCCGAGACTCGTCCACGAGCCCGACGTGGATCTCGAGGTCGGGATCATCGCTCTTCCACGACAGCATCCTCGAGCAGCCCGGGTGATCACACGGCCGAGGGTCCGGTCCGGTGACTTCGTGGTGCAGGACCCGATGCTCGTAGGCACGGCCCCGCGCATCAGCGAGCGGATGACGCTTCCCCACGTACCGTCGTTCCCACTTCCGAGGAGGAGACGGTGGTGCGTGCCCGGACGTGTCCTGCCCCACGCCGCCCTCACCCTCCCCACGGTCCTCCACACACCCCCTATAGGGGTGTGGGGGCCGGGGCAGGGTCGGGGCTGCGGGAAGCGGGATCGGCTGGGAACGTGCCGACGGCTCATCATCGGGAGCTGGGGACGGTGGTTCGGGGGGTGGCTCATCTGCTCCTGATCGAGGGACCAGCCTCGCGAGCACACGGCTCCGGCCCTCGCTGTCCAGGAACGTTCCCTTGACCAGTTGGGCACGCTTCTGCCCGTCGATGTGGGCGTACCCGATCCCGGTGTTCGGCTCCAGCAGATCGGCGGGACACTGGGTCGCAAGGGCGGCACCCAGAACCATCCGAGTCTGATCCGGATCCTCGGTGGCCCCGCACCAGCGCAGCTGCAGGTTGTTGCGGAGTCGGGTGGGGATGACGTCGTGTCGTGGGGTCTGGGTGCAGAGCACGAGGGTGATCCCGACCGCCCTGGCCCTCTCGCTGATGAACACGACCATCTCGGACGGG
>JBCCWI010000209.1:0-4218 GCA_039193795.1 Actinomycetota bacterium | reverse complement strand
GCTCGTCGAGTGGTTGGCCTACGCCGAGAAGTACGGCGAGGAGACGCCGGGCGATCCCAGTCGGGCCCTCTGACCCGACGTCACCGGCTCAGTAGCCGAGGTCGGCCACCGAGTCGGGCCGGCGCTGCCAGTTCTTCTCGACCTTGACGAAGAGCTCGACATAGGCGCCGTCGGGCAGCTGGCGACGTACCGCCGTGCCCGCCCGCTTGAGGTTCTCGCCCTTGCGGCCGATCACCATCGCCTTCTGCGACTCGCGCTCGACGAGGATCTCGCAGCGGATCTTGGGCCACTCCCACTCCACGACCCTGGTCGCGATCGAATGCGGCAACTCCTGGCGGGCGCCGGCGAGCAATTGTTCTCGCACGAGCTCCGCGACCCAGAACGGATCCGGGACGTCGCTGACCATGTCGTCGGGGTAGTACTGCGGCCCCTCGGGGAGACGGCTCCGCAGGTGATCGACGAGCGCCTCCACGCCCTCACCCGTGCGGCCGCTCACCGGAAACCACGCTTCGGCGGTGAGCGACGAGGTCGCCTGGAGCTGTTCGAGGACCTGTTCGGGCTTGGCGATGTCGGCCTTGGTCACGACGACGACGGCGTCGTCGGGGAGTGATTCGGCGATGAAGGCATCGCCTCGGCCGTAGGGCGCGGTCGCGTCGACCACGAAGCACACCACATCGACATCGCTCACCGCGCTCGCTGCGGTCGCGTTCAGACTCGTGCCGAGCGCGCTTCGGGGCTTGTGGATGCCCGGCGTGTCGACGAAGACGATCTGGTGGGTGTCGGAGGTCAACACGCCCCGCACCTGGGTTCGCGTCGTCTGCGGCTTGTCGCTGACGATCGACACCTTCTGGCCGAGGATCTGGTTGAGCAGTGTCGACTTGCCGGCGTTGGGGCGGCCGACGAGGGTCACGAAGCCGGAGCGGTACCCGTCGCTCACGAGGACGACGCCTCGCCGTCGGACACGGGCTCGTCCTCGAGATGGTCGACCCGGACCGACGTGATCCGCCGGCCCTGCATGCGCTCCACGCGCAGTCGTACCCCGTTGGTCTCGATCGACTCGCCGACCTCGGGCACGTGGCCGAGGGTCGTGAAGATCATTCCGCCGATCGTGTCCCAGTCGCCGTCGGCGAACTCGCCGTCGAGCATCTCCTCGAGCTGGTCGACGGGCATGCGCCCGTGGACCAGCAGGTTGCCACCGGCGAGTGACCGGACGAGGGGCTCCTCACGGTCGGTCTCGTCGACGATCTCCCCGACGAGCTCCTCGACGAGATCCTCGAGGGTCACCAGCCCGGCGGTACCCCCGTACTCGTCGACCACGATTGCGAGATGGTGCTCGGCGGTCTGCATCTCGCGCAGGAGTTCGTCGGCGTGCTTGGTCTCGGGGACGAAGCGCGGCTTGCGCATGAGCGACACCACCGTGCGGCCGCCCCCGCCGCGCCGTTCGACCCGCGCGAGATCCTTGATGAGACACACGCCGACGATGTCGTCGATGCCGTGGCCACAGACGGGCAGTCGGCTGAAGCCCTTGTCGTCGGCGAGGTCGAGGACGTCGGAGATCGTCTGATCCGACGACGCCGTGGTCATGTCGGTGCGGGGGATCATCACCTCGCGCACGATCGTGTCGCCGAGGGCGAAGACCGACTCGATGAGGTCGCGCTCCTCCTCGTCGATCGACTCCCCCGCCACCGCGGCCTCGGTCATGGCGATGAGCTCGTCCTCGGAGATCACCGGGGCCCCGGCCGGACCGGGGAGGATGATGTTGGCGATGCGGTTCAACATGCCGGTCAACGCTCGCAGCGGGGCCACCCGGAGCAGCCCCCGCAGAATGCGCGCCGAGCGCGACGCCGCCTGGTCGAGGTGCTGCAGGGCCCAGATCCGGGGGATCGCCTCGGCGAACACGTAGAGGCCGACGACCGACCCGACCGCGGCGGCGACCACCGCACCGGTGGTCGAACGATCGGCGACGAGGGTGATCACGACGGCGATCACGCCGACGTGGCAGGCCACCCGCAACAAGAGCAGCGGAGCGAGACTCGACTCGCGGTCGGCGAGGACCGCGATCAAGGCGTCGGCGCTGCCGTGGTCCTCGGCGGCGAGCCCTTCGGCCCGAGCGCGGGAGATTCGGGTGAGTGCGGTCTCCGCTGCGGCGCTCACCCCGGCGATCAGCACCAGCACGGCGGCGACGGCCGCCCCGACGATCAACCCGGCGCTCATCGGTGATGCGCCGCGAGCAGGCTCTGTTCGAGTGCTTCCATCGCCTCGGCCTCGTCGTCGTCCTCGTGATCGAACCCGAGCAGGTGCAGGACCCCGTGGACGACGAGCAACCCGAGTTCGTCGTCGAGGCTGCCGGTGTGATGGTCCTGGCCCGCGTGCTCGGGGGCGTTGGCCGCCGCGATGGTCGGGCAGATCACGATGTCGCCGATCAGGTCGTCGGGGTGGCTGGCTTCGGCACCGTCGAGCGGGAACGACAACACGTCGGTCGGACGATCCTTGCCGCGGTGTTCGAGGTTGAGTTCGTGGATCGTGGCCTCGTCGACGAACAGCAGATTGCACTCGCCGGCGGTGATGCCGCGAGTGGCGAACGACGCGATCGCCAACGACGACCAGCGGTCGAGGTCGATCGGGATCGTCGCTTGTTCGTCGACGGCGATCACCGCAGCGGTAGGCGCAGGGTCGCTCACGAGGAGTCGCCGGCGCGGCCGGAATTCGAGGTCGCCTTCTCGTAGGCGTCGACGATGTCTTGCACGATCCGGTGGCGGACGACGTCGCGGCCACCGAGCCTGGCGAAGGCGATGCCGTCGATGTGACCGAGCACGTGTTCGAGGTTGCCGAGGCCGGAACGTCCGCCCTGGACATCGACCTGGGTGATGTCGCCGGTGACGACGGCTTTGGATCCGAATCCGATGCGGGTCAGGAACATCTTCATCTGTTCGGGCGTGGTGTTCTGGGCCTCGTCGAGGATGATGAACGACGAGTTGAGGGTGCGGCCTCGCATGAACGCCAGCGGCGCGACTTCGACGATGCCGCGGTCGAGGAGGCGCTCCATCCCGTCGTTGCCGACCATGTCGTGCAGGGCGTCGTAGAGCGGACGCAGGTACGGGTCGACCTTGGCCATCATGTCGCCGGGGAGGAAGCCCAGCCGTTCGCCGGCCTCGACCGCAGGCCGGGTGAGGATGATGCGCTCGACCTCGCCCTGTTGGAGGGCGCGGACCGCCATCGCGACGGCCAGCCACGACTTGCCGGTGCCGGCGGGCCCGATGCCGAAGGTGACGACGTTGTCTGCGATCGCCTCGACGTAGGCCTTCTGTCCGGCCGACTTCGGACGGATGACCTTGCCCTTGTCCGCTCGCAGGATCTCGTGGGTGAACACCGCGGAGGGCTTCTCGTCGGCCCGCACCATGTCGATCGTGCGTTCGAGGGTGCGCTCGTCGACGCGCTGGCCGCGCTCGGCCAACACGACCAGCTCCTCGAAGACCGTCGCTGCGACCTGCGCGCCGGGGCCGGCGAGGTGGACCTCGTTGCCCCGCACGGTGATGTCGGCGTCGGGTAGCGCATCCTCGATGCGGCGGAGGTGGCGATCGTGCTCGCCCAGCAAGGCACCCATGAGGTGGTTGCCCGGGACCCGGATGGTGATGGTGGCGTCAGTCATCGTGTGCCGCGAGCGTATCGGTCCGCCCCGCCTCGACGACAGCGACTTCCGACACTGGCTAGGGTCCGCCGACGTGGAGTCCAACCCGCGTCCACCGCGCGAGCCCGTTCGGATCAGTGCCGACGACCCGCTCGCCGCGCTCCACACGTGGATCGCGGAAGGGCAGGTGGACGAGGCGGCTCGGGCGCGCGCCCGTCAGCGCTGGCTCGAGCGACAGGCCGCGGAGGAGGCCAGCCTGACCGGTGTGCTCGTCGATCTCGCCGAACGCCAGCGGCCGGTGACGATCACGACCGAAGCGGGACATCGGCTCTCGGGGCCGATCGTCGCCGTGGGAGCCGACTTCGGGGTTCTGCGCGACCACCGGCTCGGCGACGCGATCGTGCCGACCGCCACGATCGCGCTCGTTCGGCCCTCCCCCGGCGACGACCTGCCGATCGGTGATCGCAGCGTCAACATGGTCCTGGCGTTCGGCGACGCGTTGATGGAACTGGCGCCGGAGCGGCCGGAGTGCATCGTCGCGGTCGGTGCCGAGCAGCTGCGGGGCGACATCCGGTCGGTGAGCCCCGACG
>JBCCWI010000208.1:0-4272 GCA_039193795.1 Actinomycetota bacterium | reverse complement strand
CTCGACCCGTCGCAGGTCACCGCGCCGTACCTGTTCCCCAACAACAGCCGTCGCAAGATCCCGGCGGTGCTCTACACGCTGATCGGCGCCGGCTGCATCGCCCTCTGGGCGACCGCCGGCGACGATGCCGTGTTGGTCAACGGCGGCATCGGGGTCGCCGGCGGGGTGCTGATCGCCGTCGGCATCTATCACTGGCAGGGCGGCTGGGATCTCTCCTTCGACGAGGAGCACGCGCTCGCGGCTGCGGCCGAGGAGGTCGGCTTCCCGGCCGGGCATGCCTCGGCCCAGCTCGGATGGCGCGGTCTGCGCAGCCGACCGACGTGGCGGATCCTGCTCTACAGCAACGAAAAGGTCCCCGAGAAGCGCGGCCTCGTGCTCGTCGACGGCGTGGACGGCGAGATCATCGACCGCTTCGTCGAGGACAACCCCGAAGACTGGACCGGCTACGACGTCTGAGCCGCCGCTGCGAGGCGATCCCGATCGGCCGCCTCCGCCACCACTCGGCCGGACGCTGTTGGTGCTCGCGCTCATCGCGGCCGGTCTCGCAGCCGTCGTCATCCTGGTCACGATCGGCGGGTTGTGGCCGGTCGTGATGTTCCTCTTCCTCGGTGCTCCCATGCTGGTTTGGGTCGCATGGGAAGGACGAAAGGCGGGCAAGCGTGCACGCGATGGCGGATCGATCTACTGAGCCGCCTGTCGGCTGTGACCCCCGTCCGGGCTGAACGGTCGGCTGGGGGAGTGCTGTTACCCTGAACCGGTCAACCCCGGGAGGGTTCAACATGTTCGACGGCAACCTGCGTACCCAGGTCGATCGTGGCCTCACCCCCATCGGCCGCAGCCTCGTCAAGACCGGCATCACCCCCGATGTCATCACCGTCATCGGCATCCTCATGTCCGGCGTCGCCGCCGTCACCATCGGTGCCGGCTACTTGCGCGTCGGCTTCCTCTTCCTGCTCCTGACCGCCATCCCCGACGCCCTCGACGGCGCGGTCGCCCGCGCTGCCGGCACCGGCTCCAAGCGCGGCGCCTACTTCGACTCGGTCAGCGACCGTCTCACCGACGGCATGCTCTTCGGCGGTGTCGCCTGGTACCTCGCCAGCACCGAACCGGGCCGCATCATGATGCTGCCGGTCGCGATCATGGGCCTGGCGATGTTCATCTCGTACCAGCGGGCCAAGGCCGAGTCGCTGGGTTGGGATGCCAAGGGCGGGATCATGGAGCGGGCCGAGCGCATCATCGTGCTCGCGTTCGCCCTGCTTTTCCCCGAGCTGCTGATCGGCACCCTGTGGGTGATGCTCGTGCTCACCGCCATCACCGCCGTGCAGCGGTTCGTGAAGGTCTGGAAGCAGGCGTCGGCCGATCGCCCCGAGCCGCAGCGTCGCTCCTCGCGTCGTCAGCGTCGGGCCCGCACCGCCGCCGAGCCGCTGTGGCGCCAGCGCATGCGCGAACGTCGCGAAGCCCGCAACCTCTGACCCGGCCGTTCTGATCTCGACCGCCCCGACCTCGATCGCGACGTCGTCGCACCGATGAACTGATGGTCGGTATCGGCGCATACAAGGCCGGCTCGTTCCTCGCCCGCAACGTTCCCGACGCAGTCGCGACGGGTGTCGCCCGAATGGGCGGGTTCGGCGCGGGGATGATGTCCGGTGACGCCGGCACGATCGTCGGGCGCAACCTCGAACGCGTCTACGGGCGTCCGCTCGGCGAGGCCGAGAAGCGCCGCAAGATCGCGGAGACCTTCGAGTGGTACGGCCGGTACTACGTCGAGAGCTTCCGACTCCCCGAGATCGACATCGACGAACTCGACCGCGGGTTCTCCTACGACGGGGTGGCCTCGATCGAGGCGCACTGCGGCCCCGGCAAGTCCGGCGCCATCCTCGCGCTGCCCCATCTCGGCACGTGGGAATGGGCGGCGTTCTGGCTCGCCCGCGTCATCGACGTCAAGGTCACCGCGATCGTCGAACCGCTCCAGCCACCCGAACTCTTCGAGTGGTTCGTCGGTCTGCGCGAATCGCTCGGGATGGAGATCCATCCGCTCGGTCCCGACGCCGGCAAGCAGATCATCGATGCCCTCAACCGCGGCCACCTCGTCTGCCTGGTGTGCGACCGCGACCTGCAGGGCAACGGCGTGCCGGTCGAGTTCTTCGGCGAGAAGACCACCCTTCCGGGTGGCCCGGCCACGATCGCTCTGCGCACCGGCGTGCCACTCATGCCCGCCGCCGTGCCGTGGCGCGACGACGCCCGGCACGGGTGGTGCCGACCTCCGCTGAAGATCGAACGCACCAAGGGGGTCCGACTGCGCCAGGACATCCAGCGCGTCACCCAGATGATCGCCGACGACTTCGAGCTCATGATCCGCGAGACACCCGAACAGTGGCATCTGCTCAACCCGAACTGGCCGAGCGACTACGAAGCGCTCGGACGACCGATCCCCGAACACCTGCGAGACTTGTAGCGATGCGCATCGGGATCATCTGCCCCTACAGCCTCACCGTGCCCGGCGGTGTCCAGATGCAGGTGCTCGGGCTCGCCCGGGCGCTGCGCAAGCAGGGCGAACGGGTTCGCGTGCTCGCGCCGTGCGACGGCCCGCCGCCCGACGCCGGCGTCACGCCGCTCGGCAACAGCCTCCCGACGGCCGCCAACGGCTCCATCGCCCCCGTCGCGCCCGACCCGTCCGCCCAGCTGCGGGTGATCCGGGCGATGCGCGACGAGGACTTCGACGTCATCCACCTCCACGAACCGCTCTCGCCCGGGCCTAACCAGACCGCGCTGCTCGTGCGACCCGCGCCACTGCTCGGCACGTTCCACGCGGCCGGTGGCAGCCTCGCCTACGATCTCATGCCGCGGGCGACCCGCTTCCTCGCCAATCGGCTCGACGACCGGTGTGCGGTCTCCGACGACGCCCGCAAGATGGCCCAAGACGCACTCGGTGGCACCTACGACCTCACCTTCAACGGGGTCGAACTGGCGCGATTCGCCAGTGGCACGCCCCATCCGACGTCGGGACCGACGATCTTCTTTCTCGGCCGTCACGAACCCCGCAAGGGGCTCCGGGTGCTCCTCGACGCCCTCGCCCACCTCCCGCCCGACACGCGCGTGTGGGTGGCGGGGGAAGGGCCCGAGACCCCGGAGCTGCAGGCCCGCCACGCCGGCGACGCCCGGATCGAGTGGTTGGGCACGATCTCGGAGACCGACAAGATCGCTCGCCTCCGCGGCGCCGATGTCTTCTGTGCGCCGTCGCTCGGGGGCGAGTCCTTCGGCATCGTGCTGCTCGAGGCGATGGCGGCCGGCACCGCCGTCGTCGCCGGTGACATCCCGGGCTACTCCAACGTCGCCCGGCAGGGCAGCGACGCACTGCTCGTGCCGCCCGGAGACGCTCGGGCCCTCGCCCGTGCACTGACCACCGTGTTGGCCGACGGTGTCGAGCGCGAGCGACTCGTCGAGTCCGGGCTGAAGCGCGCCGAGGAGTTCTCGATGGCTCGGCTCGCCGGGCTCTACCTCGAACGCTACGAACGCCTCATCGCCCGCGCCGCCGTCTGACGCGGCATGCGGTCAGCCGAGCCCCGCTGAGCGATACATTGGGGCCTTCACGCGGCGTGGCGCCGCGACCCGGAGGTTCTCCATGATCATTCTGCTGATCATCCTTGGCATCATCGTCGTGCTGGTCTTCTACGTGATCAGCCTCTACAACAACCTCGTCAAGCTGCGGAACCGCATCGAGAATGCGTGGGCCCAGATCGACGTGCAGTTGAAGCGGCGCTGGGACCTCATCCCGAACCTCGTCGAGACGGTGAAGGGCTATGCGTCGCACGAGGGGCGAGACGCTCGAAGCGGTCATCGCGGCCCGCAACGCCGCCACCACGGCTACCGGCCCCCAGGAGTCGGCCGGTGCGGAGAACATGCTGACCGGTGCACTTCGCCAGCTGTTCGCCGTCAGCGAGGCCTACCCCGACCTCAAGGCCAACCAGAACTTCCTCGAGTTGCAGGAAGAACTCACCGGCACCGAGGGTCGAATCGCCTACGCCCGCCAGCACTACAACGACCAGGTGCTGAAGTACAACACTGCGATCGAGACCTTCCCCGCCGTCGTCCTCGCCGGCCCGCTGCGCTTCACCGAGCGCGAGTAATTCGAGGCCGACGACGAGAGCCGCGGCAACGTCACCGTCGAGTTCTGATCCGAACGGAGCCCCTACCGTGCCCACCGTGTCTCCACGCGCCCTCGCAGCCCTTCCGGCGGTGCCGATCTGTCTGATCCTCGCGATCGTCCTGGCG
>JBCCWI010000207.1:0-4281 GCA_039193795.1 Actinomycetota bacterium | reverse complement strand
GTCGATGCCCGCCCCGACGACATGTCGTCGTTCATCCTGAGCGACGTGCTCGGGAAGGTCGACATGGACCCGAACGAGGTCGAGGACGTCATCTGGGGTATCGGTCAGCCCGGCGGCGAGGGTGGCTACAACATCGCTCGCGTGATCTCGGCCCAGCAGGGTCTCGATCTCCCCGGCGTCACCGTCAACCGCTACTGCTCGTCGTCGCTCCAGACCATCCGCATGGCCGCCCACGCCATCATGGCCGGCGAGGGCGACTGCTTCGTCGCCGGTGGTGTCGAGACCGTCAGCCGCTACATGCACGGCGCCGCCGACACCGGCCCGCACAACGAGGTCTTCGCCGACGCCGAGACCCGCACCAAGGAGCGCTCCGCTGGTGGCGCCGACGTCTGGCAGCCGCCCGCCGGCGTGCCCGACATCTACATCGCGATGGGTCAGACCGCCGAGAACGTCGTGCAGCACACCGGCATCAGCCGTGAGCGCCAGGACGAGTGGGGCGTCTCCTCGCAGAACCGGGCCGAGGCCGCCCTCGCCCGCGGCTTCTTCGAGCGCGAGATCACCCCGTACACCCTGCCCGACGGCACCGTGGTCTCCCAGGACGACGGCATCCGCGCCGGCACCACCCTCGAGAAGGTCAGCCAACTGCAGCCGGTGTTCCGCCCCGACGGCACCGTCACCGCGGGCAACGCCTGCCCGCTCAACGACGGTGCGGCCGCCGTGCTCGTCATGAGCGACACCAAGGCCAAGGCGATGGGCCTCACCCCGATCGCCAAGATCCTCTCCAGCGGCGTCTCGGCCCTCAACCCCGAGATCATGGGTCTCGGGCCGATCGAGGCCTGCAAGCAGGCGATGGCTCGCGCCGGCATGTCGATCAACGACATCGATCACGTCGAGATCAACGAGGCGTTCGCCGTCCAGGTCCTCGGCTCGGCCGACGAGCTCGGCATCGACCTCGACAAGCTCAACCCCAACGGCGGTGCGATCGCCCTCGGTCACCCGTTCGGCATGACCGGTGCCCGCATCATGACCACCCTGCTCAACGGCCTCGAGGACTCCGGCGCAACCATCGGCATGGAGTCGATGTGTGTCGGCGGCGGCCAGGGCATGGCGATGATCGTGGAGCGCCTCAACTAGGGGACCTCATCGCCGCTCGGCCGGAGGCCGAGCCGATGTCACAGCGATGATCGTGGAGCGCCTCGACGAGGCAACGCCATCGCCGCTCGGCCGAAGGCCGAGCCAGCACGTCGAACAGCCCGGGCTGCGGCCCGGGCCGTTTCGCGTCCGATCTAGGGTCACGGCATGGGTCAGCGCAATCAGGACAACAAGGCGGCGGTCTGGGACTACTGGCAGAAGCTCAACCATGTCCCGAACGACCAGGTCGCCGACGTTATCCGGGCGGCGGTGCACGTCGACGTCGACTGGAACGGGTCCGCCCCGATCGATCGGATTCAGGGTGTCGATGCGCTCATCACCGATGTGTGGGAGCCGCTGCTGCGAGCGTTCCCCGACCTCACCCGCACGCCCGACGTCTTCATGGGCGGCATCGAAGACGGCGAATCCCGCTGGTCGACCGACACCGGGACCGAATGGGTGTCGGGCTGTGGCCACCTCACGGGCACGTTCACCGAGGACTGGCTCGGAATCCCCGCCTCGGGCAGGAAGACGCACATGCACTTCGGGCAGTTCTACGTGATGCACGAGGGCAAGATCGCCGAGAGCTACGTGATGTTCGACATCTTGTCGGTGATGCGCCAGGCCGGATACGAGGTGCTGCCGCCCTCACCCGGCGCCGACGGCGGCAAGACCCCCGGCCCCGCAGCCGGCGACGGCATCCAGCTCACCGAGCAGGATCCGCTCGAGGGCCGCAAGACGTTGCAGCTCGTCGATGCGATGGGGCGCGGACTCGAGCGCTACATGCGCGACCGTGACGGCGACGACATGTCCCGCATGGAGCAGTGGCAGTACTGGGCCCGAGACATGAAGTGGTACGGCTACTCAGGGATCGGGCGGGCGCACTCCCTCGAGGAGTTCGAGGACTTCCATCAGCGCAACTGGCTCCGTGGCTTCGGCGACCGTGGCCTGGGTTACGACCCCGATGAGGGACGGGTCATGGGCTTCGTCGGCGAAGGCGCCTATGCGTGTGGCGGCATCTGGGACGTCGTGTTCTCGCACCACCACGGCACGTACGCCGGCATCCCCGCCACCGGGAAGCTGATGACGATCCGAGACTTCGACTGGTGGAAGCGGGGCCCGAACGATCTCCTCATCGAGAACTGGATCCCGATCGACCTGATCGACCTCACCCGTCAGATGGACGTCGATCTGATGGAGCGCCTGGCGATACTCGTCGACGAGCGAGCTGCGAAGAACTGGTGGTGACGCTCAGCCCAGGGCGGCGATGACGTCGTCGGGGGCCTGGACGAGCTCGATCAACACGCCTTCGCCCGAGAGCGGGAACTCGTTGTTGCCCTTGGGGTGCACGAATACGATGTCGTGGCCGGCGGCGCCCGGCCGGATGCCGCCCGGGGTGAAGCGCATGCCCTGCTCGGTGAGCCACTCGACCGCGGCCGGCAAGTCGTCGACCCACAGACCGACGTGGTTGAGCGACGGATCGTGCACCTTCGGTCGCGACTCGGGATCGAGCGGCTGCATCAGGTCGACCTCGACCGCATGGGCACCGGAACCGAGACGGAGGATGTCCTCCTGCACGTTCTCGGACTCGCTCGTGTAGTCGCCGACCTTCTCGATGCCGAGCGTGTCGACCCACAGGCGGCTCAACGCACCGAGATCGAGACCGCCGATGGCGATCTGCTGGAGGCCAAGGACTCGGAAGGGACGTTCGGAGCTCATGGCGGCGAACGCTACTCGTCACCGTCCTCGAGTCAGTACTCGTCGAGGACCGTCTGGAGGATCTGCCCGGCGAGGGCGACGGCCTCTTCGCGGGTGACCGCTCCGACGTCGACGTGCGTTCGAACCAGGACGACATCGGTGTCGCCGCCGACGACGAGCACGGCCGTGATGGTTCGAGACGGACTCTCCGGCGTCGGGGTCATCGACACGGCGACCCACGGCCGATCCGCGGGACCGACGAGGTCGAGTTCGGCGTCGACGGAGGTGACCTCGTCGATGGGCTCGAGATCCTCGTCGAGCCAAGGCCGCACTTCGCAACGACCAGAGCCGAACTGGGCGAGCACCGCAGCGACATCGACGTCGGCGAGTCGCTGGAACATCACCGAGGAGCGAAGCACACCCTCGGGCACCGCATCGGCCGGCACCTGAGCAACGCCGTTCTCGGCCACCCAGCCATCTCGAACGACACGGGGCGTCGAGCCGCTCGGGCACGGAAAGGCGCTCGGGTCGAAGTTCGGTTCGACGGAGGTCGTCGTGACGTCGTCGGCGACCGGTTCGAACGTGAGCATCGGCGTCAGCATCTCGAACGAGTCCGGCACCCGGACGTCGACCGGCCCCGCAGCGATCGGCGCCGTCGTCGGAACGGTGGAGGTCGTCGTCGGTGTCGACGTCGGAGCCTCGGCGGTCTCCTCGGCCGAACCGCTGGAGCACGCAGAGGCGACCGCCGCGACGACGACCGCCACGACCACACGACCCACCGCAATTCGTACCGCCACGGCGGTCACCGTAGCCATCGAACCGCGTCGCCGAGCTTCACAGAAGCTTGATGTTCGGCGCGGTCGACGCTTCACGGGCGCTCACGAGGATGAGTCCACTCCCCCAGCGGGAGAACCGAATCCCCCAACAAGACAGAGAGTTCCGTGCCCAGCACCCTTGCCACCATCAACACCGTCGCTGCCGAAGGCAGTGTCCTCGCCAGCCATCGGGGCGGAGAGGAGGGGAAGTTCTTCTTCCTCCTTCTCCTGCTCGCCGCGATCGGTGGCGGGATCTATCTGTTCCGTCGTCGCCGCAACGGAGGCGCAGCCGCCGTCGCTCCGACTCCCCCGCCGGCGCCCCCGGTGAGTGACGCCCGTGCGTTGCTCGACGAGCGCTTCGCCAAGGGCGAGATCGACCAGGCCGAGTACGAGCACCGTCGTGCCGTCCTCGAGGGCCGGTCGACCACGCCACCCGCGAATGAGTCGCCCGCCGTTCCGGCCGACGACGGCGGCGCCGGTGACGAGGAGAACCGATGATCGACCCTGAGTAGGGTCAGCGGGCCGGCCGCTCCCGCCGTCACGGCCGGCCCGCTTCATCGTCTCGTTCGGAACCCACTGATCCACCCATGAGCCGCATCCTCGTCGTCGACGACGAAGAACCGATCCGCCGCCTCGT
>JBCCWI010000206.1:0-4297 GCA_039193795.1 Actinomycetota bacterium | reverse complement strand
TGGATCAAGCTGAACGTGTCCACCAAGGGCATCAAGACGATCGACAAGCGTGGCATCGAGGCGGTCGTCGCCGACATGCGCCGCAACGGGCAGAAGGTCTGAGGTTCGTCATGGCGAGCGACAAGCGTCCCATCATCAAGCTGCGTTCGACGGCCGGCACCGGCTACACGTACGTCACCACGAAGAACAAGACGAACACGCGCGAGCGGATCGAGATCAAGAAGTACGATCCGGTCATCCGCCAGCACGTCATCTTCAAAGAAGAGCGCTGAGCGTTCCTGGCATCGGCCCGGCGAGGCGTTGATCTAGCCTGGGTTCGATGAAGGTGGCGGCCTCTCGTCCGATCGCGATGTTCGACTCCGGATTCGGAGGGCTGACCGTCGCGCGGGCACTGATCGATCTCGCCCCCAACGAGGACCTCGTCTACTTCGGCGACACCGGCCGCTACCCCTACGGCCCGCGCCCGCACGACGAGGTGCGGGCGTACGCCCACCAGATCACCGACTGGATGGTCGAGCGCTTCGACCCGAAGCTCGTCGTCGTGGCGTGCAACACCGCGACCGCCGTTGCGCTCGACGAGCTCCAGGCTCGCATCGACATCCCGGTGATCGGGGTGGTCGAGCCCGGCCTCAAATCGGTGCTCGCGGTGACCGACACGGATCGGGTGGGTGTGATCGGCACGGTCGGAACCATCGGCAGCGGTGCCTACCAGCGCGCCGCTGCGGAAGCAGCCCCGCAGGTCGAGCTGACGTGCGCCGCCTGTCCCGGTTTCGTCGAGTTCGTCGAGCGGGGCGAGACCGAGTCCGAGCAGGTCCGGGTGCTCGCTCACCGGCTGCTCGCACCCGTCCTCGACGCCAAGGTCGACGCGCTGCTGCTCGGCTGCACCCACTACCCCTTCCTCGCCCGCACCATCGGCGACGTCATGGGCCGCGACGTCGTGCTGGTCTCGTCGGCCGACGAGACGGCGTTCGCCGTCACCGATGCGCTCGAGGCCAGCGGCACGGCCGCAGCCACCGAACAGCCCGGCACGCACACGTTCGTGTCGAGCGGCGACACCGAGACCTTCGCCCGGCTGGGGCGGCGGCTGCTCGGCCCGGAACTCGACGTGGTCCATCCCCACCGCTGGGACGACCGATGACGTTCACCCTCACCGTGCTCGGTTCGTCGGGCTCCTACGCCAGCCCCGACAACCCCTGCACCGGCTACCTGCTCCGCAGCCCCGGGGCCAACGTCTTGCTCGACTGTGGACCGGGGACCCTCGGCCCGCTCCAGTCCACGATCGATCTCACCGAGATCGACGCGATCGTGCTGACCCATTGCCACCCCGACCACTGGCTCGAGTTGCCGGTGCTGCGCAACGTGTTCAGCTACTTCGTTCCGGCCGACAACCTGCCGGTCTTCGGGACGGCCGAGACCAAGGCCATGCTCGACGCGATCGTGGTCGCCGGCCGAGACGACGCGATGACGTGGACCACGATCGACCCGTCGTCGGAGCTCACCATCGGCGATCAGGCCTGGGCCTTCACGCTGAGCGATCATCCGGTGCAGACCCTCGGCCCGCGCGTCACCGTCGGGGAGAAGCGTTTCGTGTTCACCTCCGACAGCGCCGACGGCTGGGTGTTCGAGGACGAGGGCTCCAGCATCGATCTGGCGATGATGGATGCCAGCCATCTGTCCGAGTTCGAGGGCCAGCACATCCCGCACATGAGTGCGCGCGAGGCAGCGGTGAAGGCGCGGGATCACGGCGTTCCCCGCCTGGTGCTCACCCATCTCGTGCCCGGCTCCGATGCCGACGCGCACCGCACCGAGGCCGAAGCCGCCTACGGTGGGCCGGTCGAGGTCGCCCTGCCGGGGATGACCTTCACGATCTGATCCGTCCTTCGACCCGGGAGCTCTCCGTGTCCACCCGTTACGACGGCCGCCAGGCCGACGAACTGCGTCCCTTCTCGTTCACCCGTGACTTCACCACCATGACGATGGGCTCGTGCCTCGTCACCTTCGGCGAGACCCGCGTGCTGTGCACGGCGTCCGTCGAGGAGGACGTCCCGCGATGGATGAAGGGCAACGGTGAGGGCTGGGTGACGGCGGAGTACTCGATGCTGCCGGGCTCGTCGCCCGAACGCATCAACCGTGAACGTCGGGGTGCGAAGGGTCGGACCCAGGAGATCGAGCGGCTGATCGGCCGCTCGCTGCGGGCGGTCACCGACATGACCGCACTCGGCGAGACCTCGATCCGGCTCGACTGCGACGTGCTCCAGGCCGACGGCGGCACCCGCACGGCGTCGATCTGCGGTGCCTACATCGCGCTGCACGACGCATGCGAGCGGCTCGTGATGGCCGAGCACATCCCCGCCAACCCGCTCACGACGGAGTGCGTCGCGATCTCGGTGGGCATCGTCGACGGTCAGCCGGTGCTCGACCTGCCCTACCCGGAGGACTCGACCGCCGACGTCGACTTCAACGTGATCATGGACGGCAACGGCCAGCTGATCGAGGTCCAGGGCACCGCCGAGGGCAACACCTTCAGCCGGGCCGAGCTCGATGCGCTCCTCGACCTCGCCGAGGGCGGGGTGGCCACGATCGCCGCGGCGCAGCGTTCGGTGTTGGCCGAGGCGCCGTCGCCGCGCACCCCCGGCCGCTGATGGGGGAACTGCCGCAGCTCGTCTGCGCGAGCGCCAA
Organism: Actinomycetota bacterium; assembly: GCA_039193795.1. Taxonomy (GTDB): domain Bacteria; phylum Actinomycetota; class Acidimicrobiia; order Acidimicrobiales; family Aldehydirespiratoraceae; genus UBA11606. The sequence goes on along the minus strand of JBCCWI010000206.1, from coordinate 1,618 downwards.
TCCCGACAAGGTCGCGGAGATCGCACTCGTGCTCGACGGTCTCGTCGATCTCCGGCCCCGCCCTGCGGGGCTCGGCGACGTCGTCGAGGATGCCCCCGACCTCGAGGGAAACGCCCGTCTCAAGGCGGTCGCCGTCTGCGAGGCGTCGGGTGCGGCGGCGGTGAGCGACGACACCGGGCTCGAGGTCGACGCCCTCGGCGGTGCGCCCGGCGTGTACTCGGCGCGTTACGCGGGGGAGCACGTCACCTATCAGGACAATGTCGACAAGCTCCTCGCCGAGCTCGAACGGGTCGAGGCGCTCGCCCCCGAGCAGCGCACCGCCCGCTTCCGCACCGCGGTCATGGTCGTGTGGCCCGACGGTGAGGAACTGCTCGTCGAGGGGGTCGTCGAGGGTTGGATCGCCCTCGAACCGGCCGGCGACGGTGGTTTCGGCTACGACCCGGTCTTCGTGCCGGCCGAGCGTGACGGCCGGACCTTCGCCGAGATGGGCGACGAGAAGCACGAGATCTCTCACCGCGGCCGGGCGTTTCGAGCGCTCGCGGCCGCGCTCGCTGAACGAGGCTGACCCGGTGTTCGAGGGGCGCAAGCGGGGCTGGGCCCTCGCCGCGCTCGGGATGTTGTTGGTGTCGACCGACTCGTTCTTCGTTCGCCTGGCCGATGTCGACGGTTGGACGATCGCCTTCCTGATCTCGGCCCTGTCCCTGCCCCTCCAGCTCGTGCTGCAGCGGCTGCTCGACGGCGGGAACCCGATCGCCCGGTTCCGGGAGTCGCCCCGTGGTCTGGCGACCGTCGGGGTCCTCTCGGGTATCAGCCAGGTGTGCTTCGTCACCGCCGTCACCCGCACCGACGTCGCGAACGTGGTGGTGATCGTGGCGTCGTCGCCGATCATGGCGGCGGTGGTCGGGCGGGTGTTCTTCGGAGAGCGGACCAGCCGACGAACCTGGATCGCGATCCTGATCACGGTCGTCGGCGTGGTGATCGTCGTGTCGTCGTCGGTCGGTGAGCCGAACCTGGTGGGCGACCTCCTGGCGATGGTGGCGGTGTTGGCGTTCTCGATCAACATGAACGTCTGGCGCCGCTACAAGACCCAGAGCCGGTTCGTGGGCCTCGCGCTCGCCGCGTCGGTCACGATCCTGATCTCGGTCTGGTTCGCCGATCCGTTCGGGCACGACGCCAGGGTCTATCTGGCGGCGATCGGCATGGGGCTGGTGTTCAACCCGCTCGGCCGGCTCTGTCACACGACCGCGCCCCGGTACGCGCCGGCGTCGGAGGTCGCGCTCTTCACCCCCGTGGAGACGCTCGCCGCGACGACGTGGGCCTGGATTGCCTTCAGCGAGCAACCGCCCGTCCAGACGTTCGTCGGTGGCGCCGTCATCCTCGCCGGGTTGCTGTACGGCACGGTGCGGCGTCAGGAGCCGGTGCTCGCGAACGCGTAGAGTCGCCGCCATGCCGAAGGTCTTCGTCCACGGAAATCCCGAGTGTGCAGCGGTCTGGAACCTCCTGATCGATGCGCTCACCGATCGAGGGGTCGACGACATGGTCCGGCTCTCACCGCCCGGTTTCGGTGCGCCGGTCCCCGATGGCTTCGAGACCACGGTGACCGGGTACCACGCGTGGC
>JBCCWI010000205.1:0-4388 GCA_039193795.1 Actinomycetota bacterium | reverse complement strand
CGCCGGAGGGCTACGCCTCGGGCTCCTTTGGCCCGACGACCGCAGGCCGCATGGACTCCTACGTCGAGCAGTTCCAAGCCGCGGGAGGATCGTTCGTGATGCTCGCCAAGGGCAACCGCTCCGCCCAGGTCACCGAGGCGTGCGCCACCCACGGCGGCTTCTACCTCGGGTCGATCGGCGGCCCGGCCGCTCGACTCGCGAAGGACTCGATCCGCAACGTCGAGGTGCTCGAGTTCCCCGAACTCGGCATGGAGGCGGTGTGGAAGATCGAGGTCGAGGACTTCCCGGCCTTCATCGTCGTCGACGACAAGGGCAACGACTTCTACGCCGAGGTCACGACGCCGGTGAAGCTGCGGGGCTGATCAGGGAGCGACGATCAACCCGATGACGGGCTGGGCGTCGGCCGGGCCGGTGATCGTCACCACGACATCGTCGCCGACCGGATCGACGGCGAGCGTCAGAAAGGCACAGCACGCGGCCTCGCGGGCGGCGAGATCGCGAGCGGTCGGCTCCATGTCGCTGGGGAGAACGACGCGGACCCCACCGTCGATCGGCTCGACCGAGCGGGCCTGAGCCCGCAACGCCGCCCACTCGTCGAGTTGGTCAGCCGCCTGCTTGGTGGTCAGCGTGCATGCGATCGGGATGGGATCGGCCATGGACACGAGCGTAGGTCACCGGTCCGGCGCAGCGTCAAGGGTTCGTGCTCGCGTTCAGCCGGACGACCCTGGCCCACCGTCTGCGCTGAGGCGTCTCCGCGCTCGTCGGTTCAGCGTTCGTCGATCAGCAGGCTCTTCAGCGCGCGGCCGACCGCACCCCGCTGGTCGTACAGGACGGCGTCGGCTTGGCCGTAGCCGTTTCCTTCGCCTCGCACCGCGGCGGTGAACCCCAACCACTCCCCCTCCGGCGGTCGGGCCAGCGAGATCACGAGATCGGGGTTGATCGAGACCATGGTCTCGTAGTCGAGCACGCTGCCACCGCTCGGGATCATGTCGGCGATCGCTGCGATCAGGACGCGGGGATCGTTCGGTTCGCCCGCGACGAACTCGCGCTGCATCTTCATCCAGCCGGTGACGCGTCCCGCCTCGTCCTCGGTGCGGCGGAAGTCGAAGCTGGCGGCGAAGTCGAGCGGGCCGGCGAAGGTCCAGGTGATGACCGGGTGGGTCTCGGGGTCGCTCGGGATCGCGTCCTCGGCCAGCACCGGGTTCGCGACCGAGATGCCTTCGGCGACCCGGACCCGCATCGCGCTCGCCCGGCCGACCGTCTCACCCTCGACGACATAGCGACACTCGATCGACTGGATCCTTCGGCCGTCGCGGACGACGTCGGTCTCGACCCGGGTCCGACCCATCGGGACGCGACGGCTCATGTCGATCGAGAGTCGGGTCGTGACCATCGGTACCGCGGACGGGACCGCCTCGACCGCACGGGCGACCACGGCGGCGACGGCACCGCCGTGCTGCACGCCTGGGAACCACGGCCCGATCGCCGGCTGCTGAGGGATCAGCACGTCGCCGTCGGAGATGAAGACCGGGCCGTCGCTCACGCCGCCCGAGGGTATCGCCGCCGACGATGAGGCCGATCCGTCAGACATCGACCGAGACGGGACTTAGGTCCCTGCCCGGACCAGTGCCGGGTTGAGACAACAGACGGGTACGACCCATTCCCTGAGGAGGGATCTGCCCATGAAGACGTCTGATGCTCGGCTGATGCTCCAGCTGACGCTCGGGAGCCTCTTGATCATCACCGCCGGCTTCGCCGCCGTGGCGATCTATGCGATCAACAACGACAGCAGCGGCGCCGGGCCGGTGTCGTCGACCCTCGACATCAACCTGGAGGAGTTCTCGATCACCGGGGACCTCGTCGCACCGGCCGGCGACATCACGCTGCTGGTCCACAACAACGGGTCGATGGATCACAACCTGGCCGTGCGCGAGCTCGGTCTGATCACCCCGAACTTCGGGTCGGGCGGCACCGTGAGCCTGCCCCTGGGCGAACTCGCACCGGGCGAGTACACGTTGTTCTGCGAGATCGCCGGCCACGAGGCGGCCGGCATGGTCGCCACGCTCACGGTGACGGCCAACGGTGGCAGCGACGTCGTCGCCGGGGGCGGCGGTGGCCACGGCCACAGCGCCGGTGACCTGACCGATGAGGAATGGGCCGCGATGGACGAGGCGATGATGCAGTCGATGCTCGCCTTCCCGGCCGAGACCGAGAAGCACGGCAATCCGATCCTCGAACCGACCGAGGTGCTCGCCGACGGCACGAAGGTGTTCGATCTCACGGCCGAGATCGTCGACTGGGAGGTCGAACCCGGGGTGTTCGTCGAGGCCTGGACCTACAACGGCGTGGTGCCGGCGCCGCAGATCAAGCTCGACCAGGGCGACCACATCCAGGTCCGGGTGCTCAACAACCTGCCGATGGGCACCGATATCCACTGGCACGGCGTGCACACCCCGAACGACCAGGACGGTGTGGCGCCCTACACCCAGGACTTCATCCCGGGCAATGGTGGCACGTTCACGTACGAGTTCACGGTCGACACCGATGCGATCGGCATGTATCACGCCCACCATCACGGGCAGATGCAGGTCGTGAACGGCATGTTCGGTGCGATCACGATCGGCGACAACCCGATCCCGTACGGCCGCACGATCAGTGGTGTGACGATCCCCGACGAGGAGGAGATGGTGATCGGCGTCGACACCCCGATGGTGCTCAACGACGCCGGCACGATCGGCCTCACCCTCAACGGCAAGAGCTTCCCCGCCACCCAGCCCTACGTGATGAACCAGGGCGAGTGGGGCCACATCACCTATTACAACGAGGGCCTGCAGATCCATCCGATGCACCTGCACCAGTTCCCCCAGTTGGTCTACGCCAAGGACGGCATCCCGCTCGACGAGCCCTACTGGGTCGACACCATCAATGTGGCCCCGGGTGAGCGCTACAGCGTGATCTTCCGGGCCGACGACCCGGGCGTGTGGGTCTGGCACTGCCACATCCTCACCCACGTCGAGCGGACCGACGGCATGTTCGGCATGGTCACCGCCTTCATCGTCAACGAGACGCCCGGCCACGACTCGAGCGAGTTCGTCCAACCCCATGACTGGGAGGGCCGCACGACCAGCCCCGACGGGCCGGTGCCCGCCGACGGGGCCCACAGCCACGGTGATGGCGATGGCAGCCACAGCCACGACGACGAGCCGGCCGACCAGGTCGAGGGAACCGTCGAGGAGGACGAGGAGGACGTCGCCGCATAGCTGGTTCCCCTCCATGCGGTGGCAGCGCCGGGGCTGTGCAACGATCGGATCCATGAAGATCCGCATCGGGTACGGCCTCGGCGCAGTGCCGTCCCTCTACCCCCAGGCTCGCAAGGACCTCGGAGGACTCGGGTCCGTCGTCGACGATCTCGACCGACTCGGGTACGACAGCCTCTGGTTCCCCGAGCGCATCAACTCGATGCAGCTGGATCCGATCGTGGCGATGGCCTACGTCGCCGGGCGCAGCGAGCACCTCAAGTTCGGTCCCGCCGTCTCGGTGGTGCCGGGCCGCAATCCCATCCTGATGGCCAAGATGCTCGCCAGCCTCGACGTGGTCAGCGGCGGGCGTTGCCTCCCGGCCTTCGGGCTCGGCATCGCCAACACCGCCGAACACCAGGCGTTCCAGGTCGACCGCAAGGATCGGGCGCCATGGCTCAACGAGGCGATGCCGCTCATGCGGCGTCTGTGGGAGGAGGACGTCGTCGACCACGAAGGCGAACGCTTCTCCGTGACCGGCGCACGGGTCCTCCCCAAGCCGATCCAACGGCCGCTCGAGGTGTGGCTGGGCGGACAGGCTCCGTCGGAGCTGCGCCGGACCGGACGGCTCGCCGACGGGTGGTTGGCGAGCTTCACCACCCCCCGCCACGTCGCGGAGGGCATCGAGGCGATCGAGGCCGCCGCGGCCGATGCCGGACGCACGTTCGATCGCGACCACTACGGCGTCCTCATCCCCTACATCCCGCCCGGACTCGACTTCCCGACCGAGGCGCTGGAGCGGGTGACGGTTCGTCGACCCGATGCCCAGCCCGACGAGGTCGTCGCCACTTCGCACGAAGCGCTGCACGACATGATCGACGCGTACGTGGCGGTCGGCGCGACCAAGTTCGTGTGCTTCCCGTTCGGCGAGCCCGAGGACTGGCACGCCGAACTCGAGAAACTGGCGCCGATCCTCGACAAGCAGACCTGAGCGACCGCCTCAGGCGGCGGTGAGCAGCGGGATCGCGTCGGGCGTCTGGTCGAAGATCCCGTCCGCCGCGCCCGGTCCACCGAGCCACTCGAGCGCAGAGCGATAGCCGGAGCGGGTGTCGATCGTCAGCGGGAGGTCGCCATCGACCAGCTATCCGAGTT
>JBCCWI010000204.1:0-4525 GCA_039193795.1 Actinomycetota bacterium | reverse complement strand
TGCTGGAGCAGCTGTTCCATCAGATCGCATCAAAGGTCGGCGGCAAGGTCCCGAAGTAAACCGATCACCCGGTCGGCTTGGGTCTGCAATCGCGCGAAGCCCTCTTCCAGCGCGACGACTCGGGCGTCGAGCTCGAGGCGGTCGTTGCGTTCCCCGGCTTCCGCAACCTGCCCCTGTCCGGTGCTCTGGCTCACGCTCTCACCCTCCCGATATGCGCTGTAATGCTCCGAGCGCACGTGACCATGAGCGCACATTACTGCGCAATCCGTGATCTGGCATGCGCTCCAATGAGTTCACCTAGGGTGCCCACGACCACCACGCTGCGCGCTACGGTGCTGCCTCGTGGAGAGCAGTAGGTACGGCGAGCAGCTTCGCGCTGCGCGCACGGCCCACGGGATGACTCAAGGCGCCCTCGCCGATGCGAGCGGGATCAGCGTCGCAACGATCGCCCGCATCGAGCGGGGCGAGGTCACCGCCCGGGCCCTGACCAGAGCCAAGCTGAACGACGTGCTGCAGGGCGCTCCTGGGAGCGTTCTCGACGCCACCCCGCAGATACCGCCGCCGGGCATGCCGAGCATCGCTCAGCTGCCCCGACCGGTGCAGGTCCGGATCGTCGCGTTCGCGTACCGGTCCATCTCCGACGTCGACCCCGCCGCCGCGGCGCTGGCGGTCAGCACGTACGTCGGGCCGAGCAGCCCGCTCGGGGCTCGCGGGGCCCGCCTGTTCCGGGAGGTCCTGGAGGCGACCTACGGCGTCGACCCGGTGCTCGCTACCGAGTTCGGGATCGCAGTCGCGGAAGCGATCGGCGGCAACGGCGACCCGGACCTCGAGCGGCTCTGGGCCGAGATCTGGCTCCGGGCCACCGACCGGGACCGGCCGATGCTGGCCGTCGTCCTCGACGAGTTCGAGAACCGGTACGTCGTCGACGGCGACGACTAGAACGGCTCCTCGTCGGGATCGAACGCCGGTCCGCCCTGGCCCTGCCGGACCCGGTCGCCGGCCGCCCGGTCGTGACCGTTGCCCTCGCGTCGCTCGTTGCGCTGGACCTCGGCGGACGCCCAGCGCAGTGATGGGCCGATGTCGTCGGCGAGGATCTCGATCTTCGACCGCTTCTCGCCCTGGTCGTTCTCCCAGCTGTTCTGCTGCATCTCACCGGTGACGATCACCCGCGAGCCCTTCGTGCAGGACTCGGCGAGGTTCTCGGCCATCTCCCGGAAGCAGACGACATCGAAGAACGACGTCCGCTCGTCGGCGCCGTCGCGGCCCCGCTTGCTGAACGCGATGGTGCACCGGGCGACAGCCATGCCGCTGCTGGTGAACCTGAGCTCGGGGTCGCGGGTGAGGTTCCCGACGACGGTGCAGTTGTTGCCCCATGCCATGAGCGTGGGTCCTTCCTGTGGTGGGGGGTGTGTCCCCTAATCGTACGGTGGGGGTGTGTCGTTATGCGGCCGACTCATACGAGTCGGAACGACGAAACGTCGGGGTGATCTCGGCCTGGAGGGTCGCTACGGCGGGGGTGTGAGCAACCCCGGCGACCGTGCCGTCTGAGCGCCGGATGAGCACGGCCCGCTCAGCTGCGGCTGCCTCGGTGGTGGCCTGGCGCATGGCGGCGGCCAGTGACGTGATCCCGGATCTGGTCTCAGTCGTGTAGGTCACTCCGGTACCTCCGCGGCGCGTCGGGGCCCCCACGGTCCGGTCAGCGCGGTGGCCGGGAGACCGGGCGGGGGAGTGTGCTGGCTCGGCGAGGACCACCACTCGGCGGCCACCTGATCGATCCGGTGCACGGCGTCCTCGAGCGATGGGTACCAGTCGATCGAGACGAGCCCGTCGGCGTCGACGAACACGCCGTGGTGGATCACCTCGACGGCCTGACGGAGATACACGACGGTGTGCGGCCAGGAGCCGAGGCCCCAGCCGCCCGCACCCCACACCGGGATCGGGAGCCAGCCGGCGGCGGTCACAGCGGTGTGGAACTCGCCTGGTCGGATGTCGGGTGGGCGCGTGAACTGTCCACGAGCGTTCGGTGTCGTCGGGATCGAAACGACTTCGATCTGCTGGTGGGACATCGACTCTCCCGTACCTCGCCCGGACGGCACGACGAGGAGCCCACCTGCCCGCCGTTCCTCACGACTTGCCGCGTCCCAGGTCATCGTTACACGGTCCGTCGCGACAATCCGGTCGGTAGCGCAGCTCAAGCCGCAGCCTCGTGGTCACCGTAGGGAGCGGGTGCGTCCGCCGCTACGGGTGCCTGACCGGTCCGCTGGAGGTGAGCGGTGAGGTCACGTTGGGCTTCGCGCATCGCCCGGGAGGCGATCCCGACCTCGGAGTCATCGGCGAGCGGGTCGTCGGCGAGCTCCTCGAACTCCTGGGTGCGGTGCTGCACCGCAGCGGAGAGACGCTGCCCGACGACGTCGAACATGAGCCCGGCGACGTGGTTCCCGCTGCGGGGGTCGGCGACGACCATGTCGACCCGGCCGCTGTCGTCGACGTGGGGTGTGATGATCCCGACGGGGGTGCCGTCGATGAGGAGCTTCGCCCCGCCGGCCACCTGGCGGAGTCGTACGATCGCTGCTGCGGTGTCGGCGTTGACGGGGACGTAGGCGGAGCCGCAGGCGTCGACCTGGGGCGTCGTGGCAGCTACGGACCGAGCCGAGCGCCTCACCAGCATCATGGCGTCCCAGAAGCGGGGGGTGCTCTCGCCGAGCAGGGACACTCTCAACGTGTCCGTGCTGGCGCCGACCTGGCGAAGGATCCGCGTGATCTCGACGGGCTCGGCGTCGCCGATGAGGTGGACGAAGTCGCCCACGCTGAGGTCGCCTACGGGCACCTGCTCGATGCTGGCGGCGAGCTCGGCCCTGGCGGGAGCAGACGTGGCGCTCCCCTCGCCGAGGCTCAGGCCGGTACCGGTGTGCTCGGCAAGGGGGTCTTCCTCCGGTGCGTCGCGGAGGTCGTGGTAGGTCGGTCGGGTCATCGTTGGGGTCCTTCCTGGGGATGAGGGGTCATGCAGCGGACTCATCCGTCATGGCGCGACGACGGGCGAGCCGGTCGAGGTGGTCGGCGGTGCGGACGAGCTGCTCGGCGAGCCGTCGGGCGCGGGCCGCCTGGTGCCAGTGCCGGTAGCACTCCGGAGGGAACGAGGTCCGTGCGGCGTTCTCGCACTCGATCTCGACCTCGATGAGGCGGAGGGCAGCGGGGCGCTGGCGGCGGCTACGGGCCCGGAGCTCGAGGTTCGGGCGCAGGTCGACGGTAGTGGTCATCGGACCGGGTCTCCGTTCACGGTGAGGAGTCCGGCCTCGTCGAGGCGGACGCCGGGGTTGAGGACGACATGTGTCGGGCCAGCGGTCCTGATGACGTTCGCGATCTCGGCGGCAAGGAACGTGGCCTGCCCGACCCGGAAGCGCTGGTCGTACCGGTCCCAGATGATGTCCTGGTCGCCGATGTATCCGAGCGTGGTGGTGTAACGGTCGGCATCGCGGTCGACCCGGTAGTGGGTGGCGGGCTTGATGGGCAGTGAGCGGCCGTCGGTGAAGTAGAGGATCTCGTCCTGGTAGCAGTCGACGATGCGCTCCAGGAGTCCGATCTGGATGCGGTCGGTGGGGAGGAGCTGGTCGACGCGAACCAGATACGGCAGGGTGCGAGTGGTGGTGGTGGTGCTCTCCATGGATTTAACTCTACCGGGTAACGGTATGGATAGCAAGCCGGTCGAAGGGGACGGACGGCTCGTCCTGCCACGACCGGAACCGCACGCCCAGCTCGGCCGCCTCATCCCGGAACGTCTCCGCCCAGTGCCGGTTGTGCCAGGAGCACAACGCCATCAGGTTCGCCGGCTCATGCGAGCCCCCGTACTCCTTCGGGTACCGGTGATGCACGTCATCAGCCCGGCCACCGCACCGCTCGTGACCGAGCCCCTCGAGCTCGCAGCGACCACCGGCCCGAGCGAGGATCTCGTCACGGCGCCCGTCCGGCATCGGCTCAGTGGTCCGGCGGACACCGTTCCCGCTGTTCGTCTTCGACCGGGACCCGAGGCGCTTCGACCCGCGCGCCAACCCGGCGCTGCGCTCTAGCGGCTTCCCGCGTCCGAGTCCGCCGGTGCGCCGCAGCGGCTCCTTCCGCTGTAGGCCGCTCACGACGCCGCCCACCGGGCCGGGCGGACGTGGAGGACCCACCACAGCCGGACCGCCCAGCACACCAGCTGAGCCAGCCTCACCACCGGAGCACGTCCCCGTAGAGCAGTGCGACGGTGAGGCCGAGCAGCAGCGCGATCACGGCGGCAGAGGCCAGCAGGACGACCGACCGGAGCTCGGCCTGGGAGCGGCGCGTCACGCCACGACTTCCAGCCCAGCGGCCTCCTGGGCGTCGAGGAGAGCAGCGATGAGGTGGGTGCTGTGGTTCTTCCCGCATCGCATGCAGGTCCCGTACCGCTGCCCCGTGAACCGGTCGCAGGTCCCGAACCGGCCGTTGCCCGGCTTGAAGTCGAACCGGCTCACGGCCAGGTCGCCTCGTCGAGCATGACGAACCAGCCCGC
>JBCCWI010000203.1:0-4669 GCA_039193795.1 Actinomycetota bacterium | reverse complement strand
GATCATCGAGATCGTCACCACCAAGGTCAACGTCGACTGGGCGACCGAGAACGGCTACTGCGAGAGCGTCGACAACTGCCCGCTCTCCGACGGCCCGTTCTGGGGTTACCTCGCCGGTGACGACGCCTACTTCGACCAGATCCGAGAGCTGTGCGACCTGACCGGGTCCGCCAAGTGCGAGGCGAACTGAGATCATGACTGCCGTCGAGGGCGCAGCCCGACCCATCACGACCCCCACCCCCGCCACCTCGGTGGTGGAGGTCCAGAATCTCGTCAAGACATTCGACAACGGGCGGGTTCGCGCCCTCGACGACGTCACCTTCTCGGTCCCGGAAGGGCAGCTTTGTGTGATCATCGGCCTGTCGGGTTCCGGCAAGTCGACCCTGCTGCGACACCTGAACGGACTCCACGAGCCGACCTCGGGGTCGGTGACCGTGCTCGGCCGACGGGTCGACCAGCTGAAGGGCGGGGAGCTCCGAGCGCTCCGCACCGACGTCGGCTTCGTCTTCCAGCAGTTCAACATCGTCGGCCGGCTCTCTTGCCTGGAGAACGTGCTCTCTGGAGCGCTCGGCCGACTGCGGGGCCCCCGAATGGGCGTGCTCTCGTATCCCAAGAGCCTCCGGCAGGAGGCGCTGACGCAGCTGGAGCGGGTCGGTCTCGGTGATCGAGCCTTCCAGCGCACCGACACCCTGTCGGGTGGTCAGCAACAGCGGGTCGCCATCGCGCGCACCCTGATGCAGAAGCCCAAGATCGTGCTCGCCGACGAGCCGGTCGCCTCGCTCGACCCCGAGATCTCCGGCCAGGTCATGGACGTGCTCTTCCAGGCCTGTGTCGAGGACCAGATCACGGTCCTGTGCAGCCTCCACCAGGTCGACCTCGCCATGGGCTGGGCCAGCCGCCTCGTCGGTCTCCAGGACGGCAAGATCGTCCTCGACAGTCCCGTCGATGACGGCCTGACCCAGGAGCGGGTGATGGAGGTCTACCAGCGCCTCGACCCAGAGGGCCGCAAGATCTCCGAATACGCGACATCGGTGGTCGATCTGACATGACCATGCTCGACTCGTCCGCCCTCGATGAGGCGAAGGTTGCGGTCGAGGTCGTTTCCCCCGGCGCGGGCGAGGACCTCACCCCGCCGATGACCCGGCGGCGCGGGATCCTCACCGCGATCCTGGTGGTGTTCATCGGCGGCTGTCTCTACAGCATGTGGGACATCGGGGTGAACCCGCTCACGTTCTGGTCCGAGCGTGAGGACATCGTCAACCTGCTCGACCGGATGTGGGTGCCTCGCATCGAGGAACCGCGCCTCGTGTGGGAAGCCGCGATCGACACCTTCTTGATGGCGTTTGCGGGCACTGCGCTCGGCATCTTCTTGGCGATCCCGATCGCCTTCCTCGCTGCGAACAATGTGACCAAGAGCCCGGTGATTCGGGGCGTAGCCAAGGCGTTCATCGTGGTCACCCGAGCGCTGCCCGAGCTCATCCTCGCCCTCATCTTCGTGCGGGTGTACTCGATCGGTGTGTTGCCAGGGGTTCTCGCCCTCGGCCTCCACTCGATCGGCATGCTCGGCAAGCTGTTCGCCGACTCGATCGAGCAGATCGACCCCGGCCCGCGCGAGGGTGTCGTGTCGAGCGGTGCCGGCCGGTTCCAGGAGATCGCCACCGGCATCCTGCCGCAGGTGATTCCGTCGTTCATCGCCATCTCGCTCTACCGGCTCGACATCAACTTCCGAGCCTCGACCCTGCTCGGCCTCGTCGGGGCCGGCGGCATCGGCCTGCAGATCCGGGCGCATCAGGGAAGCCTCGACTACGAGCAGCTCCTCGGCGTCACGCTCGTGATCATCGTGTTGATTGCGATCGTCGAGGTCGTCTCGAGCAAGGTCCGAGCGGTCATCCTCGGTCACGATCGTTCCTCGCCGAAGGGCAAGGGCCTCGCCGGGTCATCTCGGCTGCTCCACCGGGCCAAGGCCGCCGACTTCACCCCCGACCCGAAGTCGCCCGCGGCGCTGGCCTTCGATCGCGACCGGCTCGTGCCTCCGTGGAGTCGCGACCGCATCATCATGTGGACCTTCAGCGGCGCCTGCCTTCTGATGCTCGTGCTGGCGTTCACCATCCCCGACATGTCGTTCCTCGAACTGCTCCGAGGGCTGCCGGAGATCCCACAGACGTTCGAGCGGCTCATCCCCCGGAACATGGACTGGTGGCAGAGCCGTTGGGGTGACCTGCTCATCGAGACGGTCCAGATGGGATTCGCGGCCACCGGGTTGTCGCTGGTCTTCGCCATCCCGACGGCATTGCTCGCAGCCCGCAACGTGGCGCCGGCTCGCTGGGTCTACAACGCCTCTCGAGCGTTCATCCTCGGCGTTCGCGCCCTCCCCGATCTCATCGTCGCCGTCATCTTCGTCGCCGCCCTCGGCCTCGGGCCCCAGCCCGGTGTGTTGGCGCTGGCGATCGGCCTCTACGGCTTCTCGACCAAGCTCCTCGCAGACTCGATCGAGGAGATCAAGGAGGGACCGCGAGACGGCGTGCGTTCGACGGGTGCGACGGGGCTGCAAGAAACCGTGACCTCGGTCCTGCCCCAGGCGATGCCGGCGCTGGTCGGACACTCGCTCTATGTGCTCGATGTCTCGCTTCGGGCGTCGACGGTGCTCGGCATCGTCGGTGCGGGCGGCATCGGCTTCCCGCTGGTACAGGGCACCCGGCTCTTTCAGTTCGAGCTGGTCGGTGGTCTCCTGATCTGCATCTTCGTCCTCGTGTATGCCATCGAACTCCTGTCCACCTGGGTCCGAAAGCAGGTCATCTGATGTCCGACACCGTCGTGTGGCGTGAACTCGAGACGCCCGAGGCGATCGCCGATGCGCTCGTCGGCCTCTTCGAGCAGAAGGGTGGCGGTCGGTACAGCGAGGCCGTCAACCAGATCGAGCACGCCACCCAGTGCGCCGGTCTGGCCGCCGAGGCCGGCTCCGACGATGCCACCGTGCTGGCCGCCTTCCTGCACGACGTCGGCCACCTGCTGATGAACGAGCGGGACGAGCACGGCGAGATGTCCTCGGACTTCCACCACGAGCAGGTCGGTGCCCGCTTCCTCGCCAACTGGTTCGACGAACCGGTCACCGTGCCGGTCGAACTCCACGTGCCCGCCAAGCGGTACCTGTGCGCCGTCGAGCCGTCGTACCACAATGAACTGTCGCCGACGTCGGTCCACACCCTGATGCTTCAGGGCGGACCGATGTCGGCTGACGAGGTCGCCGACTTCGAAGCGAGTCCGCATCTCGACGCCGCCGTCAACCTCCGACGGTGGGACGAGCAGGCGAAGGTGGCCGGCGCATCGGCACCGAGCCTCGCCGACATGCGCACCCGCCTCGTCGACTACCTCAGCCGCTGACGAGTCGGGTCAGAAGATCCCAGCCGCCAACGCCGCGATCTCCTGGCCGGCCTTGTCGACCGACCCGGCATCGAACGGGGGCTGTGGGTCGTACTCGATTCCCAGCTGAATCGTCTTGGCGACGTCCTCGCCCGCGATCTCGGCGGCGAGCGACAGGCCCATGTCGATCCCCGACGACACGCCGGCGGCGGTGACGACCTTGCCGTCGAAGACGACGCGCTCGTCGGCGACCGGCGTGACGCCGTAGCCGGCCAGCATCTCGACCGCCGCCCAGTGGGTCGTGGCGCGTTTGCCGCCCAGCACCCCGGCGGCTCCCAAGATCAGCGACCCGGTGCACACCGACGTCGTCCACGTCGAACCGGCATCGATCGTGCGGATCCACTCGAGGATCTCCTCGTCGCCGGCTGCGGCGAACGTTCCAGCGACCCCACCGGGAACGACGAGGATGTCGGCGGCGTCGACCTGGTCGATCGTGTGGGTCGCGGTCACGCCGAGGACTCCGGTGTCGGCCATGAACGGCCCGGTGGTCTTGCCGACGCTGATCGCCTCAGCGTCAGGGAGCCGGCTCAGCACGTCGTGGGGCCCGATGATGTCGAGGGTCGTGAGTCCCTCGTAGAGGAAGAAGGCGATACGCATCGCTTGCATGGTCGCACGGGTGGGGCTCAGACTTCGAGTCATGGAGATCACCCACCTGCCCGCCTCCGCCTCCGGTTCTGAGATCGCCGAGGTGTTGCGCCGTGACGGTGGGGTCATCGTCGATGACCTGGTCTCCGACGACGTACTCGACCGGTTCTTCGCCGAGATGGCACCCCACGTCGAGTCGACCCCGATGGGCGGCGACGCGTTCACCGGCTACACCACCCGACGGACCGGCGGGCTGCTCGCCCGGTCGGAGACCTCGCACGAGCTGGTCATGCACCCGACCGTCCTCGCGACCTGTGACGACTTCCTCGGCCACGTCACCAGCTATCAACTGCACCTCACCCAGATCATCGACATCGGGCCCGAAGCGCCCGCGCAGCCGATCCACCGCGACCAGTGGGCGTTCGACTTCTTCCCCTTCCCGAGCGGCTACGACGTGCAGTGCAACACGATCTGGGCGGGCGACGACTTCACCGAAGCGAACGGTGCGACCCGTGTGATCCCGGGGAGCAACACGGCCGAGGACCGCCTGCGCTTCGAGCTCAAGGACTCCATCCCGGCGGTCATGACCCGCGGGTCCGTGCTCTTCTACAGCGGCAGCGTCTACCACGGCGGCGGGGCCAACACGTCCGACGCCAACCGCCGG
>JBCCWI010000202.1:0-4854 GCA_039193795.1 Actinomycetota bacterium | reverse complement strand
TGCTTCGGGTGGGACGCCCAGCACGAGCGCCAGATCGCCCGCCTCATCGACATGGGGATCGACGCGGTGTACAGCGACTACGTCGACCGCATGGTCGCGGTCGCCGCCACGTTCGACTTCGACGACTGACGGCGGTCGGGATCAGAGGAAGCCGAGGTCGCCGAGCGGCCAGACCTTCAGGAACGCCCGGCCGACGATCGTGTCCTCGTCGATCGGGCCGAAGGAGCGGCTGTCGGTGCTGTTGTCGCGGTTGTCGCCCATGACGAAGTAGAAGCCGTCGGCGACGGTGCAGCGATCGGGGGCCGGCGTGTTGGTGCAGCCCTCGCCCTGGATCGAACCGATCGGGGCGTTGGTCGAACCGTCGACGTAGGGCTCGGTCAGCAGCTGGCCGTCGATGAACACGTCGCCGTCGACGAAGGTGATCGTCTCGCCGGGGAGGGCGATCACCCGCTTGATGAAGTCCTCGATGTCGCCGGGGGCGTTCTCGGGCTTCTCGAACACGATGATGTCACCGCGGTCGACGTCGCCGATGCGATAGCTGAGCTTGTTGACGAGCACGCGGTCGTCGACCTCGAGCGTGTCGGCCATCGATGCGGACGGGATGTAGAACGCCTGCAGCAGGAAGGCCTTGATCAACAGGGCGACCGCCAGCGCGGCGATGGCGACGGCGACCCACTCGATCATCGTTCGCAGCGACGACTCCAATCCGCGGCCTCGGCGGCTCGGCCCCGATGCGGAATCGCCACCGTCGTCGGTCGGGGGTTCGTCGCCGGCTCCGCCTCCACCCCAGAACCCCGGCTCCAGCTCGGGTGCACCGGCCGTCGTCGGCTCGGCGGCCGCGGTGGCGGTCGCCTGGCTCGGCTCAGGAGTGCCCGGGGGCCGGAACTCGTGGTCGGTCACACGGTGACCCTATCGGTAGCGGGTGCCCCACTCATGGTCATCGGTCATACCGGGCGAGGACGCGGGCTGCGGCCACGCTCGTGAGGTCGACGGGCAGGGGTGCATCCGCCGACACGATGCGTGCATCGGGACCCAGACGGAGCATGAGGCGTTCGAGCCAGGCCTGCGCCGACACCGCCATCGTGACGATCAGGTCCTCGCCGTCGGCCTCGGTCGACTCGACCGGGTACTGCTCGACCACCCACTGGGCGCTCGGCCCGAGACGGATCGTCACTCGAGGATCGTCGCCCGATGGCGAGAACGACGACTCCGTCGCGAGCTCTCGACGCTCGGCAGGGGTGTCGGTCGACCGGATTGCCCGGATGCGGTCGACCCGGAAGACCCGCTCCCCCTCCGCACGATGGCACCAGCCGCTCAGGTACCAGTTGCCCTGATCGGAGAACAGGCGGTCGGGGTCGACCCGACGCTCGGTGAGTTCGTCGCGACCGTAGGAGTAGTACTGGAGGTCGAGTTGGCGCCCGGCCGCGAGTGCGTCGCGGATGAACCCCATCGTGTCGCCGGCGGCCCGCCCGAGCCGGACGTCGACCGCCTGGGACGCGCCTTCGCCGAGGGTCGTGCCGAGCTTGGTGAGGGCGCGCAACAACGGCGACGGCCGATCGTCGGCGTCGTCGGATTCGACGTCGGTCTCCCCCTCGGTCAGCGGCAGGACCGAGCGCCCCGCGGTGAGCAGTCGAGCGCCCTCTTCGGGCGACAGCCGCAACGGACGCGAGAACCACTCGGCGTAGCGGATCTGCACCCGGTCGTCGCCGACTTCGACCTCGATCAAGGAATCGGGCGTGAACGGGTGGACCCCGACGAAGAAGACGACCTCCTGGAGATCGTCGAGGAGCTGCGCTCGGGGGTAGGCGAACCGTTCGACGATGTCGTCGATGGCGGCGCCGTCGGGGTGCTCCGCAACCCACGGGATGATCGAGAGGAGGCGGGCCAGTCGGTCGCGGGCGGTGAGGCGAGCGTTCATCGCTGCGCCTCCAACCACGAGATGAAGTCCTGTCGAAGCTCGGGAGGATCGAGGATCTCCGCGTGGTCGAGGAACGACAGCACGAACGACCGGAAGCCGTCGACGTTGCGGACCTGGAGGCGGGCCACGACCGCGCCGTCGTCGAGTTCGTCGACGTCGTCGAGCATGTGCCGGGCGTAGGCGGCCTGGTCGGCATCGACCCGCACCGAGGCGGTGACGGGGTCGGCGTCACCCAGCTCCCATCCCCGCAGGTCGAGGGGCTCGGTGACCGCACCGACGGGGCGTTCGGCCGGTCCGACGACGGCGACCTCGCTCTGGATGCGATCGACCCGGTAGAGGCGGTCGTCGTCGCGCAGACGGTCCCAACCGCTGAGGTACCAGTGGCCCCGACTGAAGGACAGACGCCAGGGTTCGACGATCCGGTTGGCGTCGCGGTAACGGAACTCCACCGCCTGGCGGTCGGCCGCGGCGCCGATCATCGTGGCGAGCGCATCGGAGAACGGCACATGACCCACGTGGTCGGTGGCGACCGACGTGCCGGCCGCCCCCAGCTTGATGAGGCCGGTCTCGTCGCCGTCGAGCCGCACCAGGTTCGTGGCGAGGTGGAGTGCGGCCAGTTCGTCGGGCTCGAAGCTCAGGTCGACGCCGGCGTACTCGTCGCGATCGAGTCGGTATCCGTCGACGGGCGGGTCGACGCCCGGCACCGCCTCGACCCGCAGGGGCATGCCCATGCTGCGCAGGTCGTCCTTGTCGCGCTCGAAGGCGCGTCGGAACGACGCCTTGGCGTCGGGGTAGCCGCCGACCCGATCGCGGAGATCGTCGGCGGTCAGGGGGGTCTCGGCGTGGAGCAGGGCCGCCGTGAGGTTCAGCAGCCGTTCGAGCTTGTCCATCGATCCTTCAACCGGATCACAGCGAGGCGATCAGCTTGTCGACTCGCTCGTCGTGGGCCTTGAACGGGTCCTTGCACAGCACGGTGCGCTGCGCCTGGTCGTTGAGCTTCAGGTGCACCCAGTCGACGGTGTAGTCCCGCTTGCGTTCCTTCGCCCGCTTGATGAATTCGCCGCGGAGCCGGGCGCGGGTCGTCTCGGGTGGGTTCTCGACCGCGTGGGAGATCTCGGCGTCGGTGACCATGCGGTCGACCATGCCCCGGCGCTGGAGTCGATAGAACAGGCCGCGCTCGCGGTTGACGTCGTGGTACTGCAGATCGACGAGGGCGACCCGGGCGTCGCTGAGGCTGAGGTCGTGGCGTTCGCGGTACGCCTCGATCAGCTTGTACTTGATGACCCAGTCGAGTTCTCGGTCGAGCTTCAGCGGGTCGTCCTCGAGGTGGGTGAGGACGTACTCCCACATGTCGAGGGCGAGCTGTTCTTCGTCGGTTAGCTCGTTGTGCTCGGCGAAACGCATCGCCCGGTTGAGGTACTCGCTCTGGATGTCGAGGGCGGAGACTTCGCGACCGTTGGCGAGCCGCACCCGGCGGGTACAGGTCATGTCGTGACTGATCTCGCGGATGGCCCGGATCGGGTTCTCGAGCGTCATGTCGCGCAGGACGACCTGGGGCTCTTCGAGCATGCGCAGCATGAGCGAGCACGCACCGACCTTCAAGAAGTTCGTGTACTCGCTCATGTTGGAGTCGCCGACGATCACGTGGAGGCGCCGGTAGCGCTCGGCGTCGGCGTGGGGCTCGTCGCGGGTGTTGATGATCGGCCGGCTGCGGGTGGTGGCGGACGACACGCCCTCCCAGATGTGCTCGGCGCGCTGGCTGACGCAGTACATCGCGCCGCGGGCGGTCTGCAGCACCTTGCCGGCGCCGGCGTAGATCTGCCGGCTGACCAGGAACGGGATCAGGACCTCGGTGTAGGAGGAGAAGTCGTCGCGTCGGCTGGTGCAGTAGTTCTCGTGGCAGCCGTAGCTGTTGCCGGCGGAGTCGGTGTTGTTCTTGAACAGGTACACGTCGCCATGCACACCCTCGTCGCCCAGGCGCTGTTCGGCGCTGGTCAGAAGCTGTTCGAGGATCCGCTCCCCCGCCTTGTCGTGCACGACGAGCTCGCGCACGCTGTCGCACTCCGGGGTGGCGTACTCGGGATGACTGCCCACATCGAGGTACAGGCGGGCACCGTTGCCGAGGAAGACATTGCTGCTGCGACCCCAGGAAACCACCCGGCGAAACAGGTACCGAGCCACCTCGTCGGGGCTCAACCGCCGCTGTCCTCGCAGGGTGCAGGTGACGCCGTACTCGTTCTCGATCCCGAAGATCCGTCGCTGCACATCGACAACCTAACGGCTCCCGAGGCCTTGGGCGCGGTCGGATGCGCCAGAGCGCCGAATCAGCCGATCAGCGCGGCGGTCTCGTCGTCGTCGAGGCGGCGGAAGGTACGCCGGTGCTCCCCACGCTCGAGGATCGCGACCTCCAGCGCGTCGGCGCCGAGCGATCGATCGGGGCCGGCGAGGGCGGCGACCACCCGGGTGAGGCCCTCCGCCAGCGGCGGAGGTGTCTCGAAGGTGCCGAGACGCTCGGTGATCGGATCGGTCTCGCCGCCGAGCACGACCGACATGTCCTCGTCGACGACGGTGCCGTCGTAGAGGATGTGGAAGAGCTGGTCGTCGGCGCCGTCGTCACGATGTCCGATCTCGGCCACCAGGATCTCGACCTCCATCGGCTTCATCTCGTGGGTGAAGATCTGGCCGAGGCTCTGGGCGTATTGATTGGCGAGGCTGCGGGCGTCGACGTCCTCGCGGCTGAAGGCGTAGCCCTTCATGTCGGCGTGTCGGACTCCGGCGATCCGCAGCTGGTCGAACTCGTTGTACTTGCCGACCCCGGCGAAGGCGATCCGGTCGTAGATCTCGCTGACTTTGCGCAGGGTCGAGGAGGTGTTCTCCGCACAGATCGCGATGCCGCTGTCGTAGCGGAAGCCGACGAGGCTGCGGCCGCGTGCGAT
>JBCCWI010000201.1:0-4855 GCA_039193795.1 Actinomycetota bacterium | reverse complement strand
CGACGAGATGGCCGATGACGAGATGGCCGACGAGGACGAGATGGCCGATGACGAGATGGCCGACGAGGACGAGATGGCCGATGACGAGATGGCCGACGAGGACGAGATGGCCGACGACGAGATGGCCGACGACGAGATGGCCGAGGAGGACGACATGGCCGAAGGCGATGTCACCGTCTTCGAAGTCACCCTCACCAACACGTCGGACAGCTTCGCGATCGCGGCCAGCGGCGCCCAGCCGATCCCCTTCGACGGGACCGAGGCCGGCCCGGCCGCACCGGGCAGCGGCTATGAGTTCATCGTCCCCCGCTCGGCTCCGCTGCTGAGCTTCGCCACGATGTTCGTCCAGACCAACGACTGGTTCTGGTCGCCCGGCCCCGACGGTCTGGCGCTGACCGGCCCCGACGGCAACCCGATCGCCGGCGACGTCACCGACCAGGTGAGCCTGTGGGACGCCGGCACCGAAGCCGACCAGACACCGGGCGAGGGTGCCGACCAGGCGCCGCGCCAGGCCGGTCCGAACACCGGTGACGACGACCCGAACACCGCCATCCGGCCCGTCGACGGCTTCGACGCCGCCAACTACATCCAGGTGACCCTCGATCCGCAGGACGACGGCAGCACGGTCGTGCGCATCGAGAACGTGAGTGCCGGCGCCTCCGTGCCGGGCCCGATCGCCCCGGTCGCCTGGGCCGTCCACACCGACGCCGTGTCGCTGTTCGTCGAGGGCGCCGAGGCGTCCGCCGGGCTCGAGATCCTCGCCGAGGACGGTGGCCCCGCCGATCTCGCCGGCGAGTTGGCCCCGCTGACCGGCATCACCGGTCCGTTCGCTCCGATCGCCTATGTGGCGGCTGCTCAGCCCGACGCCCTCTTCGTCACCGGCGAGGCGGCCAGCCCCGGTCTCGAGATGCTCGCCGAAGACGGTGGGCCCGGCCTGCTGGTCGAGGAGCTCGAGGCTGCCGGTGTCGGTCACTACGGTGCTGCGGCGATCCCCGACGGTGAGACCGAGGCCGGTCCGGCCTTCCCCGGCCAGACCTACACGTTCACCGTGGCCGCAGCCGACGGCGACTACCTGAACCTCGCCTCGATGCTGGTGCAGTCGAACGACTGGTTCGTCGCCCTGCGCAACGTGGCGCTGTTCGACGGTGGCGAGGCGATCTCGGGTGATCTCACCGATCAGCTCCGGCTCTACGACGCCGGCACCGAGATCGATCAGGCGATCGCCGCTGGCCCGGATCAGGCGCCCCGCCAGGCCGGTCCCGACACCGGCGCCGCCGACGAGAACACCGAGGTTCGCGGCCTCGACGTCGAGCTCGCCGGTCACCTCACCGTGACCATCGAGCCCGTCGGCTGAGCGCCGCAGGGAGGGCCATGGCGTCGCACCGATTCCGCCGTCGGTGCGGCGCCAGGCTCTACGAGGACGTGAGTCCCTCGATCGACCGATCCGTGACCAGCACGGTGTCGACGTCGGTGATGAGAGACCCCGGGAGGCCCGGGTCGCGCTCGGCCAGTCGGCCGAGCGCGTCGTCCTTTCCGGCTCCGGTCACGAGGAACAGGCGTTCCCGAGCCCGGTTGAGCAGGGGAGCGGTCATCGTGACCCGCCGAGTGCCGTTGTAGAGCCCGGTCGTCGCGAGGTCGCCTTCGGCGTCGAGCACCGGGTCGTCGGGAACGAGCGATGCGGTGTGGCCGTCGCCGCCGAGACCCAGCTGGACGAGATCCAGGCGGGCGGGCGATTCGGTTAGCCGCTCGAGGTCGGTCAGGTGGTCGATCAGCGCGGCACCGAGCGATGCGGCCACGACCGGCAGGGGGTGGTAGTTGGCCTCGGGACGAGCCGACACGAACCGATCGCGGATCATGGTGTCGTTGCGATCGTCGCTGCCGGTCGCGGCGATGCGCTCATCGACCTGGAACAGATGGGTCTTCGACCAGTCGACCCGGTCTCGCCGGGCGAGCGCGGCCAGGAACACGCCGGGGGTCGACCCTCCCGACACCGCCCAGACGAAGCGACCGCGGGCGTCGATGGCCTCGACCGCACGCGCGGCGACGACGTCGGCTGCGTCTTCTGCGGCGGTCTCCGGGCTCGTCGACGATCGAACGCGCATGGTCAGGCGTCTTCGGGCCAGATGTGGCCGCTCGGAAGGACGGCGTCGGCGAAGCGGGGCCCCCAACTGCCGAACGGGTACTCGTGGATCGGCGTCGCCGCGTCGAGCACGCCCTCGACGATGCGCCACGCTTCTTCGACACTGTCCTGGCGGGCGAAGAGACGGGGATCGCCGTCGAGTGCGTCGCCGAGCAGGCGTTCGTAGGGGTCGGGTCCGTCCCCGCCCAGCGCCTCGCCGTAGTCGACCGTGAGGTCGACGCCCTGGGCTCGCATCTCCTGGCCGGGCACCTTCGCCTGGAGGCTCATCGAGATGACGTCGTCGGGCTTCATCCGGAACCGGATGATGTTCGCCGGGGGCTTGCCGTCGGGGGCGAAGAGGTCCTGAGGGGTGCGGCGCAACACGATGATCGCCTCGGTGACCGTTTCGGCCATGCCCTTGCCGGCGCGGATGCAGAACGGCACCCCAGCCCATCGCCAGTTGTCGATCTCGAAGCGCACCGCCGCGTACGTCTCGGTGTCGGAGGTCGGTGACACGTCGTCTTCGTCGAGGTATCCGCCGTAGCGGCCCCGTACGACGTGCTCGGGGGTGAGTGGTGAGATGGCCTTCATCACCTTCACGACCTCGTCGCGCAGTGCGTCGGGCTCGCCGGAGATCGGCGGCTCCATCGCGAGCAGGCCGATGATCTGGAGCAGGTGGTTCTGGATGACGTCGCGGATCGCGCCGACCCCGTCGTAGAACCGACCGCGACCTTCGATGCCGAACGACTCGGCCATCGTCACGATCACGTTCGAGACATGGTGGCGGTTCCAGATCGGTTCGAGCAGGGCGTTGGCGAAGCGAAACACCAACAGGTTCTGCACCGGCTCCTTGCCCAGGAAGTGATCGATCCGGAAGATCTGCTCCTCGCGGAAGTGTCGATGGAGGATGTCGTTGAGCTCTCGGGCGCTCTGGAGGTCGCGGCCGAACGGCTTCTCGACGACGAGGCGTCCGGTCCGGTTGCAGTCGACCGCGGCCAGCCCGGTGGCGACGTCGTCGAACAGCGACGGGGGAATGGCCATGAAGAAGACGGGCAGTGACGAACCGGCCAGCTTGTCCTTGATCTGCTGGTAGGTACCGGGTTCCTGGTAGTCGCCGACCACATAGCTGAGCCGAGCGCAGAGCCGTTCGACGATCGCCGAGTCGCGGCCGGCGAGCACCGTCCGGACGTGGTCGCGGAGGTCGTCGTCGCTCCAGTCGGAGCGCGCCGCGCCGACGACGGGCATCTCCAGCCGGTCTTCGGCGGTGAGCTCGAACAGCGCCGGGATCAGTTTTTTCTTGGCCAGGTCACCGGTGATGCCGAACATCACCACGGCGTCGGCTGGGTCGCGGATCACGAGGCGTCCTCGGAGTCGGCCGGCTTCTCGTGATGACCGCCGAACTGCATGCGCATGGCCGACAGCGCCTTGCCGGCGTAGTCGAAGTTGTCGCGGCTGGCGAAGCGTTCGTAGAGCGAGGCGGTGATCACCTGCGCGGGCACGCCGGTGTCGACGGCGGCCTTGACCGTCCAACGCCCCATGCCGCTGTCGGACACCCGGCCGGCGAAGTTCGACAGTTGCGGGTCCTCGGCGAAGGCGTTGGCCGTGAGATCGACCAGCCAGCTGTTGATCACGCTGCCGCGCCGCCACAGTTCGGTGATCGCCTCGATGTCGAAGTCGTACTGGTAGGCCCGTGGGTCCTCCAGCGGTGCGGTCTCGGCGTCGGCCTGACGTTCCTCGGTGCCGCTGTCGGCGGCTTCGAGGATGCCGAGGCCCTCGGCGATCGCAGCCATCATCCCGTACTCGATGCCGTTGTGGACCATCTTCACGAAGTGGCCGGCGCCGGCCGGGCCACAGTGGAGCCAGCCGTGCTCGGCCGCCACGATGTCACCGGTGCGGTTGGCGGTGCGGGGCACGGAGTCGATCGGCGGTGAGATCGCATCGAACAGTGGCGCCATCGCCTCGACGGTGTCGGTCTCGCCGCCGACCATGAGACAAAAGCCGCGTTCGAGGCCGTACACGCCGCCACTGGTACCGACGTCGACATAGTGCACGTCGTGCTCGCCGAGTCGATCCGCCCGGTCGATGTCGTGGCGGTAGAACGAGTTGCCGCCGTCGATCACGACATCGTCGGGGTCGAGGAGCGGGACGAGCTGGTCGATCACGGAGTCGACCAGCGCCACCGGAACCATGATCCAGATGCGCCGGGGTGTCTCCATCTTCTCGACGAGTTC
Source organism: Actinomycetota bacterium (assembly GCA_039193795.1). Taxonomy (GTDB): domain Bacteria; phylum Actinomycetota; class Acidimicrobiia; order Acidimicrobiales; family Aldehydirespiratoraceae; genus UBA11606. Next base: position 505 of record JBCCWI010000201.1, on the reverse strand, counting down.
GGCCAGGTCGGCGGCGCCGGTCGCACCCTCGGCCACCAGCTCCTCGATCGCGTCGGGATGCACGTCGGTGACGACGCAGTCGTGACCGTCTCGCATCAATCGGCGGACGAGATTCGCTCCCATCCGGCCGAGGCCAACCATCGCCAACTGCATGCTCAGTCTCCGTTCGCCCATTCGTGAAATTGGGTCTTTTGGCGAGTCTGCCACCGTTCATCGGCCCTGTTGTGGTCTGCTGGACCGCGTTACCCTCCGGAGCAGCGGCAGTCACGGAGCGTGGGATGGGCGAAGCGGTGGAAACGGTGCGATTGGATCGTCGATCGGTCCTGCAGCTGGCGGGCGGTGCGATTGCGTTTGTTGCCGCAGCCCGGCTCCAAGGGGTCGCCGGCGCGCTCGGCGTCGCCAACGGCGGCCTGCTCGAACCCGCCGATGCCAACGGCTGGCGGCTCTTGCCTGGCTTCACGTCACGTCGCGTCGCGCTGACCGGGGCCGAGGTCGCCGACACCGG
>JBCCWI010000200.1:0-5035 GCA_039193795.1 Actinomycetota bacterium | reverse complement strand
CTCCCAACCCATGCACCCTGATCCCCCGGCCCCCCCCGACCCCCCGGGGGCCCGGCCCCCCCCCCCCCCCCCGGGGCGCGCCCCCCCCCCCCCCCCCCGGGGGGCGCCGCCGGCCGGCTACTCGCCGGAATCGACCAGCCCGGGCTGCGGCTCGGGCCCGGCCGCAGCGTTTGGCGGCGGCGTCATGCCCAGATGGGCGTACGCGGCGGGCGTCGCCACGCGGCCGCGTGGAGTCCGCATCAACAGACCCTGCTGGATCAGATACGGCTCATAGACGTCCTCGACCGTTTCGGTCGGTTCGCTCACCGCGATCGCCAGCGTCGACAGGCCGACCGGGCCGCCACCGAACCGACGACACACCGCGTCGAGCACCGCACGCGACGCCTTGTCGAGACCGAGCTCGTCGACCCCGAAGAAGGCCAGACCGTCGGCGGCGACCTCGGCCGAGATGTGGCCGTCGCGCTCGACCTCGGCATAGTCACGCACCTGGCGCAGCAGCCGGTTGGCGATGCGGGGCGTGCCCCGGGAACGGCGGGCGATCTCGTAGGCGCCGCCCTCGTCGGTGTCGACCCCGAGGATCCGCGCCGCCCGCAGCGCGATCGCCTGGAGATCGTCGACCTCGTAGTAGTCGAGACGAGCGACCAGCCCGAAGCGATCCCGGAGCGGGCCGGTGATGAGGCCCGTACGGGTCGTGGCCCCGACGAGCGTGAAGCGCGCCAGATCGAGCGACACCGACCGGGCCGCCGGGCCCTTGCCGAGGACGAAGTCGATGCGGAAGTCCTCCATTGCCGGATACAGCACTTCCTCGACCGGGCGAGGCAGTCGGTGGATCTCGTCGATGAACAACACGTCGCCGTCTTCGAGCTTGGTGAGGATCGATGCCAGATCGCCGGCGCGTTCGAGGGCCGGCCCCGACGTCACCTCGAGGTTGGTACCCATCTCGGCGGCGATGATGTTGGCGAGGGTGGTCTTGCCGAGGCCGGGCGGACCGGCGAACAGCAGATGATCGGCGGCCTCACGGCGTCGAGCCGCGGCCCCGAGCATCACCGACAGATGCCCCTTGAGCTCGGACTGACCGACGAACTCGGCAAGGGTCTTGGGACGCAGCCCCGGCTCGTCGAGCAAGGCGATCGCGTCGTCGGGTTCCTCGGCGGGAGAGAGCAGTTCTTCGCGGGGCATCGATCAGATCCTCACACGCCGGTGGCGAGGCGGCGAAGTGCGTCCTTCAGCAGCTCGCCGGTGTCGCCTTCGGTGGGCAGATCGACCAGCACCGCATGGATCTCGTCGGCGCCGTACCCGAGGCCCTCGAGCGCAGCGCGGACGTCGGCGCGGGCACCGCCGCCCACCGCAGCCGGCGTTCCGTCGTCGCTGAGGACGACCACGTCGCCGTCGGGCAGGTCGAGCTTCGACTTGAGCTCCATCACCAGCCGGGCGGCGGTCTTCTTCCCGACACCGGGCACCAGACACAGCGCCGCGACGTCGTCCTCGGCCACCGCCCGCCGCAGGGCGTCGGGGCCGTGGACGGACAAGATCGCGAGGCCGAGCGCCGGCCCCACCCCGTGGGCGGAGATCAGCGACTCGAAGACCCGACGCTCGGCGATCGTGGCGAAGCCGTACAACGTCTCGCTGTCCTCGCGGACCGCATGGTGGGTGTGAACGAAGACCTCACCGTCGAGTTCGCCGATCGTGACCGATGTGGACGGCGTGACCTGCACCCGGTAGCCGACGCCACCGACCTCGACCAGGAGTTCGCCGTCGTGTCCTCGGTCGAGGAGACGGCCGCGCAACGATCCGATCATGTGAGACTCGCTTTCTGAGACGGGCCGAGCCGCGACGGGCCGCGCCGCGACGGATCAGAGGGACTCGACCCGACCTCGGGTCGGCCCCGTCGGCCGGGAATGCGGGCCAGGTGACACAGCGCCACCGCGGTGGCGTCGGCCGCATCGGCGGGCGACAGACGCTGGGGCAGCCCCAGAAGGGTCTGCACCATCGTGCCGACCTCGTCCTTGCCGGCGGAGCCCGAACCGCCGACCGCCTGCTTGATCTCGTTGGGCGAGTACTCCGCGACGTCACAGCCGGCGGCCACCGCCTCGGCCATGGCGAGTCCACTCGCCATCCCGACCCCCATCGCGGTCGAGACGTTGTGCTGGAAGAGCACCCGTTCGATCGCGACCACGTCCGGGCGCAGCTCCGCGATCAGCGCCCGGAGCTCGGCCTGCATCTCGGCCAACCGATGTGGGAGGTCGAGCGCCGGGTCGGTTCGGATCACGCCTGCGGCCACCGCACGGGGACGACGGCCGTGTTCGACACAGCCGTAGCCACAGCGAGAGAGCCCCGGGTCGATTCCCAACACGAACACGTGTACGACCCTAGCCGTGCCGGGCCACCGCCGGGCACACCCCTGGCGACGACGATCACGAACCCGGTGGTGTTGGAGTTCGCGCGCTGTGTGGCACCCTGGGCGGGTGAGGTCGCGTCTGTCCCAGATCGAGTGGCGCACGTTCCTGGCGAGATGGCGGCGGGTGTTGACCGTGATGGTCGCGCTCGTCGTCGTGGCCGGGGTCGCGTTCACGATCCTGTCGTACCGCTGGTTCGTGAACCCGACCGAGCAGGAGCCCGAATCCGCCGACGTCATCTACGTCCTCGGCGGCGGCGGGCCCCGGATGGAGTACGCAGTCGAGCTCGTGCGCGAGGGCGTCTCGAACCGGGTCGTGTTCTCCTCGACCTACCTCGGCCGGGTGTGGGCAGCGACGCCGTGCAACCGTCGCCCGGTCGCCGACGTGCCCAGCGGCACGATCTTCGAGTGCCTGGAGGCCGACCCCAGCACCACCCGGGGCGAGGCCCAGCTGCTCGCCGAACTCGCAGAGGATCGCGGGTGGGAACGGGTGATCGTCGTCGCCAGCACCGACCAGGTCACCCGGGCCCGTCGCCTCATCGAACGCTGCTGGGACGGCGAAGCGCTGTTCACGAGCGTGTCTCACGATCAACCGACCGCCTATCGGGTCGCCTACGAGTGGGGCGCCAGCATCAAGGCCACCTTCCTGCGGGGTTGCTAGACCCTTCCGGCTTCAGGCGGCCCGCCAGGTGCCGATGGAGTCAGGATGAGTTCGCTCGACCCCCCTGCCGCCGCCGTCCAGCTCGCACGCGTCCACAAGGCGTTCAACGACAAACCGGCGCTCACCGACCTGACCGTCGTCGCCCCCGAGGGCAAGATCACCGTGCTCCTCGGCCCCAACGGCGCGGGCAAGACCACCGCCATCCGCTGCATCACCGGTGCCATGACGCCCGACCAGGGCGTGGTCCGGACCCTCGGCCTCGACCCCGCGGTCGACGGCGAGACGGTCCGCAGCAGCTGTGGTGTGGTCTCCGCCAAGCCGGCGCTCTATGACCGGCTGACCGGTTGGGACAACCTGATCTACGCCGCCCAGCTCCACGGCGTCGCCAAGGCCGTGATGAAGGATCGCATCCGCGCGTCGGCCGAACGGTTCGGCATCGAACACGCGCTCGACGAGCAGGTCGGCGGGTACTCGACCGGCATGAAGACCCGCCTGGCACTCACCCGATCGGTGTTGCACGAGCCGCGCCTGTTGCTCTTCGACGAGCCGACGTCGGGACTCGACCCGGAGTCGGCCCAGGCCGTACTCCAGCTGATCCGCGAGATGACCAACGACGGCCACACGGTCGTGATGTGCACCCACCATCTCGTCGAGGCCGAGGGTCTCGCCGATCACGTCATCGTGCTCGACACCGGCACCGACCTCGTCTCGGGGGTGCCGAGCGACCTGACCCGCACCTACTGGCCCGAGGACTCCGTGCGGGTCGCCATCGACGGCGACCCGGCGAAGCTCGTCGACCTCGAGGTCCTGCCCGGAGTGCGGCGGGTGGAGGCCGGCTCACTCGACGCTCGCGTCGTGCTCGACGATCCGAGCGTGACCCCCGACGTCGTCGTCGCGCTGACGACCGCCGGCGAGCGGGTCACCAAGGTGGTGCCCCACGAGCCCTCGCTCGAGGAGCTGTACTTCGCCGTCCGCCGCTCGGCCCGCGACCTCGGTGAGGGCACCGTCGGCGAGATCGGCATCACCCAGGAGGAGGCCTACCGATGAGGACGTTCAACTGGCAGCGGACCTTCACGGTCGCACGAACCGACGTCAAGCAGCTCGTCCTGGCCAAGGACTTCTGGATGCCGATGGGCATCCTCGGCAGCATCTTCTTCGTCTTCGTGCCGCTGATCCTGCTGCTCTCGATCACCAGCCTCGGCGACGTGCCCGCCGTGCAGAACGTCGCCAACACCCTCGAAGTGCTCCCGCAAGCCGCGCAGGACCAGATCAAGGGCGACACGCCGCAGGGACGCACGAGCTACGCCCTCGCCGTCTTCCTGTTTGCGCCGATGGCCGTCGTCGTCCCGCTGACGATCTCGACCGCGGTCGGCGCCGCCACCCTCGTCGGCGAACGCGAGCGAGGAACCGGCGAGTTCCTCGCCCACTCCCCCGCCGGCACCCGCGAGATCTACCTCGGCAAGCTCATGGCGTCACTGGTGCCCGGCTATGTCACGACCATGATCGGCTTCACCTGCTACTCGCTCATCGTGAACGTCATCGTCGGCCCCGAGGTCGGTGGATGGTTCTTCCCGACCCAGCAGTGGTGGCTCCTGATGCTGTGGGTGCTGCCGGGCTTCCTGCTCATCGGGCTGTCGCTGGTGCTGCGCCTGTCGGGCAAGGTCAAGTCGACCGCGGCGGCGCAGCAGGCCTCCGGCCTGATCACCCTGCCGCTGATCGCGATCTCCTACGCCCAGGCGTCCGGCGCGATCTACGGCACGGCGACGACCACGATCGTCATCGGGGCGATCGCGTGGACGATCGGGCTCACCTCGACCTGGCGGGGCATGGCCGGCGTGAAGCGCCAACGGCTGCTGGGCGTCGCCGACGGCGTCTGACCCGACGGACTCCCCGGCCGCTGCCACCAACGACGCTGGCGGGGCCGGGACACGACCAAGCCGCCTCGGGGCGCGTGCGGAACTGCGGAGTATTCCGACGCG
>JBCCWI010000199.1:0-5040 GCA_039193795.1 Actinomycetota bacterium | reverse complement strand
GGTGGTGGTGCGGTCATCAGAACTTCGTCCCTTCGATGTAGGCGCGTTCGGCGTGGATGGCCTCGTCGATCACCCTGGCGGCGCGTGCGCCACGGCCCGGCCCGAACGCGATGAGGAGGCCGGCGTTGATCAGCCACGAGCTCACGTAGCTGCGGACGAGTGCGACGGCGCGGCTCATGGGCGCGTTCCCTTCGGTCGAGGCTTCGGCTTCGGTCGGCGCTTCCCACCGTGCAGTCGCCGCGACGGCCGCGGGCCCAGCATCAGCGGCCGCCCTTGAACAGGCCCCGGAGCCCGAGGATCGACCACGGATCGGACCGGCCCCCGAACATCTGGCGGAGCCCGAGGATCTTCCAGGGGTCCCCGAGGTTCTGGTAGACCCAGTCCTTCTTCATGTTCGGGTCGCCACCCATCGCGAGGGAGTGCTCCCCGGTCCCGAGGCAGGACGGGCACTCGTAGGAGGGGTCGGGGTCGCTGTGGAAGCCCTTCCCGGTCCCGTCGCAGTCCGGGCACGGCTCGACCTTGTACTCGTCCATCACGCGACCTGGTCGAAGCGCCAGAACACGAGCGGGATCTGCTGCACCGTGCTCCCTGGCACACCCCACGCAAGGCCGAGCCGGTGGTCCACCACTCGCCGATCCGAGTTGCACTGCGGGCTGCCCATGTGCCGGAACGCACCCGGCCCGTCCGTCTTGGCCTGGTAGCCGAGCACGCACCCGTCAACCACGACCCACCAGCGATCCACAAGAGCGGTCGCCCCGTCCTTGGGGGCGGTGACCTCCTCGATCGGGTAGCGGGTGCAGCGCTCCAGTAGCGACGGGCCCGGCATCACGACACCTCGTCGGACTCGGTGGACGAGTCGCGCGGGTCGTAGATGAACACGGGCCGGTCGATCGTGAAGTGATGCCCTCGGTCCTTGCCGCGGCTGGCGCCGGCCCAGTTCCACACGGGGGCGGGGTAGGTCTGCCAGGTCGCGAGGAGCTGGTCGGCCTGGATGGTGCGGAACGGGCCGCCGCTGATGTCGACGGTGCCGTCGTCGCGGAGGAACGCTGAGCCGAGCTCTTCGCAGATCATGATCTGGCCGGGCTCGAGCAACCCGCGGTTGTGGTGGTCGCTGATCCGGCCGTTGCGCCAGCCTCGTGGTCGGTCGGCGAAGGGGGCGCGGTCGTCGTACCAGCGGACGATGTCGCCGGATCGTGGGATCGAGTGCCGGTGGTGGAGCGGGGACCAGAGGACGGTCTCGGCGACGGCAGGGGAGCGTCCGCCGTGCCCGCTCTTGGTGTTGAGGTTGCGGAGGGCCTCGTCGATCTGTCGGGCGCGGAAGCTCATCGGACCTGGACCTCGGGGAGTCGCACGTAGGCGACCCGGTGGACGACGCCCTCTGAGGCGCCGTACTCGACGATCCACTCGTCGGCGGGGTTGCGGCTGGGCCAGGGCTGCTCGTCTGGGGCTCGCTCGATGCCGAGCACGACACCCTGGCCGTCGATGCGGTCGCCGATCATCAGCGGTCGGGTGGTGGCGACGTGCTGGAGGCCGTTCCAGCCGGCCTTGTCGAGCGCGGTCTCGACGGCGCTCTTGGCGTCGAGGTAGCCGTGCTCGTCGATCTTCCAGCAGTCCGGGTCATCGTTGCCGGGCTGGCAGGGGACCTCGACGGTGGTGAATCGGCCGGTGCCGACCTCACGGTCGACGGCGACGACGAGGCCCTGGTGGCCGTCTCCGAAGATCGGGAACGCGGCGAGGATGTTGCTGCCGGACGGCTCGCGATGGCTGGTGCCGGGCCGCATGGCCTTCGATACGACGTCGAGGAGTTCGGGGGTCTGCATGGGTGCGCTCCGATGCGGGGTGATGGGTCGGACTCATACGGATGGGGTCAGGCGATGGTGCGGAGGCTCTCGGCGTAGTCCTCGGCGAGGGACTGGAGGTCGTTGGCGTACCGGGCGACGGCGCGGCCGTCGACGCGGACGGTCCACGGGGTGGGGGCCTCGGCCTCCTCGTAGGTGACCGTGACGGTGGTGGTGGGGCTCTCCATGGAGATAACTCTACCGCATCCCGGTACAGATAGCAAGGGTTTCTTCAGACCCGATCCCGGTCACGGTCGAGAGCGTCCAGTCGCCCACGGATCGACAGGTTCCGTCGGCATCGGTCTGGGCGCTCATGCCGCGCTCCTCTCGGTGTTGGGGTCGAGCGTGGCCAGCATCCGCTCAGAGATCCACGCCGACACCGGCGGCGTCACCGCGTTCCCCAGGCCGGCGGTCACCTCGGTCTGGTTGCCGCTCAACCGGTAGTCGACCGGGAACGCCATCGCCGCTCGGATCTCCGTCGACGGCTTGAGCATCCGGAACCGGACCTCGTCCAGATCGGGCTCCGGGCCATCCTCGACCGAGGCGAGCGCGTGCCCGGCACGGGTGGTGAACGTCGCCAACGCCTCGCTGACCGCGGCCGGGTCGGTGCCGTACTGGTCGACCCACGCCAGCGACGTCAGCGCGTTCGTGAGCTTCGCCGTCATCGTCGGGAGCGGATCGTGAAGCGCTCGAGGTGCGGTGTCGCCGGGCCCGCCGTTCTGCTGCTGGGAGAACGCCGTCACGAGACCCTGCCCGTTCTTTGTGGTGACGGTGCGGAGCGCCTCGTCGAGCGCAGACTGCGACCCGAGCGTGGCGTCCCCACCGCGGACCTGGGTCGCGAACCCGAACGCCAGGGTGGTGTGCTGCGTGAACATCGGATCGATGAGCGGCTTCGCTCGCAGCTGCCCGGGCCGCTCGTGAGTGTTGCCGGCGACCGGGAGGAGTGTGCCCGCAACGCCCACGCTGTTCGTTCCAGCGACGAGCGTCGGGAGACTCTCGCTGGCATGCCTCGCTGAGCCGTGCGTTCGGTTGGGGACCACTCCGGCTAGAAGCTCAGAGTCCTCGGCATGTGGGCCGAAGCCGCGAAACGCTCCGTTCTCGTCGAGCCAGACGGGCGGATAGAACCTGAACCTGATCAGCCCACGCCGGATGCGCTCCAACGTGCGAGGCGCCAGCGGGCGGTCTCGCTCGGAGAGCTTCGGCCCGAGGTCGGTGAAGTCGATCGCGGTCGCTGCCGGCCACGCCGCCGGGTGAACCTCCACACCGCACTCCGGGCACCGGTACACGTACTGAGCCCGGTACTTCCCCCAGCGGGGCAACGGCCACGACTTCGTGCGGGGCTTCCACGACTGCACGGCCTCGACGTGCCGGCCCGCGCACCGGTCGCTCACGCAGTACGACACAGGCCGGTAGTCGAGGTTCGGGCGCCGGTTCCCCCTTCGCCAGAGGCAGATGTAGATCCGGTCCCGGGACTGCGGGCACGGCGCGAAGAACATGCTGTTCACGAACACGCACTCGAACTCGTAGCCGAGCTTCTCCCACTCGCTGAGCCACCACCGGAACGTGGTCCCGTCCCGGTTCGGGCCCCAGTGGGCGACCTCGACGACGTTCTCGATCATGACGAGCTCGGGCCGGTGCTGGGCGGCGTAGCGGAGCGGGGCGACCATCGACACCCGGGACCGCTCGCTGTTCAGGTAGGCGGGGTCCTCGCCGCCGTTGTCCATGTCGAACAGGGTCGCCCCGGTCTCGTAGCTCTTCTTCGAGTTCGCCTGCGAGTGATGCGTGCACGACGGGGACGCGCTGAGGAACGTGCACTCAGGGAGGTCCTTCGGGTCGTGCCAGTCGGAGGCGTCGGGGTCGACGATGTCGGCGCGGACGTGGTCGGTGTCGGGGAAGTTGTCGGCGTGCACCTGGATCGCTCGTTCCCAGTGGTTCGCCGCGAGGATCAGGTCGGCGCCGGACGCGTGGATCCCGGCACTGCTGCCACCGAACCCGGCGAACAGGTCGATGGCGGACACGGTCTGGGTGCGGCGGCTGGTCACCAGCGTTCTCCTTGGGTGTAGCGGCGCAGCGTGAGCCACGCCTCGGCGAGGGTTTCCCGGCGGCGGACCGGGCGGGGCTGGCGGCCGTGGGTCCACACCGCGGGCGACGCGGCGGCGTGGGGGCCGATGAACGTGCAGACCGTGACCGTCCAGCGGGCCCCGGTGACGCCCCGGTGGAAGAGGGCTTCCCCGGTGGGGGTGAACGGGGGGACCGTGTAGGTCTGCCCGGCGGCGACGGGGGTGCGGTGGCGGCCGTGGAGCTGGATGCCGCACTGGTTGGCCTGGTGGGTGAGCTGGCCTCGGTTGGCGTGCCAGACCGACCCGCGGCCGGGGACGAGCTGCCCGGTCCGGTTCCCGAGCCCACCGGCGAGCACGGTGGAGCGGACCTCGAAGCCGTGGCAGTGCAGGTCCGGATCGGACGCGTTCGGGGCCCAGACGTGCACGCGGACGAACCGATCGGTGCCACGCCAGATGAGCTGCTCGTAGAAGTCGGCGGGGTTCGCCTGGCGGAGCCCGATCGTGGGGCCGGCGGTGAGGTCGGCAACGCAGGGGTCGACGAGGCGGGCGATGTCGCCCACGGAGGGGTTCTCGGTGTGGGCCCACTCGGCGAGTAACCCGTGACAATGCGTCGCACTCATACGGGTGGGCGCGGTCATGCCCACTCCTCGGGGTCGTACACGAACCGGCCGCGGCACGCTGCAGCGGAGGCGGCACGGCGGGCGTCGCCGTGGTGGCCGGCGGCGTGCCCGTGTGGCATGTCGTGGTAGCGGGCCTTCGGGGCCTGGTGACGGGGGAGGGTCATCGTTGGACTTCGGTCACGATGACCTCGTAGGTGGTTCCGTCGCGCATGTGGAGCGTGCACGTGTTCCGGTACGGGGTCACATCGAACACCCCGCGATACGCGGCGTCGTCGCTGTCGATCATGGCGTCGTGGATCATCTCGGCGATCTGCTCGGCGTCCATCGTGGTTCCTCTCGTGGTGGGGGTGGGGGTCCGGTCGGTGGTGGGCCGCCGGCCGGACCCCCAGGACGTGCGGGTCAGACCCGCTCGGACAGGAACTCGACGAGGTGGGCGACGGCGGTGTCGCTGGCCGCACCGTCAGCGCCGCGGTGGGCGCTGTCCCGCCACTCGGCGGTGACGTTGCCGAGGGCGTGGGCCCG
>JBCCWI010000198.1:0-5131 GCA_039193795.1 Actinomycetota bacterium | reverse complement strand
GTTGGTGTTCGACACCTTCGACGATCGTTCGCTCGCCGACCACCTGGAGCGGATGTACACCACGCCACTCGACGAGGCGATGGTCGACTACCTGCAACTGCGCTTCGGCGAGCGAACCTATGCGCCGGAGGAGATGGGCATCACGTTTCCCTACCTGTTCACCGTGTCCTCGACGGTCCGTGGTCTCGCCATCGACTCGGATCTGGACGGCGGGCAGGCCCGCCACCTCGCCGACACGGCGCAACGCCTCGGCACGTGCCTCGCCATGGCGGCGATGCGCGTGTTCGTTCGGGCTCGCGATCGCCACGTCGGCAATCTCCAGCGGGTCACCGAGTACAGCATGCAGCTGTCCGAGGTCGGTGACAGCCTCCGGTCGACGGCGACATCGGACGGTGGTCTCGGCTCCAGCGTGAGCCGAGCTCGGGGTGAGCTGGACGAACTCGAGGTGGTCACGTCACAGGTGGTCTCCACCGTCGACAGCATCCGGAAACTGGCCGAGCAGACCAACCTGTTGGCCTTGAACGCCACGATCGAGGCCAGCCGAGCCGGCGAGCACGGTCGCGGTTTCGCGGTGGTGGCCAACGAGGTCAAGACGCTCGCCACGACGACAAAGGAAGCTCTGGAGAGCATCGAGCATCTGACCGACAAGATCACCGTCGGCGTCGAAGGTGCGGTCGAGCACATGGTCGGCGTCGACCGATCGGCCACGGAGGTCGCCGACAGCGCCCGCTCCCTGTCCGAGCTCGGTGAAGGCCTCCAGGAGCTGGTGAAGTTGGCCGACGAGCAGGCGGCCCAGGACCGGCTGGCCTGATCGTCTCGAGCGGTCGCCGTCCACCGACGTATCCGACACCTCGTCAGTGGTGGGGATCGACGGTGTAGTGCTGGGCCAGCGGATCGCCACCGAAGTCCCGAGTGAGGTCTCGCCAGACCGTGTGAACGTGGTTGGCGTCCCGTTGGGTGTTGTCGTACTCGACGAGCAGCTCGCGACCCTGTAACCGGTAGTAGTGGGGTTGGCCGACTTCGATGCCGCCGGCCCAGACGAAGTGGAGGTCGTCCAGCCCGGCGAGGGCCCTGGCCTGTTCATCGTCGGCGACATCGGGCGGTATCCGCTCGAGATAGACGCCGAGGAGTGCGACGACGATCTCCCGTTGCGCTCCCATCATGGAGCCGATTCGCAGCCCCTTCGGGGCGGTGCTGAAGGCGAGGGCGTCGAGGTGCTCGTCGGTCACGCCGGCCTTGGCGTCGGCGGCCGCCTGGGCGGCGACCATCGCCCGGTGGAGACGATCCTCCAGCCGACCCCGCCAGATCTCCGGCAGGGGGAGCATTCCGTCCCCGTCGGCCACGGTGGTGCGGTTGCCTGTTATCAGGTCGGTCGGGGCGACGTCCGCCAGCACGGCAAGCAGCCGCTGCTCGTCCGAGAGAGATCGCACGAGCTCTCGGCCGAGATCCTCGGCCCCCGCAAGCGGTCTGAGCGGGTGTGGGCCGAGCAGCGGTGACGCCGCCGGGTCGGCGCCGAAGAAGAGCGGGGTCAGGCCAACAACGGCACCATCGATCACGGTGATGTTGATCGACACGTGATGCCCACCGAACCGCCACCCCCACCGCCCGAACGGGCCGGGGTCGCCGAAGACTGCGATGCGGTACTGCTGGGGGTCGCGACCCCGCAGGCGCCCGAAGACCTGGACCCAGCCCTCGACATGATCGAGGACGTTCTCCAGCCCCATGATCGTCGACATGGTCACGTAGCCAGCGGTCGACAGGCCGGTTGCGACCAGCTGGTGGGTCAGGCGCTGTTGGTGTCCGTCCATCTCGTCGAGGCCAAGGCCTCCGTGGTCGGTCGGTGTGTAGAACCAACGACCTCGTTCGGCGTCGTCGAAGTCCCACGTGGCCTGCACCCGCTGCTCCCGGTCGAGCGAGTCGAGCAATGACCGTGCGGCATCAGCGGCGCGGGTGGCGACGTCGATCCTGGGTGACATCAGTGACCCGGACCGTACAGACCGAAGATCAGATCGGGATGACCGGCCTCCCAGCTGTTGTCGACCTGGGACCATCGCCCGATTCGGCGGGTCCGTTCGAGCAGGTCACGACCGAGGGCGAGCTGTCGGGTCTGCCAAGCTGCAAGGGCTCGATCCAGGTCATCGTGCTCCTCCAGGGCCGCGGCCAACTGCCAGCCGTCCTCACACGCCTTCGCCGATCCCGCTGCTGCGTGCGGGCGAACGGCGAAGCCGGCGTCGCCGACGAGACACACCCGACCGAACGCCAATCCGTTGACCTCGACGTCGTAGATGCCCTGCACGAACGGCTCGGTGGTCGAGACGACCACCTCGGCGATGACGTCTGGCAGCTCTGCCTCGGCCACGGACCGGATGTGGTCGATGTGACGGTCGGCGACCAGCCCGGGCGGGACCGACAGATCCCGGCGCCGGCCGTGGAGGTCGGTCAGCAGGTCGTTCAGCTCGTCGCCTTCGGCGTAGTTCCGGTACCAGACGAAGTTGATCAGCCGTCGGCCCGGTTCGACGTCACCGCCGGTCGAGGGGATCGGGTAGACGAGGATGTGGCTGTTGTGGTGGACGAAGTACGTGATGGCGTCGCCGAGCCGTTCGATCGTCGATGTCGCAAGGTCGACCTCGGGCACGGTGCCCCGCCAGGCCACGTAGCCGGCGTAGCGGCGCTCGGCGTCCGGTTGGAGGGCACGGCGCCCGGTCGAGCCGACACCGTCGGCACAGATGAGGAGGTCCACCGCGATCTCGGCGCCGTTGTCGAAGTCGACGGTCACGATGGTCCCGTCGTCGTCGAACGCCGACATGGTGTGACCGAGCCGGTATCGCTGCTCGCTCGGGTCGTGACGTCGCCAGTCGTCGGCGAGGCTCCGGTAGACCGTGTTCCAGGAGCTGAAGAGATAACGATGACGCTGCTCGAGCTGGACCGACCCATCGCGATCAAGGGTACGGATGGCCGCGGTCTCCACGCTGACGTCATCGAGGCTCGTCCCGGCCCGTTCGACCGGGTAGCGGTAGGTCGCTTCGAGCAGGCCGATCCCGGCACCCCGCTGTTCGAGCGGGACGGGCGACCGTTCGAAGATCGTGACGTCGTGGCCGGCGTCGCGCAGCAGCGAGGCGGCTGTCAGGCCGCCGATCGATCCTCCGACCACGGCGATCCGCTTTGCCGGAGTTGGCACAGGGGCTACGGCTGCCCGAAGGTCGCGAGGCGATCGACCCGGCACTCGAACAGGACGCGGCGCTCCTCGATCGACGGGTCGCGGAGGCCGTACTCGTCGCCCTCGCCGATGTACTTCTGCCAGATGCCGTTGAGCTGCTCGGTCACCCTGGCTCCCTCGGCGGGATCGTCCTCGCTCACCTCCCGTTCCACGGTCACCTTCATCGACAGCCAGTGGTACATGTTGTTCGGGTTCATGATCAGGATCGTGATCTGCGGGTTGGCCCGGATCCATTCGGTCTTCTTGCGATGCTCGGCCACGTTGACCAGCACCTTGTCGCCGTCGTAGTCGAACCACATCGGCGTGAGGTTCGGGCGGCCGTCGGCGCCCGTCACGGCCATGACACAGGCGTACGGCTCGTCCATGAGCTGCTTGTACGTCGGGTCGAGGGCGCTGATGCTCGTGATCTCGTCACGGGACCCGATCGAGAACTGTCCTGCCTGCAAGCCCTCGGAGACATCGAGGAACTTGGCGACGGTGACCATGGTGGTACTCCTTCTTCTGTGGTCCATGGAGCTTCGTCTGCGGCCGATCGAGCGTCAAGCACCGGGCCGATCGGGCTCAGCCCCTGGTCGCTTGCAACAGGTGCCGGTAGGCCGATGGATCGATCTCAGCGTCGATGAGGCGCGGCCTCGACCAGTCGGCCGACCGGCAGCACGCCACCAACTCGTCGACCGTCGAGACCCGCACCCCGTCGAGCCCGGAGGCCTCAGCGATCGAGGCGAAGTCGGTCGGACGGTAGCGGACGGCGCCCCGACCGCCGTTGCCCATCCCCTGCTTGATCTCGATGAGCGAAAGGGCCGAGTCGTTGAACACGACGACGGACACGGGCAGGTCCAGGCGGGCGATCGTCTCCAGCTCCGCCATCGTCATCGCCAGCCCGCCGTCACCGGTGAGCGCCAGCACCGGCTCCTCCGGCCTGGCCAACGCCGCGCCGATGGCGGCAGGAACGGCGTAGCCCATCGTGGCCAGACCGTTCGAGATGAGTAGCCGATGGGGTGCATCGACCGGCCAGCGGGGAACGATCGCCAGGAAGTGGGCTCCGGCATCGACGGTGACGGTCCCTGCCGCCGGCCCGTTGGTCGACAGCGCATCGACCAGTTCGACCGGGCCGATGCCCGATGGGGGAGGCGGGCACTCGAGCGCAGCACGGGCCTCGGTGCGGAACTGCGCTGCGGCCCGGTCGGCCCAGCCCCACCGGCGACCTGCCTGGCCGGCCAGCACCGCGGCGAGGGACGGCCAGTCGGTGACGAGGTCGACATCGGCAGCGAGGTACTCATCCTCCTGAGGGCCCGACGACAGCCGCAGGACGGGAGCGTCGACCGTCCATGGTGCGGGGATCGGTTCCACCAGGTCGAGTCCGACGGTCACGACGGCGTCGGCCGCATCGAGGACCGGTCGCTCCAACGCACCATTGGTGAAGATGCCCGCGTTGGCGTCGCTCTCGGTCGGGACGACACCGATGGCCTGGTAGGTGGTGAGCACCGGCGCACCGAATCGGCTGAGCACCTCGGTCAGGTGTCCGGGGCGGAGCTCACCGAACCCGGTGGCGGCCACCGCCGCGGCCTCTGCGCCGACGATGAGCAGCGGTCGACGAGCGTTGGCCAGCAACTGCTCGGCGGCCTCGATCGTCCGCTCGTCGATCGCAGGTGGCACCGCAGTCGACGTTGGCGTCGTTGTGAGCGGGTCGGTCGCCGTGGCGTCGACGTCGAGGTGGATGGCGCCGGCAGGCCACGTCGTCGCCTGCGCGATGAGGTCGACGATGGCGTCGCTACCTGCTGAAGGACCGACGGTGACGGATCGCTTGCTCACCGGCCCGAGGAGCGCAACCTGATCGAGGCGTTGATGGGCGACCCGGTCCCGCCCGGCCGTCGGGACCGTGTCGGTCATGGCAACGAGCGGATGACGGTCAAG
>JBCCWI010000197.1:0-5136 GCA_039193795.1 Actinomycetota bacterium | reverse complement strand
TCGCCGCATGCCTGGCGTCGCTGCGCGAGATCGGGCCCGACCACGTGGGCGAGATCGTGGTGGTCGACAACGCATCGACCGACGACACCATGACCGAACTGCCGCGCCGGTTCCCGGATGTGCGCTTCATCGACGCCGGCGACAATGTGGGCTTCGCACGCGGTTGCAACCTCGGGGCCCGCCACACCGACGCCGATCTCATCCTCTTCCTCAACCCCGACACCCGGATGCATGCGGGCACGGTCGAGGCGCTGGTCGCCGCCTGGCAGCGTCGACCCGAGGCCGGGCAGATCGGTGGTCGCACGATCGATGATTCCGGAACGCTCGATCCGAGCAGTTGCTGGGGCGCCCCGTCGCTGTGGTCGACGATCTGCTTCGCCACCGGCCTGTCGGTGGTGTTCCCCCGCCACCCCCGCTTCGACCCCGAGAGCCTGGGCGACTGGGATCGCGACACCGAGCGCGACGTCGGTGTGGTCACCGGCTGCCTCCTGCTGATGCCCCGTGCCGTGTTCGACGCCGTCGGTGGCTTCGACGAGTCGTACTTCCTGTACGGCGAGGACATCGATCTCTCGATGCGGGTGCGGGACGCCGGGCACTCGACCTTCATCACCCCGGAGGCGGTGATCACCCATTCGGTCGGTGCGTCGAGTTCGTCGTCGGTGCAACGCACCGTCTTTGTCCTGACCGGGCGCATGACCGTGTTCCGGCGTCGATTCTCGGCGCCGATGGGGTTGCTGTTGCGCGCCCTCTACGTGGTGGGCATCACCCTGCGCTCGTTGCTCCCGCAGCGGGCCTCGGGCTCGGGAACCAAGCGGCGGGCGGCGTGGCGCCCGGCCCTCGGCCGTATCCGTGAGTGGTGGCCGGGCTACCCGACCGCCTCCTGAACCTGACGCAGCGCCCCGATCTCCGTCAGCCCTGCGGCGGCCACACGGGCATCGGATAGAGCCCGTCGACCGGCTCGAGCGATCGCTCGATGCGATCCTCCTCGATGAGTGGATAGCGCACGTCGCGCTCGCCGACCGTCGCGGCGGGAAGACGCAGATCGGCCCCGATCTCGAGAACCTGTTCGGGCGCACCGGCTGGCGGCCCTTCGGCACCGACGTGCACCCGAAAGGGGGGCGCCGGGAGGACCGCACGTTCGACGGCGACGAACCACGCTCGGGGGTTGGCGTCGTCGGTGCACCCGACCGGGTTGGTGGGATCCACGATCGTGGCGAACAGCCGATCGGCGTCGATGATCACGGCGTCGAGTCGGGCATCGGGACAGCTGCTGCCGTAGACGTCGCCGAACCACACGACGATGTGATCGTGCAGGTCGACCGTCGGCGCCGGCCCGGGCATTCCGACATACGCCCAGAGTGCGTCGTACTGCTCCTGGTTGGTCGCGACTCCGGTCCGGTAGGCGAAGCCGACGTCGGCGCGACCGAGGAGCCGCCATCCGTCGCCGGTGTCGAGCTGTGGTCCGGGCGGAATCGTGTCCTCGGGCGCGATCCCCCGGACGCAGATCGGAGCGGTGGCGAACGGTTCGAGCAGGGCGAGCGCCTCATTGGTCAGTACGTGGAGAGAGACGGCCACGACACCGAGGTCGAGGGGTCGACTGATGGACCAGTCCTTGCCGACCCGAGCGCCGAGATGCTCGCGGAGCTCCTGGACCAGGCGGTCGAGCTCGTGATCCGAGTGCGGCATCGCGACGGCGACGATTCCCCTTTCGGGGAACTCGTCGTCGAGCCACCCCTGCCACTCCGCTACCTCGGTCGTGACCCCGACCGTGTGGCGCCAACCGGCCTCGATGTCGGTCCACTGATTGTCGAAACCGGGTCGGGCCTCGATGGCCGCCCGTTCGGCCATGGTCGGCGTGCCGGCCGGTCGCACGGCGGTGACGGCGTCGTCGGCCCGCAGCGGCGAGAGCGCATCGCATCGGGGCAGGCTCGCTGCTGGTCGCGCCGTCCCATCGGTGGTCGGTGCATCGGTCGGCTCTGCTTCGGTCGTCGGTGTCGTCACCGCCGGGGGCGATGCGGTGACTGGGGCGGCGGCCGGTTCGGTAGGTGAATCCGAACACGCCGTCACGAGCGCCCCGATCACGGCAACGGCAGCCCACCGGCGCGGGCCGAGTGCCTCGCCGTTGCACGTCACCGGCGCATCGTGGGTTCGGGGCGGCCGTGGACGCCCAGATCGGTGATCGCCAGGAGCGAACCGGGGAGCTCTCCGGCCGGGCCCGGCGTCGCTGGTCGGCCGTGTTCCTCGCCGATGGTGGTCACGAACAGCGTCGCCAGATCCGATCCGCCGAACGCCGGCATCGACGGCTTCTCCAGCGGGACCGCGATGCGCTCGCTGAGCGTGCCGTCGGGCGCGACGCGGATCACGCACGAACCGGTGACCGACGCCGACCAGTAGCCGCCCTCGGCGTCGATACACGCGCCGTCGGGGTGCCCGGGGTGATCGGCGTGGTCGAAGAACGGCCGCTCGTCGCTCCAGGCACCGCTGTCGATGTCGTAGTCGGCGACGATCACGCGATCGGTGAACGTGTCGGCCCAGTACACCCGCCCTCGGTCGGGGTCGAACGCCAGGCCGTTCGGGACACCGACTCCGGTTCGGAGTGTGCGTACGCCGTCGCCGTCGACGACGTAGAGCCCGCCGGTCGATCGCCCCTCGGCCGCGTCCTCGTACATCGTGCCGAGCACGAACCGGCCGGCCGGGTCGACCCGGCCGTCGTTGCTCCGATTGCCGTTGCCGTCCGCCTCGAGGCGAGCGACCGGTTCGAGGTGCCCCGGTTCGCGCCAGTCGTGGCGGTACAGCGCGTTCTCCACCGCCAGCACGAGCTGAGCGGGGGCGTCGCCGAGCGCGATCGTGCCGACACGGCCCGGGAACCCCTGTGTCGCGTCGATCCCGGTCACCGGATCGAA
Source organism: Actinomycetota bacterium (assembly GCA_039193795.1). Classification (GTDB taxonomy): domain Bacteria; phylum Actinomycetota; class Acidimicrobiia; order Acidimicrobiales; family Aldehydirespiratoraceae; genus UBA11606. The sequence continues at coordinate 2,233 of JBCCWI010000197.1, read as the reverse complement.
ACGATGGACGACGCGGCTCTCGATGTCGGTCCAGTACAGGGACTGCGCGGCGACGGACCAGACCGGACACTCCCCGAGTCGGGCGGGGGTGGAGACGGCGACGTCGACGGTGGGCACCGAGTCGCCCGGCTCAGACCACGACCGTGCCCGGGACGCCGTCCTCGGGTTCGGGCCAGTCCATCTCGAGGTCGCGCAGCGTCTGCACCAGGATCTCGCTGATCAGCAGGTTGCGGAACCACTTCCGGTCGGCGGGGATCACGTACCAGGGTGCGTCGTCGGTCGAGGTCTCTTCGAGCATCACGCGGAAGGCTTCCTGGTAGTCGTCCCAGTGCTCGCGTTCGTCGAGATCGCCGAAGCTGAACTTCCAGTTCTTGTGCGGCTCGTCGACCCGTGCCTGGAGCCGTTCACGCTGTTCGTCCTTGCTGATGTGCAGGAAGAGCTTGACGATCGTCGTCCCCTCGTCGGCCAGCATCTGTTCGAAGTTGCGGATGTGGGCGTAGCGCCGCGACCACTGGGGCTCGGGCACAAACCCGTGCACCCGCACCACCAGCACGTCCTCGTAGTGCGAGCGGTTGAAGATCGTGATCTCGCCCGAACCGGGTGTCTGGGCGTGGACCCGCCACAGATAGTCGTGGGCGAGTTCGCGCTCGGTCGGCTTCTTGAACGGGGCCACCTTCACCCCGGCCGGGTTGACCTTGTCGAACACGTGGCGGATCGTGCCGTCCTTGCCGCCGGTGTCGGTCGCCTGGATGACCACGAGCACCTTGTGCTTGCGTTCGGCGTAGAGCAGCTCCTGCAGCGCCTCCAGTTCGTCGTTCAGGTCGTCGAACTCGTCCTTGACGTCGTCTTTGTCGAGACCGAGGTTCTCGTCGGTCGCCCAGGCGGCGAGATCGACGGGCTGACCGGGGGCGACGCGGAACTGATCGATGTCCATCGCATGAGTGTGCCCCATGACCGCCGCCCACGCAGCGCCCCGGTGCTTGATCGCGTACCCATCGGTGCCGATAGTGGAAGGGTCCAGGGTGGACCAGGAGGAATCGGGACCGTGCCCAGCGCCAAGGTCGACGTCGAGGAGATCCGCGAACAGCTCGCGGCGGAGTTCCACGCGAGCGCCGCCGAAGCGCAGAACCGTGTCACCGCCATCCTCGACCCGGGCCGTCCGACCCCGGAGTTCATGGCGGCGTTGGCCGACGAACTCAGCCGGGCCGTCGCGGATCCGTCGTCGGTGCCGTACCCCGATCTGGCCGACCCCGACCGGTACTGGACCGCCTCCGTTCAGCCCCAGATCGCAGCGTGCGACGAGCACATCGCGGCGGTGCTGACCTGGCTCGAGTCCCAGGTCGTGCAGACCATGGGGGTCGCGGAGACCGACCTCAAGCGCGTCGTCGAGGTGGCGGTCGCCGAGCAGGGCCCCAACCCGGTCGCCGATCGCACTGCGCTCGCCACCGCCCTCGAGGCGCGCTGCACCGAACTCCATCACCAGATGGCCGAACTGCTCGAGGTGGTGCCCGATCGGGCGTCGCTGGAGGCCGCCCAGGAGCACTACACCGCCGAGCTGCGCCGCCGGGCCCAAGCCGACGTCGACTCGCTGAAGGCCGCGTATCTGAGTGAGGCGGGCGGCGACGATGCTCACCAACGCTTCGCCGAGCAGCAGTGGTCCGAGACCTACAGCGACCGCATCGCGCATCGTGAGGCGCTCCTGGCCGGCACGCCGCCGTGGCGGCACCAGTACCTGGCCCTCACCGGCTACGACCGTTCGCTCGGCGACGCCGAGCAAGCGGTCGAGCGGCTGGTGAGCCGCCTCCAAGCGCCGCTCGCGGGTCTGCCTGCGCTGCTGCTGGAGCGCTACGACGAGGCCGTCGCCGGCTGATCGCCGCCGCCGATCGTCGCGATCGGCTCCGGCAGCCCCACGACATCGAGTCCCTCGATCGCGAGAAGTGAGCCCGGCGTCGCCCCGTCGCGGCCCGGCGCGGAGGGTCGCCCGCCGCCGACGCCGATGGTCGTGACATAGAGGGTGGCGCCCGACGGCAGCATCGATCGTCGGATCGAGCTGCCGCTCGAGAAGCCGTCGATGCCGGCGTTCGGCGGGCCCGATCTCGCCACCCTCTATGTCACGACCATCGGCGTCGGCGGCGGGCGACCCTCCGCGCCGGGCCGCGACGGGGCGACGCCGGGCTCACTTCTCGCGATCGAGGGACTCGATGTCGTGGGGCTGCCGGAGCCGATCGCGACG
>JBCCWI010000196.1:0-5225 GCA_039193795.1 Actinomycetota bacterium | reverse complement strand
GACATCGAGGGCACCAACCACCTCTCGGTGGTCAAGGACATCCAGCGCCACCCGACCCGTCGCGACGTGCTCCACGTCGACTTCCTCCGCGTCACTGAGGATCAGCTCATCGACGTCGCCGTCCCCGTGGTGCTGATCGGCGAGGCCCGCAACGTCACGATGTACGACGGCATGGTCGACCAGACGATGTACGAGATGACCATCTCGGTCACGCCGACCGCCGTCCCCCAGCAGATCGAGATCGACATCAGCGAGCTCGAGCTCGGTTCGACGGTCAAGGTCGAGGACGTCGATCTCCCCGAGGGCGCGACGAGCCCGATGGATCCCAACGAGACCGTTGCCATCGCGCTCATCACCCGCTCCACCCGTGAAGCCATTCGCCGCGCCGAGCAGGGCGAAGCGGCCGAGGGCGAAGAGGGTGGCGAGGCCACCGACGCCGCCGAGGACGCTGACGGCGGCGGCGACGAGGGCTGAGCCCCGGACTGACCGGCCATGGTCCGGCGGTCACGCCCATCCCGATCGGGGTCAGAACGAAGCGGAACGCCGGCGGACCTGTTGGTCGTCGGCCTCGGCAACCCCGGCGACGACTACGCGCAGAGCCGCCACAACGCGGGATTCTGGGTCGTGGACGAGCTGGCGCGCCGCCACGGCGGCAAGCTGCGGCGGGGCCGGCGTGACCACGCCGAGAGTGACGTCGTGCGCATCGGCGAGCACCGGGTCGTCATCGCCCAACCCACCACCTTCTACAACGAGGCCGGTCGCGCCGTCGGCGCCCTGGTCAAGAAGCACGGCATCACCGACCACGCCCGGCTCGTGATGGTGCACGACGAACTCGACCTCCCGGTGGGCCGCCTGAAGCTCAAGTTCGGTGGCGGTCTCGCCGGGAACAACGGGCTGAAGTCGGTCCGCGCTCATCTGCGCACCGAGGACTTCGCCCGCCTGCGGATCGGTGTCGGCAAGCCCGACCAGGGCACCGTCACCGGTCGGGACTGGGTCCTCAAGCGGCCGGCCCGAGCTGAGCGGCCGATCCTCGAGTCGATCGTGGCCGACGCTGCGGATGCGCTCGAACACCTGGCCGGCTCCGACATCGAAGCGACGATGAACCGCTTCAACCGGACCTGACCGTTCGCACCGTGACGTCGACCTCCGCCTCCGCGCCGCTCGGCGACCTGCTCGATCTGCTCAGCGACGAACCCTCGATCGATGCCGCGCTCGGACGTCGCGAGCCGGTCATCGCGGTCGCCGATCCAGGTCGGGCCCTCGTGGTCGCCGGGCTGGTCGCCGCGTCGGATCGACGACCCGTGCTGGTGGGAACGCCGACCCAGGCCGAAGCCGAACGGCTCGCCACCGACGCGGCGGCGATCCTCGGAACGGATCGGGTGCTGCACTTCCCGGCCTGGGAAACCCTCCCGTTCGAGCGGGTGTCTCCCGGCGTCGAGACGATGGGGCAGCGCCTCGAGGTGCTCCACCGACTTCGAAGCGACCGTCCGCCGTCGCTGGTCGTGGCCTCGGCCCGGGCACTGATCCAACGCATCGACCCGGAGGCGGGGCGACCGCCGATCGTCGTGCGACCGGGAGATCAGGTCGATCCGGTCGAGCTCGTCGAGGCGCTCGTGATGCTCGGATACCGCCGCGAGGGTCAGGTCGAGCACCGTGGCGAGATCGCGGTGCGGGGCTCGATCGTCGACGTCTATCCGAGCACGGCGGACGCACCGGTCCGCATCGATCTCTGGGGCGATGAGGTCGACCGGCTCACCGAGTTCGCGGTCGCCGATCAGCGATCGACCGAACCGATCGAGTCGGCGACGATCTTCCCCTGTCGGGAGTTCCGTCCGACCGAGGCCCGCCAGGCGCGGGCCGAGGCGCTGGTCGCCGAGGAGCCGTGGGGCCGCGAGCAGTGGGATCGGTTCGCCGACGGCGTCCTGTTCGACGGCATGGAGTCGTGGCTTCCGTGGCTGGTCGATGGTGAACACCTCGTCACCGACCTGATCGGAGACGACGGGTTGATCGCGTTCGTCGAGCCCCGCCGAGTCCGCGATCGGGCGGCGGAGATCCTCGCCGAGGAGGCCGACCTCGCCTCGACGCTGGCGAAGACCTGGGATGTCGCCGCCGACGATGTGCACCGCCTCCACCTCGACTTCGACCGATTGCTCGCGGAGACCGGCGCACCCTCGTGGTCGATCCTCGCGACCCCCGACAAGCCGAGCACGCCGGTCGTCGCCGCGTCCGGGTGGGAGCCCGTCGTCGGCGACCTGACACCCACGATCAACCAGATCCGCACGCTGCTGGCCGACCGCTTCCGAGTCATCGTTGCAGCGGACGGCGAGGCGAGCGCCAACCGCCTGTCGACCCTGCTCGCCGAGCACGACGTGGTCATGCCGGTGCGGTCCGGCCCCAGCCGGGTGGGGGAGACCCCACCGCCGGGCAGCATCGTGGTCGCCCCGATCGACCGGGGCGCGGTGCTCGCCGACGTCAAGCTCGCGGTCATCGCCGAGTCCGACCTGACCGGTCGACGACGAACCCACCGGCAGGCCCGGCGTCGCAAGCGCGACACCCAACGGTTCTTCGAGGATCTGCGCGAGGGCTCCTTCGTCGTCCACCATCAGCACGGTGTCGCCCGGTTCGCCGGCATGGTCACCCGGGCGATTGGCGGCAACGAGCGCGACTATCTGCTGCTCGAGTACCGGGGTGGCGACAAGCTGTACGTGCCGTCGGACCAGATCGAGTCGGTGCGGCACTACACCGGCGGCGACACGCCGACCCTGTCGAAGATGGGCGGGGCCGACTGGAACCAGACCAAGGCCAAGGTCCGTTCCGCGGTGCAGGAGATCGCCCAGGAGCTGGTCGTGCTCTACCAGAAGCGGGTGACGAGCCCCGGCCACGCCTTCGCGGTCGACACCCCGTGGCAGGGCGAGTTCGAGGCGTCGTTCCCGTTCCAGGAGACCACCGACCAGCTCAACGCCATCATCGACGTCAAGAACGACATGGAGCTCGAGTCCCCGATGGATCGGCTGGTCGTCGGCGATGTCGGCTTCGGCAAGACCGAGGTTGCCATGCGGGCGGCGTTCAAGGCGATCCAGGACGGCAAGCAGGTCGCAGTGCTGGTGCCCACCACGCTGCTCGCCCAGCAGCACGTCACCACCTTCACCGAACGGATGGCGCCGTACCCGATTCGGGTCGAGGTGCTCAGTCGCTTCCTCACCGCCAAGCAGGCGAAGGAGGTCACCGACGGGCTCAAGGACGGCGACGTCGATCTCGTGATCGGCACCCACCGCCTCCTCGGCGGTGAGATCGGGTTCAAGAACCTCGGGCTGTTGATCGTCGACGAGGAGCAGCGCTTCGGCGTGAGCCACAAGGAGGCGATCAAGGAGCTGCGCACCGATGTCGACGTGCTGACGCTCACCGCCACCCCGATTCCCCGCACGATGGAGATGAGCCTTACCGGCATCCGCGACATGTCGCTGCTCAACACGCCGCCGGCGGATCGGCAGCCGATCCTCACCTATGTCGGCGAGTACGAGGAGCGGGCGGTTGCCGAGGCGATCCGGCGCGAGCTGTTGCGTGAGGGCCAGGTGTTCTTCGTGCACAACCGGGTCCGCGACATCGAACACGTCGCAGAACGGCTCCGCGACCTCGTTCCGGAGGCTCGCGTTGCGGTCGCCCACGGCCAGATGGACGAAGGCACCCTCGAACGGGTCGTGATCGACTTCTGGGAGGGGAACTACGACGTCCTCGTGTGCACGACGATCATCGAGTCCGGCATCGACATGCCGACCGTCAACACGCTCGTCGTCGATCGCGCCGATCGGCTCGGGCTTGGCCAGCTGCACCAGTTGCGGGGTCGAGTCGGGCGCGCTGGGCAACGGGCCTATGCCTATCTCTTCCATCCGGTCGATCAGGTGCTGAGCGAAGAGGCTTACGAGCGGCTCAAGACGATCGGCGAGGCGACCGAGCTCGGCTCGGGGTTCCGGATCGCCATGCGCGACCTCGAGATCCGTGGCGCCGGCAACCTCCTCGGCACCGGCCAGTCGGGCCACATCGCCGCCGTCGGCTACGACCTGTACTGCCAGATGGTCACCGAGGCGGTCGGCGAGCTGAAGGGGGAGACCCCCAAGCAGCCGGTCGAGATCGCGATCGAAGTGCCCGGCGACGCGCATCTGCCCGACGACTATGTCCTCAAGGAGACCAACCGGCTCGAGGCCTACCGGCGTCTGGCCTCGATCGAATCGATCGAGGCGCTCGACGACGTCCGCAGCGAGTGGCTCGACCGCTTCGGGCCCATCCCCAAACCCGCCGAGGCGCTGCTCCAGGTCGGCCGACTCCGGGTCGAGTGTGTCCGCACCGGTGTGCGGGAGATCACCGTCACCAAGGGTCCCGGGTTCGGCGGCCCGGACTGGGTGGCGCGGCTGTCGCCGGTCGACCTGCCCGACAGCAAGCAGGTCCGGATGGAACGGCTCTACTCCGGGAAGGGGAGCGGCAACGGCGCGGTCTACAAGGAGGCCCTCGGGGAGCTGCAGTTGCCGTTGCGCAAGAAGGGCGGCGACGTGGTCGATCAGCTCGTCGACATCATGGCCGACCTGATCCCCGACAGTACCGAGTGGGCCGGTAGCCTTCCGTCTTCGTGAGCTCCGATTCTCCCTCTCAGTCGCCCGTCCGCCTCGGCCTTCTCGCCGTGCTCGCCGTCGCCGTGGTCGGCGCGGTCGCCTGGGCGCTGCTCAACGAACGCGGGAACGACGTCGTGGCGGCATCGATCGACGACTTCGAGATCACGGTTGACGAGGTCAACGAGCTGTTGCGCACCAACCCGCAGAACGTCTCGCCGGAGGGTGTGGTCGGCACCGAACTCGGCTTCGCCAATCTCCTCGTGACCAACACGGTGCTGATCGAGGCGGTCGCCACCGATCTGGTCGCCGCGGGTACCGACCCGGCGACCTTCGAGGACGAGGCCTTCCTGAGCCTGTCGTCGCAGCCCGGCTTCGATCCGGGGAGCGCCTTCGCCGAGTGGCAGATCCGGTTCGACTCGGTGTTGTTGGCACTCGAGGCACAGTCCCGGACCGAGGCTCAAGCCACGATCGACCCGTCGGTCGCTCCCGAGTTCCTCTGTTCGAGCCACATCCTGCTCGAGACCGAAGAGGCCGCGATCGAGGTGCGTGAGGCACTCGACGGCGGCGCCGACTTCGCGACGCTCGCCGCCGAGCGCTCCATCGGGCCGAGCGGTCCGCGCG
>JBCCWI010000195.1:0-5266 GCA_039193795.1 Actinomycetota bacterium | reverse complement strand
GTTCGATCAACACGAGCCCCTCCGCACGTGGCAGCGGATCGACCGCTTCCGGCGAACTCGTAGAGGAGGACTCCGCACAAGCCGTCGCGACGCCGGTTGCCGTCACCACCAAGGCCCCGAGGAGTTGACCGATCGAGACGCGACGAGTCGGCAACGAGGTGGCCATCAAGATGTCCTCAGCGTGAGGCGCTCGCGGACCGCGATCACGTCAGGCCGCTCCGCTGTCAGCCAACCGATCTGCGCGGCTGCGTCGTCGAGCGCGTCGACTGCCGTCGGGTAGACCTGGCCGGAGAAGCCGCCGACCGGCGTCCACCGGCCGCCGTCTTCAGGCTCGGCACGAAAGTGCTCGAACCCGAAACCGCCGCTCGCGTGTTCGAACACGTCGACACACCATTGGTCGTCGAGCGAACGGATGCTGTCGAGCACCATCCAGCCGCGGTGGTTCGTGCGGCGAGTCATCGGCCTAGTCGCAGCGCTCGTCGAGCTGATTCAGCGCGGTCTTCGGCGCACGGAGGCGGTAGGCCTCCTCCAGCCAGTCGGCGAGATCGTCGGGGTCGACGTCGGCGAGCCGGACCAGGTAGGCACCGTGGCCGGCGTAGTGGTCGGTCTCGAACACGACCGGGCCGTGGACCTCCATCAGCTCGGACTTCACCTCCAACTCGCCCATGACGACCAGCACCTCGGTGTCGTCGATGCCGGCCTTCACGTAGCGGCTGTCGTCCCACATCCGACAGAACGACTTGCCCTTCACCTGCACGGCCGGTGTGCCATAGCTCGTGCCGACGCCGACCATCGGAAGGTCGGCCGTCATCGCCACGATCTCGTCGAAGGTCACCGCCATGAGGTCATCGTGCCAGCGTCAGGATCCACGCCGCCAGGGCCTCGCCGATCTCGTCGGGGCTGTCCTCTTGCGCGAAGTGACGGCCGACGACCCGGACCTCGGTCTGGTTCGGGAAGGTACGGGCGAACTCGAGGAGCTCACCGTTGAGCGTGTCGCCTTCGGTGACGTCGATCAGGAGCTTGGGGATCGGGGTGTCGGCGAGCCACGCCGAGTACGCCGCGACGATCTCGTGCATGTCGGCCGGCTCGCCGTCGAAGGGGATCTCGCGCGGCCACGTGAGCGTGGGTCGACGCCCCTCCCCCGGCTCGAGGAACGGCCGCCGGTACTCCGCCAGTTCGTCGTCGGTGAGCTCGCGGATCACGCCGCCGGGCAGGCCCGCGGTGAGGAAGACGTTGTCGACGAGCGCCATCTGTTCGCCCTCGGGCGTCCGGAGCCGTTCGAAGAACGACCGTCCCTCGTCGCTCAACTGCGACCAGGAGCGGGGGGCGACGTTGGCTTCGAGATAGGCGATGCCCGCCACCCGGTCGGCGTGGCGCATCGCCCAGTCGAACCCGAGCCCGGAGCCCCAGTCGTGCAGGACGAGGGTGACCCGGTCGCCGAGATCGAGCGTGTCGAACAGGCCGTCGAGGTACGTGCGGTTCTCGACGAAGCGATACGAGCCAGGACCAGCCTGGGGCAGCTTGTCGGAGTCGCCGAACCCGATCAGGTCGGGGGCGACACAGCGGCCGAGGTGTTCGACGTGGGGGATGACGTTGCGCCACAGGAACGACGAGGTCGGATTGCCGTGCAGGAAGACGATGGCCTCGCCCTCGCCGTGATCGACCGTCGCCATCTCGAGACCGAGCACCGGCACGCGACGCTTGGCGTACCGGCTGGTCGGCTCGGCCGGCACTACTCCCCCTGCGCCGCCGCCTGCGACTGGCGGTAGCTGACGGTCGGGTAGCGAGGCGGGTTCGACGCGTCGGTGCACGTCGACAGGACCTCCATGGGCCAGTCGGCGTTGGCGTTGAAGAAGAACGGGATCGAGTAGCGGTCGCCGGGGCCCTGGTGGGGCGGGACGAAGTGCTTGACCGAGACGAACCGGTCGTTGGACCACTGCCGCAGCAGCTCGCCGGTGTTGACCACGAGTGCATCGGGCACGACGGGCGCTGCAACCCACTCACCCGTACGTTCCGAACGGATCGTGAGGCCTTCACTGTCCTGGGCGAGGAGGGTGAAGAAGGTGGTGTCGACGTGCGGGGCGATCCCGAACTCGTCGGGCGGGACCTCACCGACCGGGTGGTAGCGGGTCATGCGGAGCCGCCAGAACGGATCCCGCATGGCGTCGTCGAAGAAGCCGCCCGGCAGACCGAGCGCCCGGGCGTACACCGGAACGAGCTCGAGGGCGACCCGTTCGATCTCGGCCGCATACGCCTGGACCGCGTCGCGAAATCGTGGGACATCGGCCGGGTCGGGCCAGTCGGCGTCGGCCAGACCCACCCCGACGTCGCGCTTGAAGATGATCGCCTCGTTGAGGTTGCCCTTCGCTCGCCGAGGCAGCTTCCGCTCCCCCGGCGGTAGGTAGCCGGCGCCCGTCACCGCGGTCTGATCGGTGTCGGTGCGGATGGGCAGCTTCGCCTCCGCCGGCAGCGTCAGGAACGCTCGCGCGGCATCGAACACGCCGGCGGTGACCGCTTCGGGAATGCCATGCCCGGTCAGGAAGTGAAACCCGACCTGCTCCCCGATCGTGCGCACCTGTGCGCCCAGCCGGTCGAGCTCCGCCGGATCGCCGGAGGAACGCCACGTCGAGACGTCGACGACGGGGATGTCGTCGAGCGTCGCCGGTCGGATGGCGGTGACGTCCCACGACTCGGCCTCGGCGACGAGCTCACGCTCACGGGCCGCGGCGAAGTCGTCGGCGTGCACTCCGAGCCCTGGAGATCAGGTCGCGCTGGCGGCGGCGATCGACGCGATCGTGGCGTCGAGCGTGGCGTTGAACTCGTCGTCGGTCTGCTTGGCGCTGAGTCCCTCGGCCAGCGCCCGAGAGAAGCTGGCGATCATGCCGTGCTGGCGGGCCAGGATCTCGTTGGACTCGTCGCGGCTGTAGCCGCCCGACAGCGCCACGACCTTCAGGACCTTCGGGTGGGCGATGAGGTCCGCGTAGAAGTCGTCGACGCTCGGCAGCGACAGCTTCAACATGACCTCGGTGCCGTCGTCGAGGGCGTCGAGGTTGCGCAGGATCGCGGCCTTCAGCATCTCCTCGGATTCGACCTTGGTCGGGCTGTGGATGTCGACCTCGGGTTCGATGATCGGCATGAGGCCGTGGCCGAGGATCTGCAAGCCGACCTCGAACTGCTGATCGACGACCGCGTCCACGCCGGCGGAGTTGGCCTCCTTGATGACCGAGCGCATCTTGGTGCCGAACACGCCCCTCTCGACGCCCCGCTCGAGCAGCGCGTCGAGATCCGGCATCGGCTTCATGACCTGGGCGCCATCGACCTCGTCGGCGAGCCCCTTGTCGCACTTCAGGAACGGCACGACGCCCTTCTCGTTCCACAGGAACTCCGCGGAGCCGCGGCCCTCGATCTCGCGGTCCATCGTCATCTCGAACAGGATCGCCCCGAGCACCCGGTCGCCGTCGAACGCGGGGCTGGTGATGATGCGGCTGCGCATGGCGTGGACCATGTCGAACATCTCGGCCTCGCCGTCGTACTCGGACTCCTCGACGCCGTAGGCGAGCAACGCCTTCGGCGTCGAGCCGCCGCTCTGGTCGAGCGCGGCGAGGAAGCCGGTGCTGGTGCGGACCTTGTCGAGCATGTCCTGGTTCATCGGGAAACTCCTGAACGTCATGGGGGACCGGTGTCACCCTACCGTTCGGCCGCCCCGGCATCAGGGTGAGAAACTGCGGCCATGACGTCCCCGACGAACGACATCGAGATCCTGCGCGAGTGGATCGGCCGCGAGCAGGTGATCGTGCATCCGATCGAGCCCGGCGTGGTCCAGCGCTTCGAGCACACGCTCGACCGTGAGCCCACGCTCGATGTCGGTGACCCGCTGCCGCCCCTCTGGCACGTGGCCTTCTTCCTCGAGGTGGCGCCGACCGCCGGCCTCGGGGTCGACGGTCACCCCGAGCGTGGCGGGTTCCTCCCTCCGGTGGCCCTCCCCCGGCGCATGTGGGCGGGCAGTCGGATCGAGTTCGGGGCGCCGATCCCGATCGGGAGCGATGCGGTGAAGACCTCGACGGTCGACGATGTCGTGATCAAGGAGGGAACGAGCGGCACGCTGTGCTTCGTGACCGTCTCGCATCGCACCGAGGTCGACGGCGTGCGATGCCTCGACGAGCAGCAGGACCTCGTTTACCGCGACGATCCCGACGCCGACGCCCCGAAGCCGTCACCCAAGCGGGCACCGGACGACGCCGAGGTGAGCGAGACGGTCGCCCCGAGCGAGGTGCTGCTGTTCCGCTACTCGGCGCTGACGTTCAACGGCCATCGCATCCACTACGACCGCCGCTACGCCAGCGCGGTCGAGGGCTACGACGGCCTCGTGGTCCACGGCCCGCTGACCGCGACGCTGCTCGCCGATCTCGCCGTGCGCACCGCCGGCCCGCTGCAGAGTTTCTCGTTCCGCGGGACCGCCCCGCTCCTCGACACGGCACCGTTCACCATCCACGGTCGCCGAACCGATGACGGCATGGCCCTCTGGGCCGCCACACCCGGCGGAGGCCTGGCGATGACCGCGACCTCCACCCACCGCTGAACGAGCAGATGAAAGCGTTTGCATCGTGACAACCGGGGGTTGACGTGGGAGAGTGTCCGCTCAGGACAACGTTGACGCTTGGGGGGTCGTTGCCATGGCAACCGTGACGCTGGAGAAGATCGACAAGGTGTACCCGAATGGCTTCCACGCCATTCACGGGCTCGATCTCGAGATCGCCGACAAGGAATTCTTGGTTCTCGTCGGCCCGTCGGGCTGCGGCAAGTCCACCGCGCTGCGGATGATCGCCGGGCTCGAGGAGATCTCCGGCGGCACGATGTCCATCGGCGAGAACGTCGTCAACGACGTCGAGCCCAAGGACCGGGACATCGCCATGGTGTTCCAGAACTACGCGCTCTACCCGCACATGAGCGTGCGCGACAATGTCGGTTTCGCCCTCAAACTCGCCAAGATCCCCAAGGCCGAGATCGACCAGCGAGTCGAAGAAGCGGCTCGCATCCTCGAGCTCACCGAGCAGCTGGAGAAGAAGCCCGGTCAGCTCTCGGGCGGTCAGCGCCAGCGGGTGGCGATGGGTCGTGCGATCGTGCGCCAGCCTTCCGCCTTCCTCATGGACGAGCCGCTGTCGAACCTCGACGCCAAGCTCCGAGTCCAGATGCGGGCCGAGATCGCCCGTCTGCAGCGCGATCTCGGTGTCACCACCGTCTACGTCACCCACGATCAGGTCGAGGC
>JBCCWI010000194.1:0-5297 GCA_039193795.1 Actinomycetota bacterium | reverse complement strand
GGAACACCAGCGGGATCTGCTTGGCCTCGATCGTGCCGAGCTCGGGGATCGAGACCTGATAGTCGGACAGGATCTCGAGGAGCAGCGCTTCGGTCTCGACCTCGACGCGATCGACCTCGTCGATCAGCAGCACGACCGGCTCGTCGGCGCTGATCGCCTCGAGCAACGGTCGGGTGAGCAGGAACTCGTCGCTGAAGATGTCGCCGCTGATCTCGTCCCAGTCCTCGCCGTCGCTCTCGCTCTGGATCCGCAGGAGCTGCTTCTTGTAGTTCCACTCGTACAGCGCCTTGGCCTCGTCGAGGCCCTCGTAGCACTGCAGACGGATGAGCCGCGCACCGGTGATCTCGGAGATGCTCTTGGCGAGCTGGGTCTTGCCGGTGCCGGCGGGACCCTCGACCAGGATCGGCTTCTCGAGCCGGTCGGCGAGGTACACGACGCCGGCGATGCCGTCATCGGAGAGATAGTCGACGCCCGCGAGTTCGTTCTTCAGGGACGCGACGTCGGAGAAACGGTTCGACATGGAGGTTGAGGTTAGCGGCCGTTAACGGGGACGCCGTAACCGATTCCCCGTGACGTCGGTCGCCCTCGGTCGCCGATCAATCGGTCCGGTCGAGCTCGTCGAGTACCCGGTCGAGAACGGACGGGTCGAAGCGGTGGGACGGGTGCGATCGTGGGGCTCGCTCGATCCGATGCAGGACCGTGTCGTGGTCGGGGAAGGCGAACTCGACACGGCCGGGCAGGACGACCTCCACGGCCGCGTACCAACGCAGGAGGTGAGGTTGCAGGGCCAGGTGCATCTCGAAGTTCCGCCGGCTTCGCGTGGCGTCGCCGTCTCTCTGTGCTCGGGCGACCTCGGACTCGATCGGCTTGACGTAGTACCGATCGGCGAATCCGAGCCGGCCGCCGGCGATCGCCTCCCGCGCCCGCGGCACCGCACACCGGAAGACGTCCGGGCTCGCGAACCCCGCCTCGGCCCGACACCAGTCGTAGGGCGCCTTGAACGGATCGGTGTCGCAGATGGCATACCCGTGCGCCGCCTCCACCTCGAGCGCTGATCGGAACCGACGGATGTTGTGCTCGAGCCAGTACTCGGCGTGCGCATCGGCGGGGTCGTCCGGGCCCGGTGGCACACCCACCTCGGGAAACTCCGACACGACGTGATCCGCGCCGAAGCCGGCCGCATGGGTGGTCTTGCCCGCAGCGCTGATGCCCTCGAGGACGACGATCACGGTCGTCGGATGCGGGCGATCAGCCGGTGGACTCGCGTCGGCCGGGTCAACCCCGAACCTGGCCGGTGCCGCGCACCACGAACTTCTCGGTGGTGAGCTGCTCGAGCCCCATCGGACCCCGCGCGTGGAGCTTCTGGGTGGAGATGCCGATCTCGGCACCGAACCCGAACTCCTCGCCGTCGACGAACCTCGTCGAGGCGTTGACGAGGACAGCGGCGGCGTCGACCTCTCGGGCGAACCGGTCGGCGGACACGATGTCGCTGGTGATGATCGCCTCGGAATGACCGGTCGAGGTCTCGTTGACATGGGCGATCGCGGCGTCGAGGTCGTCGACCACCTTCACGCTCATCTTCATGTCGAGGTACTCGGTGGCGAAGTCGGCGTCGACCGCCTCCCCCATCGCCACGATCGAACGGGCCCGCTCGTCGCCGACCAGCTCCACGCCCTCCAGTGCCGCCGCCACCATCGGCAGGAACGTGTCGGCGACGTCGGCGTGAACGACCAGCGACTCGGCCGCGTTGCAGACGCCGATGCGCTGGGTCTTGGCGTTGTGGGTGATCTCGCGGGCCATGTCGAGATCCGCGCTCGCATCGACATAGATGTGGCAGTTGCCGGCACCGTCGATCACATAGGGAACCGTCGCATTGTCGAGGATCGACTGGATGAGTGACGGACCGCCACGGGGGATCAGACAGTCGACGTAGCCGCGCTGTTGCATGAACTCCGTCGCCGCCTCACGGCGGGTGTCGTCGACGACGACGAGAGCGTCCGCCGGGAGGCCCGCCTTCGGCAGCGCCTCACGCAGGACGGCCGCGATGGCGAGGTTCGAGTGGATCGCCGACGACGAGCCCCGCAAGAACGCGACGTTCCCGGACTTCAGGCACAGGCCGAAGGCATCGCTGGTCACGTTGGGCCGCGATTCGTAGATGATCGCGACGACACCGAGCGGCACCCGGGTCTTCTCGATGCGCAGGCCGTTGGGACGGACCCAACCCTCGGTGATCTCGCCGACCGGGTCGCGAAGCGCAGCGACCTGTCGAAGACCGCCGGCCATCCCACCGATGCGGGCGACGTCGAGTCGCAGACGATCGACGAGCGGCGCCTCCATGCCACCCGCCTCTGCGGCGGCGACATCGGCTGCGTTGGCCTCGATGATCGCGTCGGCGTTGGCCTCGAGGAGATCGGCTGCGGCATCGAGGGCGGCGTCCTTCTCCGCCGTCGACGCGACGGCGAGGGCGCTCGTCGCCGCCTTGGCGCGACGAGCCAGTTCGGGGATCGGCGTCGGTGTGTCGGTCACGAGACCCCAGCGTAACCGGGGCGACCGCTAGCCTCGCCCGACATGGCGAGGCGTGTCGCTCCCACCGTGTTCCTGGCCGGGGTCTCCCCGGTGACCGTCGCGCTCGTCGCGGGGGTCGTCGCCCTCGTGCTGATCACCACCGGCAGCATCGTCGGAGCCGTGGTCGCCGGCATCGCCACCTGGGTCCTGCGGGTGTTCGTGTCGACCCGCGTCGCCAAGCGGATCGAGGCGCTGCCGCGGCGCATCGACCCCTTCGCCCTCCGTGAGCCCTGGCGCTTCTTCGTCCGCGACGCGATCTCGGCCCGAAACCGCTTCGCCGATGCGCTCGACGCCGCCGACGACGGACCGCTGCGGGACCGACTCGTCGAGATCGGCGAGGCGCTCAACCACGGCGTGGAGGAGTGCTGGGAGGCAGCCCAGAAGGGCCAGCAACTCACCGACGCCCGCCGACGGATCCCGGCCGATCGGCTCCAGGCGCAGCTCGCCGACATGACCGCCGACGATCCCCGTCGCTCCGGGGTCGAAGCGCAGCTCGAGTCCCACGCCCGCCTCGCGGACCGAGAGGAACGCACGCGGGTCGAACTCGAGCGGCTCGACGTCCGTCTCGACGAGTCGGTCGTGCGGGCGAGCGAGCTCGGCACCCGGGCGGGCGGGGCCGAGGACCTCGATGCGATCGAGGCGTCGATCACCGACGTCGTCGGCTCGCTGGAGGCGCTGCGGCAGGGTCTCGACGACGTCGAGGGAACGGCATGACCGCGCCGGCTCAACGAGGATCCGCCCTCGTCGGAGCCGGCATCCTCCTCTCCCGGATCGCCGGACTCCTTCGAGAGACCGTCGCCGGTCGCGTGCTCGGCAACGGTCTCGCCAACGACGCGCTCGTCGCCGCGCTGCGGATTCCCAACCTGTTGCAGAACCTCCTCGGCGAAGGGGTGCTGTCGGCGTCGTTCGTGCCGGTCTACAGCGAGCTCCTCGATGCCGAGGACCGGGAGCAGGCCAATCGGGTCGCCGGTGCGGTCGGCGCCATGCTCATGGCGATCACGAGCGTGGCGGTGCTGCTGATCGTGCTCGCGGCGCGACCGCTCACCCGGCTGCTGGCCTGGGGGCTGACCGGCGACGCCTTCGAGCTCGCGGTCGACTTCACCCGCATCACCGCGCTCGGCGTCGGCTTCCTCGTCATGTCCGCGTGGTGCCTCGGGATCCTCAACAGCCACCGGTCGTTCTTCTTGCCCTACGTGGCGCCGGTCGTGTGGAACGCCGCACAGATCACGGCTCTGCTCATCGCCTGGCAGCGGGACTGGGCGCTGTCGGACACCGCACGCGGTGTCGCCATCGCCGTCGCGATCGGCGGATTGCTGCAGCTGCTCGTGCAACTGCCCACCGTGTTGCGGCTGACCCGGGGCGTCCGCATCGCGTTCGACGGCCGGAACCCGTTCGTACGCGACGTCCGCCGGCGGTTCGGGCCGGCCGTACTCGGCCGAGGCGCGGTGCAGCTCAGTGCCTACCTCGACCTCCTGCTCGCCTCGTTCCTCGCCGCCGGCGCGCTCTCGGCACTGTTCCGCGCCCAGATCCTCTACATCCTCCCGGTGAGCATCTTCGCGATGAGCGTCGCCGCCGCCGAGCTGCCCGAGCTCTCGCGCCTGTCGGGCGATCCCGGTCTCGTTGCCCGCCGCGCGAACGCGGCGATGCGTCGGATCGCCTTCTGGATGCTGGCGTCGTCGCTGCTTCTCGTCGCTGCCGGCGAGCCACTGGTCGCCGTCCTCTTCGAGGGCGGTGCGTTCACGTCCGCCGACACGTCCCTCGTCTGGCTCATCCTCGTGTTCTACGCGCTGGGGCTCCCGGCGATCGGCCTCAGCCGCATGCTGCAGAACGCGTCCTATGCGATGGGTGACACCTCTGGCCCGGCCCGGATCGCCGCCCTTCGCGTCACCGTCGCGACGCTCACCGGCCTGGTCTTCATGTTCCCGCTCGATCGCGCGTTCATCGGCCCTGATGGGGTCCAGCAGCTCGGCGACGCCCTCGCGTTCGCAGGGCCGCTCGAGCCTGCGCTGCGAGCCGACGAGTCCGTCGTCCGGCTCGGCGCGATCGGACTCGCGATCGGTTCGGCCATCGGTGCGTGGCTCGAACTCTTCCTCCTCTCCCGACTGCTCGACCGCCGGCTGCCGCAGCTCCGGCCCCCGTCGACGGCGCTGCGGCCGCCCGCCTTGGCTGCCGCCCTCGCGTTCGCGATCACGGCGGCGGTCAAGCTCGTCACGACGGGCGTCCCCGACCTCGTCGCCGCCGCGCTCACGATCGGCATCGGTGGGTTCCTGTACGTCGTCGTGTGCTTCCGGACCGGTGTCCGCGAGGCCGACATGGTGCTGCGGCCGACACGACGCGTGCTCTGGCGCCGCTGAGGGCTCTTCCTGCGCGGTGGTCCCGGCATCCGGACGTGTCGATTCCGGTCTACGATCAGACCATGCTCAGCTATCTCCGTAAGCGGTGGAACTACCTCCTCGCGAAGCTCAACCTTCGCCACGAGGAGACGGCGGATCCGAAGGTCCAGCTCGAACAGGCGATCACCGAGGCCAAGGACAACCACCGCCGACTCCGCGAGCAGGCGGCCAACGTCGTCGCCAACCAGAAGCAGACCGAGATGCGAATCAACGACGCACTCGCCAAGCTCGAGAAGACCAACGCCAACGCCCGTCAGGCGGTCCTGATGGCCGAGGAGGCTGCGGCCAAGGGCAACATGGAACAGGTCGAGCAGTACACCTCGGCCGCCCAGCAGTTCG
>JBCCWI010000193.1:0-5325 GCA_039193795.1 Actinomycetota bacterium | reverse complement strand
CTGCCAGAACCCGTTGGCGTGGGTGTCGGTGTCGGCCAAGGTCGCGGCCGCACCCATCAACCGCATGACCAACGATCCTTGATGCTCGAGCCGTCGCGAGGCGGCCAGCTTGAGCACCGACGACTCGGGCCCCGGCGGTTCACCGCGGCTCGACGCCGTACGGACCCGGTACGACAGGAACCGGATCGTCTCCTCCATCTCCACCAGGCGAGCGAGCTCCTGGCGGATCAGCGGATCCTCCGCGACCCCGAAGGTGCGGGCGATCTCGATCAGATCCTCCGCACCGGCACGCATCCCGACGCCGATCCCCTGTCGCTCGTTCATCAGCGTGGTGAGGATCGGACCCCATCCGGCGTCGATCGCCCCGAGCACGGCGTCGACGGGCACGCGGACGTCGTCGAGGAACACCTCGTTGAACTCCGCCCGTCCGTTGATCTGGGTCAGTGGACGGATCTCGATCCCTGGCAGGGTCATGTCGACCAACAGATAGGTGATCCCGCGGTGCTTCGGCGCGTCGGGATCGGTCCGCACGAGCAGCATCCCGTGGGCCGCCTCCACCGCGTTCGACGTCCAGACCTTCTGCCCGTTGACCACGATCTCGTCGCCGTCGACCACCCCCGTCGTCCGCAAACCGGCGAGGTCGGAGCCGGCGCCGGGTTCGGAGAACAACTGGCACCAGGTCTCGGTGCCCCGGAGCATCGGCTCCAGATACCGGGCCTTCTGGGCATCGGTCCCGTGGGCGATGATCGTCGGCCCCGCCATGCCGATCGACTGGGCGTACACGCCCATCGGTACGTCGTAGGCCGCCTCCTCCTCGGCGAAGATCGCGTTGAAGTGACTCGACAGGCCCCGGCCGCCGAACTCGACCGGCCAGGTGAGACCGGCCCAGCCGTGCTCCTGCTTGAAGGTCTGCCAGCGCGCCGCCGCCTGCCGCTGCGCCTCGATCTCCTCCTCGGAGGCGCGCCTGGCCCACAGCGACGTCGAGTGGTCGATCGTGCCGACCCGCCGTTCGGCGTGCGCGTCGAGGAACGCCCGACACTCCGCTCGCCAGGCCGCCTCCTCGGGCGTGTCGTCGAAGTCCACCTCAGCCGGCGCCGTAGACGGGTGCGGGGGCCTGGGTGCCGTCGATCGAGCGGTGGGCGAGTTCGCCCGCCTCGTCGGCGCTCATCATGCGCTCCCCGACCGTCTCGATCGGCCCCTTCTGCCACCCGTCGCACACGTTCAGCTGACCACCGGTGACCTCGAAGACCCGACCGGTCACGTCGCAGGCGTCACTGCCCAACCAGCACACGAGCGGCGACACGTTCTCGGGCCCTTTCGGATCCCAGCCCTCGGGTGCCTCGGCGTCGTAGAAGACCCCGGCGGTCATCCGGGTGCGAGCGTCGGGCGCGACGGCGTTGGCCATCACCCCGTAGCGACCCCACTCCGCCGCCTGCTGGATCGTGAGCAGGGCGATCCCCGCCTTGGCCGTCGCGTAGTTGCCCTGCCCGATCGAGCCGGCGAGTCCGGCCCCCGACGACGTGTTCACGAAGCGGGCCGCGACCGGCGTGCCGTTCTTGGCCTGCTCGCGCCAGTACTCGATGGCGTGACGGGCCGGGGCGAAGTGGCCTTTGAGGTGCACTCGGGTGACACTGTCCCACTCGGCCTCGGACATGCCGGCGAGCATGCGGTCCTTCAGGAATCCGGCGTTGAGCACGACGGTGTCGAGCCCGCCGAAGGTGTCGATCGCCTGCTGCACCATCGCCTGGGCCTGATCCCAGTCGGCGACGTCGGCGGCGTTGGCGACCGCCCGACCCCCGGCCGCCTCGATCTCGGCCACGACCTCCGCCGCCGCTTCCGACGTGCCGGCGGAGCCGTCGCGCTCGACCCCGAGATCGTTCACGACGACCGCAGCCCCTTCGGCCGCGAACGCGAGCGCGTGGGCTCGGCCGAGTCCTCGGGCCGCGCCCGTAACGATCACGACCCGACCGTCGCAGATCCCCATGCTGTTGCCCTCCTCGAAGTGGATGTGCGGAGAACCTAGAGGGTCATCGGCGCAACGCCGAAACCGACGTCAGCGCGTGGCGCGAAGCGCAGCGGCGCGACGGGAGATCTCGCTCGCATCGAGGTCGACGACCCCCTGCAGCGCCTCCGCGGGCCACTCGAACCACAGCTCGAGCCGATCGGACTGCGGCAGCGGCCAGACCCACCATTCGCTGGTCTCCGCTCGCCGGGCGGGCGAGCGACGATCGTTGTGATCGTCGACCACCGTTCGGGTGCCGAGGCGCACCATCGAACCCGAGTCGGGCCGATCGGCGCGCCATCTCGGTCGCGGCTCCCGGTTCGAGACCACGAGTTCTGCGCCGTCGCGCAGATCGATGGTCACCACGTCGGGGCTCGCCCGGTGGACCGCCCCGACCCCGGGGATGAGCTCCTCGGTGGGCTCCCACTGCGGCGGCAGCACCCAGTCGTCACACGAGGTGATCGTGACGGTGAGGCCGAACCCGTTGGGCCCGGCGACCACGCCGTCGAGGGTGGCGACCGCCGTGTTGCTGCGAGCGACCAACCGTCGGGCGCTGGGACCGAGCGGCACTCGGGCGAGGCTTCCCTCTCCCTGGTTCGGACCCCACCACGGGAGGTGGGCCCGGGTGCGCCGATCGAGGGCGGCGATCAGCCCCGCCACCTCGTCGTGATCGAGCTTCGCTGCGCCGAGGCGGGCGAGCCGGCGGATCTCACCGAGACGGACCCCGAGTGAGCGCAGCACGGTCGCCGCACCCGATCGAGGGTCGTGGATGACGGCGACGAGTAGGTCGAACGAGGTGAGCCCGTCGGTGGTCGAGAGCGGGTTGGAACTCAGGGCCAACTGCGCTCGCGGCGACAGGGGTGGGTCGTCGTCGCTGATGTTGTCGGGATGGCAGTGGTGCAGCCGCAGCGAGCGAAGCGCACGCTCGACGCGCATGGTGTCGAGCGCGAACAACTCGCCCAGATCGGCGACGTCGCCGGACGAGGTCGCCACGATCCCGAACAACAGGTGTTCGGTTCCACACTGCTCGTCGCCCGACGCACCCGCGGTACCGAGGGCGACGTCGAGTGCGAGGCGAGCATCGGGCTCCAGCGCAAACCCACTCATCGGTGCCGACGTTATGAGCGGGCACGTGTCCCAACCATGGGCCATTCGACCCATTGCACCGGGGAATGCACGCGATCTCGAACGGCGGTGGTTCAGCGGGTGAACGACGCCGGTTCCGCGGCGGTGACCGACGCCAGCCGGGCCGAGGCGATCGGGAAGCAGCGATCGGGCGTTCCCCCGGCCGCGAACACCGTCTCGTGCTCGAGCAGCGACGGGTCGATGAGGGTGCGGATCGGCGCCGGATGCCCGAACGGCGGGGTGCCGCCGATCGCGTACCCGGTGGCCTCGCGGGCCTCGGACGCGTCCGCCATCCGGACCGTGCCCCCGACGATCGAGCCGAGCGCATCGAGGTCGATGCGGTTGTGACCTGCGGTCAAGGCGAGGACCGGTCCGGCCGGTCCCATCACCAACAAGCTCTTCGCGATCTGGGACAGCTCACACCCGATCGCCTCGGCGGCATCGGCTGCAGTGCGCGTCCCGTCGGGGTACACGACCGGCTCGACCTCGATCCCGAGGGCTTCGGCGGCGCGCACGAACCGCTCGCCGCCCCCTTCCTTCGCCATCAGCGTCGACCGCGGACCAGTCGACCGGGCCGAGCGCCGGTGTCGGCACCCTCGCGCCGCGTCACCTCGCCCGCCACGATCGTGGCGACGTAGCCCGTCGCCTTCTGGAGAAGGCGGCGGCCACCAGCGGGGAGATCGTGGACCAACTCCGGGGTCTGGAGGTCGAGGCGGTCGTAGTCGATCAGGTTGAGATCGGCGCGCTTGCCGACCTCGATCGTGCCCCGATCGCCCAGCCCGAAGAGGGCGGCGGTGTCCGCCGTCTGCTTCTTGACCACCCATTCGAGCGGGAGCTTCTCGCCCCGCTCCCGATCGCGGGTCCAGTGCGAGATCATCGTCGTGGGCACCGATGCATCGCAGATGAATCCGCAGTGCGCACCGCCGTCGGCGAGCCCGGAGACCGCGGTCGGGTGGGTCAGCTGCTCCCGGATGACGTCGTGGTTCTGTTCGACGTAGTTGTAGAGCGGCAGCATCAGCAGGGCCCGGCCGTCCTCGGCGCAGAAGGCGTCGTAGGCGGCCTCGAACGCATCGACGCCGTTGGCCTCGGCCATCCCGGCGATCGATCGGTCCGGCGTCGGCTCGTAGTCGGGCGGATCGCCGAGGACGAAGACCTGGTCCAGCATGCCGGCGGTGAGTCCACCGAGGCCCTCGATCAACAGGCCCGACCCCTCGACGTCGGGCTCAGCGAGGATCGCCGCTCGGGTCTCGGGCTTGTGCAACTCGACGATGCGTTCCTCGATCGGGAGTTCGGCGATCGCCTGGTACGACGGCTTGCGCATGAACGGATGGCAGGTCTGCCACCCGACGAGGACACCGAAGGGTCGGCCGGCGACCTGCGGGTACAGCTGGGCGCCCTGCTCGGTGGCCTCCAGCGACGCCTGCATCTGCTCCTTCCAGAGCTCGGGTGCGCCGGGGACCTGAAGCATGGCGAACGTCACCGGCTGGCCGGTCTCGGCCGAGAGCCGGGTCATCCACTCGATCTCCTTCATCGGCGCCACCAGGTCCAGGCCGGCGGTGCCGGCCGGAGCCAGCTCGAACACGCCGCCCCCTCCGTCGCGCAGCGCACGGCCCATCGCGAACAATTCGTCCTCGGCCGCGAACGTGCCGGGCACCGGTTCACCGTCCATCGCGGTGTGGGCGATCGTGCGCGAGGTCGACACGCCGAGTGCGCCGGCCTCGATCGCCTCCTGCACGATCGTGGCCATCGCCTCGATGTCGTCGGCATCGGCCGGTTCGTTCTTGGCGCCGCGCTCCCCCATCACGTAGGCGCGCACCGCGCCGTGGGCGACCTGGGCGCCGACGTCGACCGACCAGCGGCGGGAGTCGAGCGCGTCGAGATACTCGGGGAACGACTCCCAGGTGAAGTCGATGCCCTCGGACAGCGCGGTGCCGGGGATGTCCTCGACCCCCTCCATCAGCTGGATCAGCCAGTCCTCGGATCCGGGCTTGACCGGCGCGAACCCGACGCCGCAGTTGCCCATCACCAGGGTGGTGACACCGTGCAGCGAACTCGGCTCGAGGACCTCGTCCCAGGTCGCCTGCCCGTCGTAGTGGGAGTGCACGTCGACGAACCCGGGGGTGATGATCAGCCCGGTGGCGTCGATGGTCTGACGGGCGTCGCCGGCGAGGTCGGGACCGACGGCGGCGATGTGGCCG
>JBCCWI010000192.1:0-5552 GCA_039193795.1 Actinomycetota bacterium | reverse complement strand
GGGGCGGCTCCCCCCCCCCCCCGCCGGGGGGGGGGGGGTCACGGGCGTTTTTTCCCCCCGCCCCCCGCGCCCGGCTGATGGTTGACTACCGACCATGAACGCACCGTCGACCCGAGTCCACGTCGTCACCGGCGCCTCCGCCGGGATGGGAGCAGCGTGCGTACGGGCGCTCGCCGATCGGGGCGACCGGGTGGTGGCGGTCGCCCGCCGCGCCCGGGTGCTCGACGACCTCTGGGGCGGGGTCGACGGGGTGGATGTCGTCGCGGCCGATGTCGGCACGGCGGCCGGCCGCGACGCCGTGCTCGCCCGGGTGGCGGTCACGACGTCGGCACCGCTGACGTCGCTGATCCACGGGGCGGCGACGGCGGTCGACCTGGAGCCGTGGACGGCGCTCGACCCCGACGACCTCAGCGCCCACTTCCACGTCCACGTCGCGGCTGCGGTGGCGCTGACCGGTGCGCTCCACGAGCAGCCGGGCCTCGAGCGCTGCGTGATCTTCGACAGCTACAGCGCGTCGACCCCACGGGTCGGCTGGTCGGCGTACTCGATCCTCAAGGCGGCGGCCCAGATGGCCTTCCGGGCTGCGGCCGACGAGCTGGAGGATCTCGCCGTGGCCCGGGTCTACCCGGGGGCGGTGGCCACACCACTGGTCGAGCGGGTGCTCGACGCCCCTCGTTCGATCAAGGCGACCGCGGTGTTCCACGAACTCCACGACACGGGACGGGTCAGCACCGCCGCCGAGATCGCCGACCAGCTGTTGCCGATCCTCGATCGCTCACCCGCGGAGATCCGAGCGCAGGACACGTGGCTGATCGGCCATCCGGCCTGAGCGGCCACTGCTCGCCTGCAGGGCAGGCGATCGGCCGGGCGGGTCAGGCGGTGGCTTCGTCCATGAGGTCGTCGGCGACGTCCATGTTGCCGTGGACGTCCTGCACGTCGTCGAGATCGTCGAGTAGGTCCATCAGCTTCAGTAGCCCCTTGACCTGGCCGACGTCGGTGATCTCGACCGTGGAGCTCGGAAGCATCGCGAGGTCGGCCGACTCGACGGCGATGCCGGCTTCGTCGAGGGCTTCACGCACCTGCGGGAGGTCCGACGGCGGGGTGGTGACCCGCCACATCTCGCCCTCGTCGACGATGTCCTCGGCACCTGCGTCGAGGGCGGCGAGCATCACGTCGTCCTCCTCGACCGAGGTCGGGACGAGGATCACGCCCTTGCGTTCGAACTGCCACGACACCGCGCCCGGCTCGGCGAGCGATCCGCCGTTCTTGGACAGGGTCGAGCGCACGTCGCCCGAGGTGCGGTTGCGGTTGTCGGTCAGACACTCGATCAACAGCGCGATGCCGCCCGGGGCGTAGCCCTCGTAGGTGACCGTCTCGTAGTTGACGCCCTCGAGCTCGCCGGTGCCCCGCTTGACCGCACGTTCGATGGTGTCGAGCGGCACCGAGTTGTCGCGGGCCTTCTGGAACATCGTTCGCAAGGTCGGGTTGGCGTCGGGATCGCCGCCGCCCTGCCGGGCCGCGACCTCGACCTGCTTGATCAGCTTGGCGAAGAGCTTCCCGCGCTTGGCGTCGGCCGCACCCTTCTTGTGCTTGATCGTCGCCCACTTGGAATGACCACTCATGGTGTGACCCCCTCGGAATCCCCGGCGCCCGGATCGGTGCCTGCGAACAGCCCGGCGTCGACCAACCAACGCCGGTGGAGTCGGGTGTCGCCCGACAGTTCCGGATGGAACGATGCCACGGTAACGGGGCCGTGCTGGCAGAGCACGGCTTGGCCGTCGACCTCGGCGAGCACCGTGACCTCGTCGCCGACGGCGTCGACGATCGGGGCCCGGATGAACACGCCGTGGAACGGCTCGTCGAGCCCGTCGATCTCGAGGTCGGCCTCGAACGAATCGATCTGGCGGCCGTAGCCGTTGCGACGCGAGACGATGTCGATGGCGGACAAACAGTGTTGGTCGTCGCGACCGTCGACGATCTCCGACGAGCACAGGATCATGCCCGCGCACGTCCCGAACACGGGCATGCCCGCATCGACCCGTTGCCGGAGTGGTTCGAGCAGGCCGCCCTTCACCAGCAGCATCGACATCGTCGTGGATTCACCACCCGGGATCACCAGGGCGTCCACGCCGGCCAACTGCGCGGCGGTCTTGACCGGAACCGCGCTGACGCCCAGGTCTTCGAGGATCGCGATGTGGGCGGCGAACGCGCCCTGCAACGCGAGGACGCCGATGGTCAGCTCCGCCGACTCGGCGGACGGGCGGGTCACCAACCGCGTTCGGCGAGCTTGGTCTCGAGCGTCGCCATCTCGAGGCCGCGCATCGCGTCACCGAGGCCGGTCGACACCTTCACGAGGATCTCGGGATCCTCGTAGTGGGTGGCGGCCTCGACGATGGCGTTGGCCATCTTGACGGGCTCGTCGGATTTGAAGATGCCCGAACCGACGAACACGGCCTGCGCACCGAGCTGCATCACGAGCGACGCGTCGGCCGGGGTGGAGAGGCCGCCGGCGCAGAACAGCGGGACGGGGAGCTCGCCGGTCTCGGCGATCTCCTGCACGAGCGGCAGCGGCGCCTGGAGCTGCTTGGCCCACTCGAACAGCTCGGCCTCGTCGGCCTGGGTGATCTTGCGGATGTCGCCGGTGATCGAGCGGATGTGGCGCACGGCTTCCACGACGTTGCCGGTGCCGGCCTCGCCCTTGGAGCGGATCATGCAGGCGCCCTCGCTGATGCGCCGCAACGCCTCGCCGAGGTTCGTTGCGCCGCAGACGAAGGGCACCTCGAAGGCGAACTTGTCGATGTGGTGGGCCTCGTCGGCCGGGGTGAGCACCTCGGACTCGTCGATGTAGTCGACACCGAGCGACTGGAGGATCTGCGCTTCGGCGAAGTGACCGATGCGGGCCTTGGCCATGACCGGGATCGAGCAGACCTGCTGGATGCCCTGGATCATCTCCGGATCCGACATGCGCGACACGCCGCCGTCCTTGCGGATGTCGGAGGGCACTCGCTCGAGCGCCATCACGGCCACGGCGCCGGAATCTTCGGCGATCTTGGCCTGTTCAGGGTTGACGACGTCCATGATGACGCCGCCCTTCAGCATCTCCGCGAGCCCACGCTTGACGAGGGGGCTACCGGTCGATCGAGTCGTTTCGGTCATAGGACGGAATTCTACTCATCGCTCCCGAGGACGAGACCTTGGGTTTCCGCATCGGCGCCGAACTCGTAGCTCCCCTCCGGAACGAGCGTGATCCACGTGGTGCCGGGTTCGAGCACGATCTCGTCGCCGTCGTCGGTGCGGAACTCGTACGGGCTCGCCGGATCGTCGCGGGTCCACGTGCCTTCGAAGCGGCGGCCGCCGATCAACACGCTCACCGTGCCTTCGCCGACCGTGATGGCGTCGATCGACTCGGGATCGGTCGCATTCGGCACGTACTGGGTCTCCATCACCACCAGATTGGTGACGGTGATCGGGGTGCCCTCACGGGTGACGTGCACGAGCCCGTCCTGGACCCGCACGTACCCGCGAGCGTCGTCGTACACGAAGCTGACGATGTCGCGACCGGTCACGGTCACGCCGGACCCGTCGACGCTGGCGGGCCGGGTGTCGCTCTCGGCGTCGCGGAAGCTCACGATGCTGTCGGGGGCGCCGGCGTCGCCGCCGAAGTCGCCGAGCGCGACGGTGGCGTCGATGAAGAGGTTGTCGGGCGATCGGTAGTCGGTGTCTCGGAAGAGGTACTCGCCGGTGCCGTCGTCGACGACGAGCACGACCCCGTCGTCGAGTGCCAGCTCGCGGAGGTCGCGCAACACGTTCAGGTTGGCGCCCGAGAAGACCAGGATCGGGTTGCCGAGGTTCGTCAGCAGGTCGATGTCGGTGGTGCGGGCCGAGCGCACCGGTCCGACGAGGTCGGGGATGGTCGAGTGAAAGATCGCGGCGAACCGTGTGGCGCGGGCCTCGATTCGCTCCTCGATCACGACATCGGCGAGCTCGATGCCGACGAGCGCAGCGAGGCTGTTGTCGTCGTTGTTGCTGATCTTGACCACGACGGCGGGCTGGTCGAGCAGGGCGTCGTCGGCGGCGAGACCGGTGAAGGGGGCCTTCGGTCCTTCGGCGATCTCGGGGGCGGTGGTGGCCGTCGTGTCGTCGGCCTCGTCGTCGACGTCGTCGGTCTCGACGTCGGTCGCCGTTGCGGTCTCGGTCTCCTCGACCTCCTCCGCGGGTTCGTCGTCACCTCCACCGCACGCGGTGGCGAGGACGGCGAGGGCGGCCAGGGCCGCAACTGCTCGGCGCATGTCTAGAGCTCCCGGAGGGCGTCGACGCGTTCGGTCACGTCGGGTTGGACCGAGGTCGCGCCGCTCCCGATCATCCAGAGGTGATCGGCGCGGGCGACATGGGTGACCCGGGACCCCGCCGCGGCCTTCTCGAAGGCGCTGGCGAGGGCGGGCGGATAGCGGGTGACCGCGACGGCGTCGAAGTCGGCACGCACGAGGCGGCGGTCGTCGAGCAGGCGATCCCGGAGGGTGGCGGCGAGCGGCCCCACCCAGGGTGCGATCGAGGCGAGGGTCGTCGCCGCCTGGATTCCCGAGCCGAACATCGACAGCTCGCGGGCGATCACCGCTTCCATCTCGAGTCGGTCGAGCTGGTCGAGGAGACCGCTGGTGATGACGAGGTGGGTGTCGTCGGACCGGCCGACCACAGCCGCGTCGACCGCCGGCGTGTCGACGGTGTACAGGGAGGGCTCGGCGATGCCGTGGCTCGCACACACCGACTCGACCAGGCTCTCGAGGCGGGGCTCGACGCCCTCCTCGATCGCAACGGCGCCGAGCGCGCCGAGCGCCGACGCGGTCGCCCGCCCCAGGACGAGCCACAACACGAGCGCCGCCAGTGCGAGACCCACGATCAGCCCGACGACGGGGTGGATCACGACCGCGAAGACGACGAGCGCGAGGAGGCCGATCACCGCCGCCGGAAGGGCGGCGAGGGCGCGGGCGGACACGGTGGGCACGGGCGGGATTCCTGTCGGATCAGAACTCGACGGTGACGTTGCCGCGCTCGTCGCCTTCGGCCTCGAAGTACTCGCGCTCGGTGAAGCGCATCATCCCGGCGATGACGACCGCGGGGAAGGTCTCGATCGCAGTGTTGTACTTGAGGACCTGGTCGTTGTAGTGCTGGCGGGCGTACGCGATGCGACCCTCGGTGCCGGTGAGCTCTTCCTGCAGCTCGAGGAAGTTCGTGTTGGCCTTGAGATCCGGGTACGCCTCACTCACGGCGAAGAGCTGACGGAGGGCGCCGGTGAGCATGTTCTCCGCGCCGGCCGACTCCTGGGGACCGCTGGCGGTCGTGGCTGCGTTGCGGGCGGCGATGACCGACTCGAGCGTCTCCTTTTCGTGGGAGGCGTAGCCCTTCACGGTCTCGACCAGGTTCGGGATCAGGTCCCATCGCCGCTTCAACTGCACGTCGATCTGGGCCCACGCATTCTCGATGCGGTTCCGCAGCTTGACGAGGTTGTTGTAGAGGCTGATCACGTAGAAGACCAGCACGACGATGATGCCAAG
>JBCCWI010000191.1:0-5603 GCA_039193795.1 Actinomycetota bacterium | reverse complement strand
TGATGCGGAGCACCTCCAGGCCGGCGATCTGGCCGGCCTCCTTGGTGGCGGTGCGCTGGGCGTCGTCGAAGTAGGCGGGGACGGTGATCACGGCCTGGGTGACGGTGTCGCCGAGGTACTCCTCGGCGTCGCGCTTCAGCTTCATCAGCGTGCGGGCGCTGATCTCCTGGGAGTTGTAGCTCTTGCCGTCGATGTCGATCGTCCAGTTGGTGCCGACATGACGCTTGACCGAGCGGATGGTGCGCTCGGGGTTGGTGATCGCCTGACGCTTGGCGACCTCGCCGACGAGCACTTCACCGTCCTTGGCGAACGCCACGACGGACGGGGTGGTGCGCGATCCCTCGGCGTTGGGGATCACGACCGGGTCGCCACCTTCGAGAACGGAGACCACAGAGTTGGTCGTACCGAGGTCGATTCCGACGGCCTTGGGCATACAGGGGTACTCACTTTCGAGCGCGAAATCGGCTCTGCGCCGTTTCGTCAGGGTCTGGAGGGGGATTCGGTGGTTCCAACCGGTTCACCCGCAGGTGCATTCCCGTCGGTACCGAAAAGTTGAGTGTGAGCGTATCAACTTTTCTCCGAAGCCGGCACGCGGGCCACCCCTAACCCTCGTTCTTGCGCAACTCCCGGTTGAACAGGCGGGCGACGGCCCCGATCGGCACGAAGTTGTGCAGGAACCGGGCTCGACCGGCGAGATGGCCGGTGACGATCCGGCGTCGATCCTTGCGAATCGCTTCGATGACCGCCTTGGCGACCTCCTCGGGCGCGGTCTTGAACAACTGCATCGCCTCGTCGTCCTCGGCCAGCGTGGTCCCCTGGACGATGTTGGTGTCGATGCCGCCCGGGTGCAGCAGGTGGACCTGGATGTGGGAGTCGGCCAATTCCGCCATCAGCGTCTCGGTGTAGCCCCGCACCGCGAACTTGGTCGCGCAGTAGTCGGCGTTGCCCGGCACGCCGAGCAGCCCGAAGATGCTCGAGACATTGACCAGTGCGGCCTCTTCGACGGCCTGGAGCTGCGGCATGAACGCGAGGGTGCCGTGCACGACGCCGTAGAAGTTGACCGCGAAGACGTGCTCGATCGCCTTGACCGATGTGTCGATGCCGGCCTCCATCGATCCGACGATGCCGGCGTTGTTGATCACGACATGGGCGTCGCCGAGCGCCGACCGGCTCGCGGCGGCGAAGTCGAGCATCGCCTGTTCGTCGGCGACGTCGACGATCCGATCGAAGACGGGGGGATCGCCGAGCGGTTTCACCAGCTCCACCGTCTCGGCCAACCCCGCCTCGTCGACATCGCACAGGATCAGCCCGGCCACCCCCTCGCGGGCGAACTCGGTCGCGTAGGCCCGGCCCATGCCGGACGCTGCGCCGGTGATCACGATGCGTTTGTCGTCGAGACGCTCCATCCCGGCGACCGTAGTCCTGGCGCTCGGCCGGGCCCAGTGGCGATCAGGTCACGACCCGCAACAGCACGTCGCGGATCAGTTCGGTGCGCTCGAGATTGGTCAGGATCCCCTCCTGGTTGAGGCGACCGAACTCGACCAGCACCTCCTGCGCAGGCTCCTCGCCGCGACGGCTGGCCGCCACGACCGCATCGACGACATCGCGCAGACCGGTCCAGTACCGCACCTCGTCGTCGTGGTGGCCGGCCATCGACGGCGGGGCCTCGATCGCAGCGAAGTCGTCGACCTGCTCGGCCAACGCCAGCATCGCAAGCCCGGCCTGGGCCTCGGCGCGGCGCTGATCACCGCCGTCGGCGAGTCCGCCGCCGAGGAGATCGGCGAGCAGGGGCTGCAGGGCGGCGATCACCTCGAGCAGGTCGGCCACGTAGCGGGCGTCGGCGTCGCCGCGTTGTCGCAGATGGGCGGCGGTGACCTCGCTCAGGAGTTGGTCGGCGGCGGTGCTGGCATCGAGCAGACCCGCCGCCTCGGCCGCGTAGTCGACGAACGCGGCCTGGACGACCTCGGGGTCGGGGTCGCCCAGCAGGTCGACGTAGGGGGTGACCGTCTCGATCCAGGCGTCGCTCAGCCGGACGTACTCGTCGATCACCGCTTCGGATTCCGGCGCGCTCGGCAGTGCGAGCACGGCCTCCTTGGCTCGGGTGTAGTACTCGATCTGGTCGATCGCCGGATTGCCGCTGGACACCCCGAAGAACGCGCCGCCCAACAACTCGTTGGTGAGATCCCACATCCCGGCCAGCGACTCGTCGGCGACCGTGACCGGCGGCAGGGTCGTCGTGGTGGTCGTCGTGGTCGTGGTGGTCGTCGACGTCGTGGTTGTCGTCGTGGTCGAGGTGGTCGTGGTCGTGGTCGAGGTGGGCGCCGCGTCGGCTGCCGCGTCCGCGTCGGTCGAGGAACCACCACACGAGGCCGCGAGCATCGCCACCATCACCCACGTCGCTCGCACACGCCGCCTCATGACCGCCGGTTGTAGCACGCGTGCAGCGGCCCGGGCGCGGCACCGCCGGCCCCGACGACCCTCCAGGGGGGAGTGTCGAATCGTCGGGACCGGCGGGCGCCGTGTCTGACCGGCCACCGGGAGATGGGCCGGATGCACAGGACTCCGAGGAGGCCAGGGGGGAATCGGCGTCACCCGCCGAGCGGGTGACGGTGGGGTCAGCCGCCGCCGACGGCTTCGAGGCCGTAGCCGGCCGAGCCGTGCTCGGCGACGTCGAGGCCCATGACCTCTTCTTCCTCGTCGACCCGCAGGCCGATGGTGGCCTTGAGCGCTGCGAAGAGGATGTAGGAGGTGATGCCGACCCAGGCGATCACGATCAGGACCATGACGAGCTGCATGATCAGCTGGTCGAGGCCGCCGCCGTAGAACAGGCCGGCGTCGTCACGACCGAGGAACGCATCGTCGTACTTGGCGAACAAGCCGATCGACAGGGTGCCCCAGATGCCGCAGGTGCCGTGGACCGAGATGGCGCCGACCGGGTCATCGATGCGGATCGAGTCGAAGGCGAGCACCGAGAAGACCACGATGAGACCACCGATGAGGCCGATGACGAAGGCCGCCCAGGGGTCGACCGCACCGACCGGGGCGGTGATCGACACGAGGCCGGCGAGGGCACCGTTGCCGGCCATGGCCACGTCGGCCTTGCCGGTCTTGAGCCAGATCACCGCGCTCGCACCGATCACGCCGGCCGCCGCCGCGATCAAGGTGTTGGTGGCGAGGAAGGCGAGGAACTCATCCGCGATCAGCTCCGAGCCGGCGTTGAAGCCGAACCAGCCGAACCAGAGGATGAACACACCGATGACGGCGTAGCCGATGTTGTGGCCGGGGATGGCCCGAGGCTTGCCGTCCTCGCCGTACTTCCCGATGCGGGGACCGACGAGGTAGGCGCCGACGAGTGCGGCGACCGCACCGGTGAGGTGCACGATGGTCGACCCGGCGAAGTCGGAGTAGACGGCGTCACCGATCGACATCTGGGCGATGAGGCCACCACCCCAGGTCCAGTGGACGACGACCGGGTAGATCACCGCGGTCATGACGGCCGCGAAGATCAGGTAGGTCGAGAACTTCGTGCGCTCCGCCAGGGCGCCCGAGGCAATGGTGACCGCGGTGGCGGCGAACACGACCTGGAAGAAGAAGGTCGCGGCCGGCGACAGGGCCGGCACGATCGAGCCGTCGTCGTCGACGGCGGCGATCAGGTTGATGTTGTCCATGCTGTCGAGCAACAACATGTCGCCGAAGCCACCGATCCAGTCGCTGCCACCGGAGCCGTAGGCGATGGTGAAGCCGACCAGGAAGAACATGGTGACGCCGACCGCCATGTCGGCGAGGTTCTTCGCCATGATGTTGGCGAGGTTCTTCGCTCGGGTGAGACCTGCTTCGACGAAGGCGAAGCCGGCCTGCATGAGGAAGACCAGTGCACCGGCGACGACGAGCCACAGGTTGTCGAGGACGGCCTGGGTGTAGCCACCGGCCTCGGCGAGCGCCTCGTTGGAGGCCTCCTGGCCGAGCGCCGGAGACGCCCAGAGCACCGTTGTCACGCCGACCCCGAGGGCCAAGGCGGATTTCTTGAACATGACGGATTCCTTTCTCGGATTGCGACGCAAGCTAGGAACCACGGTTTTCCGGTCAGTTTTCGGTGTGTTACCCGTTCGCTGCCAGTTGCTGACCGATGTCTGACGGCGCATCGAGCAGGTAGCCGCGGCCGCGCACCGTGCGGATCTGCAGCCCGACCTCCGCGACCCGACGACGGACCCGGGAGATGTGGACGTCGAGTGCGTTGCGGGGCGGCGCTTCCTCGGGCCACACCGATTCGGTGAGATCCCGACGCGAGACCACTGCGCCGAAGCGCTTGAGCAGGGCGTCGACGACGCGCCCCTCGACCGGCGACAGCGGGACGGTCTCGCCGCGGAAGCGCAGGACCCCCTCGCTCGACAGCGATGGCCGGTGGCGGGCCTCGGCCCGGCGGGCCAGCGTGTCGACGCGGATGCGAACGTCGCCCTGATCGGCGGGCAGGCGCACCCAGTCCTCGAGCTCGTCGGGCGGCTCGGGCGGCATCACGTCGGCGTCGACGACCACGAGCCGGGGGATTCCCTCGGCTCGGAGCTGCTCGAGCTGGGCTCGAGCGGCGGGCCACCTGACGAGACGGACGTCCATGTCCGGAACGTAGACAGGGCCGATTTCGGCATTGTTTCGCACATGTGAAAGGTGCCGGGCCGGGGATCACCCCCGATTGCGCGGCCGAAACCTACCTGCGGGTAGATTTTGGCCGCCATGCAAACGCGCCTGAAACCCCACCACCTGGTCCGCATCGTTGGTGTCGGTGTCGCAGCCTTCACGTTCGGGTCGTACCTTGCACCGTTCATCTTCGACTTCGAGGAGCCCTCCACGATCACCCGTGAGGTCTTCCACAACATCCCGACGTCGCTGAAACTCGCCTTCTACACGGTGATCCCGATGTTGATCGTGTACGGCGCCTGGATGGCGTCGTATCGCGTCAAGAACTGGGAGCGCGGTCGTCCCGACAACCGCCGCACCACCCTCAAGAACGCCAAGCGCCGCACCGGCGACTTCCGCGCGGGCGTCTACATGCAGACCCTGTTGCGCGAACCGGGCGCCGGGATCATGCACTCGATGATCTACTTCGGGTTCATCCTGCTGCTCGGCGTCACGACGGTGCTCGAGGTCAACCATCAGGTGCCGACCGACCTCAAGTTCCTGCACGGCGACGTGTACCGGGCCTACGCCTTCATCGGCGACGGTGCCGGCCTCATCTTCACCATCGGCATCGTCTGGGCGATCATCCGTCGCTACGGACCCTTCGGTCTTCGCCCGTACCGCATCCGGATCAAGAGCAAGCCCGAGCACGCCGTCATCCTCGCGACCTTCCTCGCCATCTCGATCACCGGCTACGGCGCCGAGATGTTCCGCATCGCCGAGCAGGGCATGCCCGAGTTCGAGCGCTGGAGCTTCATCGGCTATCCGCTGGCGACCCTCGTCGAGGACAACGCCAACGTCGCCGGATGGCACCAGTTCTGGTGGATCGCCCACGTGGTGAGCTTCATCGCCTTCCTCGTCATCTTGCCCACCACGATGCTGCGCCACATGTTCACGTCGCCGCTGAACATGTACCTGAAGGACAAGGATCG
>JBCCWI010000190.1:0-5706 GCA_039193795.1 Actinomycetota bacterium | reverse complement strand
CTGCAGGTTGTTGCGGAGTCGGGTGGGGATGACGTCGTGTCGTGGGGTCTGGGTGCAGAGCACGAGGGTGATCCCGACCGCCCTGGCCCTCTCGCTGATGAACACGACCATCTCGGACGGGCTCTTGAACGACAGCGGAGGCTGCTCGGTGTCGTAGTACACGTCCACGCTGTCGCTGAGCGCCTTCACGCTGGCGTACTCGTCGATCACAGCGACGATCCCGGGGATCTGGTGGCCGGCCCGGCGGGCCTCGCTCAGGTTCTTGAACACGCCCTCGAACTGCTGCTCGCGGCGGATCATCTCCCGGATGAGCTCGGTGAGGAGCCGGATCACCTGGTGGCCTTCCACCGCGAGGTGCTTGAACAGGGGACGCCACGTCGACAGCTCCACGCGCTTCATGTCGATCCCCCACAGCTCCAGCGCGGGGTGACCGGTGCGCTGCTCGCTGACCTGGTTGAGGTACGCGACCGACGGGATCAGCGCGTCGAGGCGGGTGGACTTGCCGCCACCGGTGCTCGCACCGATCAAGGCGTGGCGGGCGTTCGCGGACAGCCCAGGGAGGAAGAACTTCACCTCGTTGTCGGTGAGGCTCCGACCGAGCACGACGTGATCGGCGTGAGGGTCCGGCCAGGCCCATGGCAGGATCGGCGGGAACGGGTCACGGAACGCGACGAGCATCTGCCCGGCCGCGGTGCCCTGCGGGACGATCTCGACGATCGCCTGCTCGCTGTAGCGAGGCGGGATGATCTTCGCGGCGATCTCGGTGGTCTTCGCGGCGAGCGCTGGGATGCTGACCGAGTCACGGCTCGCGAGCTTGAACACCCACACACCGGGGGCGAGCGTGTCGACCGCGACGAGCCGCGGGGTGTTCCAGATCATCGGCCCCGACCCGGAAGGGTTCGGGGTGCGGGTCACAGCGTTCGCAGCGGCGCACGCGATCTCCCAGCGAGCGACGACGTAGTCGTAGCTCGGCATCGGTTCGCGTCGCTGCCGAGCGACCCACGCGGCGGTGCTGTCCCGGACGCGACGGCGCCGGCTCGTCCGCCGGTCCGGGTTCATGGTGTCGTTGTGCCGCGGGCGGACATGCTCGATCCAGAACCGTTCGCGGCGGCGGGCCTCGGGTTCGCTGTCGGTGACCTCCAGGATCGAGATCCCGCGGACCTCATCGAACCAGGGCTTCTCCCGGCGGTGCTCAGCGAGGCGACGCTCGGGGTCGTTGCTGAACCCGACGTACAGCCAGTGCTCGGCCGCGGGTGGCTGACCACCGCGGGGGACCTGCACGTCGAAGTAGGCGTAGACGGCGTGCTGCCCGGGGCGCAGCTCGGGCGCGCTCACAGCTTGCTGCCCTTCGAGATGATCCAGCTGAACGCATACGGGACGAGAGCGAGCGCGATCCCGACCTTCGCGAGCCAGAGCAGCACGATGCTGAACTCTGCGCCCTCAGCGCCGGGGAGGACGTACGCGATCACGACGATCGTCTGCCAGCCGAACCCACCCGGGCCAGCGGCGAGGAACGCCCCGGTGAACAGGAGCCCACCGAAGATCAGGCGGAGCGATGCCTGCGTGCTCTGCGTGGCCCGCTCGAGGCCGAACCCGGCGTCCTTCAGCTGCTGGAAGCCGAACCCGAGAATGAGGATCACACCGAGGAACACGGCCCCGTGGGAGAGGTTCATCGCGAGCTGCGGGTACCAGATCGCGATGGTGGTGAAGATGCTGATCGTCGACGCTGACGCGGTCCAGGGGAGTGAGGCTCGGAGCCCGTGCACGAGGCCCATGACCACGACGATCACGCCGAGCGCGACCATCCAGAGCAGCGCGACGACAGCGACCCAGGTGGGGACGTCTCCGTCGGCCCGGTCGAACGGGTGGCCTCCGAAGATCAGCGACCAGATGTGCAGCGAGGCGAGCGACCATGCGAGGACGGCGAGACCGAGCCCGGACGCGAGACCTCGGGCGACGTCCGCGGGGTGCGGTGCGTGACCGCGGGGCCCGAAGTCGTAGCCGTCTGGTTCGAGATCGTCCGTGACCGTGGTCTGCTCCCGGTAGGAGCTCGACCAGTCGGTCAGGTCGTCGAAGCGGAGATCGTCTCCGTACGCCACCTGTCGCGGGGTGCTGCTAGCTGCGGGCGGTGGGGAGAGCCGGGGTGGTACCGCCGACCTGCGGGAGCTCGGGCAGCGTCCCGGTCTTGAGGGTGGCGACGTCAGCGGCGAGCGCTGCGACGGCCGGGTCGATCGGGGGCAGCTGCCGGAGGCCGGCGAGCATGATCATCCAGCCGAGCTGGTTCCGGTCGATGAGCCGGCCCTTCGCCTGCGCGTCGAGGTGGTCGCGGAGCGTCTGCGGCACCCGGAACGTGACGGTGACGAGGCCGTCGTTGGCCTTCTCTTCGGCTTCGGACGTCGAGCTGTTGCCCGAGCCGTTCGTAGTGGTGTTCGTGCTGTGTCCCATGAGCGCAATGTAACCACGACTTGGGGCAGAAGTGAGCGCAAATGCGCTATCAGATCGCTCGACCGCTGGTCAGAGACGTCCGGGCACTACGCACGATCGCTCCACGCGACGGCCCGCGACTCGCCGCGACGCCACGCGACCAGCGACCGGGAGAGGGTTGCTGTGTCCCATCGCCTGCGTGATAAACCGGGCTAGTGGTGTTTTCGGGTAGGACCCCCCCCCCCAGCGGGAGGCCCAGGGGAGGGGCTGCTGCGA
Organism: Actinomycetota bacterium; assembly: GCA_039193795.1. GTDB lineage: Bacteria > Actinomycetota > Acidimicrobiia > Acidimicrobiales > Aldehydirespiratoraceae > UBA11606. Next base: position 3,006 of record JBCCWI010000190.1, on the reverse strand, counting down.
TGGGACACAGCGTTGCGGAACATACCAGCAGACATACCGGGCGCACCACGTGCTACCTGATGGTTGCGTATGCGTGGCGTGCATCGGCCCGGGTAGTGCCCCGACCCCCCTCATGTGCTCTGGTGTGCGCTGCGCGCTCCAGCTCAGTCCTCGGAGAGGGTCTCGGCGATGACGTACATGTCCACGCCGACCTGCTCCCCGTACGGGAGCACCCCATCGGCGATCAGGTCACCGACGGCTGCCACCACCTCGGGGTCCGAAGACTCGAACTCGACGACGACTCGATGCCGGGCCATGCGTGGTGACCCTAGATCGGGATGGTGAGGAGCTCGAGGACGCGGTCGTCGCTGATGGGCCGGTAGTCGTGGACGTCGACCCCGACGTTGATGAGCCGGCGGCCATCCTGCTCCGTGACGGTCCACTCGGTGTGGACGTGGCCGTGAAGGATCGGTTCACCGGCGGGGATGCCGGCGGGTCGTTGCTCGATGTAGCGGTCTTCGTGGCGGCTGTCGCCGACCGGGGGGAAGTGGCAGGACCACACCATGATCGTCTCGTCCTGGCCGTCGAGGCCGGTGCGGAACAGGCCGGGGAGCACGACGCTGAACCCCCAGTCGAGGTACCGGCGCCGATAGAGCTCGTGGGCCCGGTGGAGCGGGTGGCAGTGGTCGTGGTTCCCGGGGATGAGGATCTTCGCGCCGTGGAGCCGGCGGGCGAGGGGGACGGTCTCAGCTCGGTGCCCCATCGCGAAGTCGCCGAGCACCCACACCTCGTCGTTGGGGTGGACGACGTCGTTCCATCGTTCGATGAGTCCCTCGTTCATCTCTTCGACGGTGGACCAGGGTCGGTTGCAGTACTCGATGATGTTGTGGTGGCCGAGGTGCAGGTCGGCGGTCCACCAGCGCATCAGAGGTCCATGTGGAGGAACAGGCGGTGCTCCCGGCGGAACGGGCGGGCGATCCGGCCGGCGATCACTCGGAGGCGGTTCGGGCCGATCGTGCAGTCCCTTACGACGCAGCCGTGGTGGGTGATGGTGAGCCCGTTGAGGATGCGTTCCCCGTCGAACACCTGCCCGTCGTGGGTGGAGTACTGGCGGGGGTGTTCCCGTTCCCACCAGGCGACGTAGAAGCCGGCCGCGGCCTGGGCCAGGAGCAGGACCCCGATGAGAGTGATCGCGATGGTCACGGGAGCACCTTCGCCGTGATGATCCGGGTCGCGCCGAGCTCGGTGCGGAGCACGGCCACCCCGTCTGGGTGGATGCCGCCGATCTGGGTCCACCCGTCCGGTTCTGCTCCGTCGGCGACCTGCTGCGGGGTGGTCCCGTCCGGGTAGGTGAGGGCCAGCGCGAACCCGCGGGGGTGGAACACGATCCGGTTGATCGCCCACAGCACCCCGGTCTCGCGGAGGTCGTCGAGGTCGAACGGGTCCCCGACGTTGGTCATCCTGAACGTCCGGTCGATGCTGCTGCCGGTCTCCCCGGTGATCTCCAGTTCGTCGGTCTTGTCGCTCACGAGGCGACCTCGGTCACTGCCGGGGGGTCGCAGCGGCGCACCTCACTCCAGCCGGCGAACGTGACCGGGTGCCCGTCGCGCATGCGGGGCCCGTCGAAGTAGACGAGGTGCTCGGTGGTCTTCGTGACGACGCCGAGGTAGGCGCCGGAGTCGTGCTCGACGTGGTCGCCGACGTTGATGTTGCGCTTCGTCATGCGGGGTCCTTGGGTCGGAGAAGCTCGGGGAGCTGGTCGGGTGGGGTGGTCGGCTGCCGCTCCGGGCCGTGCCGGCGGCGTCGTCCTTGGGAGCGGGGCGGGAGGGGGCGGGCTTGAGCGGTGATGTGCCAGCCGTGGCAGTCGGGGCAGCGGTACACCCGGATCCGGTTCCCGACCGTCCTGGTGGCGCGGCGGGCGGCGCGGCGGGACGGAAACGAGCGCTTCCCCGACGGACAGATCACGACACCGGACCGTCCTCGAACAACGGGTCGGAGGTACTGTCCGCCCGGATCGTGTCCAGCGCAGCGCGGGCCACCGCGCCGGGCTTGGCGCACTCGAGGGCGATCGAGGTGAGAGCGAGGAGGGCGTGGTCTCGCTCGGCCTGCATGCGCCGGTGCCGGGCCCGTTCCTGCCGGCGGAGTTCCTCGAGCTCGGTGATCTTGCGGCGGGCGGCGTCCCGCTTGGAGTGCATCCGACCGAGCCGCTTCCGGAGAGCGAGCAGCTCACCTCGGAGGCCCCGCTGGGTTTCGCAGTGCGGGCATGGGGTCGCTCCGCCGTAGGGCTGCTCGGGGTCACCGAAGTCGCCCCAGTCGACGGTGTGCCCGTGCTCGCACTCGGTGGGCATGGTCCGGCCGCCCATCAGCTGTCCTCGGTCTCGGCGATGTCGCGGTCGCAGGGTCCGCAGACCGGCATCCACGGGTGGTTCCTGGCGGGGCCGACAGGCGCTCCGCACCGATGGCAGCGGGACTCGTCCGTCACGGTCATGCGGGCCACTCGTCCCAGGTGCGGCCGTCGAGCTCCCGGCCGGCGGCCTTCTTGCCGACCCGGATCATTGACACCATGCCGGGGGCGCTCCAGTCGTGCCCTCGTCCGCTGTAGCGGGTGCCGTCTGGCTGGAAGGTGCGGACCTCGTGGGCCGAACGCTGGCGGCTGATCAGGTGTGTCTTCGCGGTGCCGTGCGGTGCGCTGGGTGCCCACTCGCCCCACTGCTTGAAGAAGAACGCGACCGGTACGCGGCCCTGCTGGGTCTCGTCGTCGTTGACGAGCGGGTCGGGGAAGCACCGGTCACAGGCGGCGCCGCCGCCAGGCACGCGCATCGACCCGCTGCCCTCGCACTTGGAGCAGCTGACCCCGGCCTCCGTGCAGTAGTCGCGGAGGCCGCGGACCCAGTCGGGGTGCATCGGCCGGGCCTGCGGTCCGGACTCCCCACCGACGATCAGCCAGTCGATCCCCGTGAGGTCGCGCGACTGGAGCGGCCCGAGCAAGGGTTCGGCGCTGATGAAGCGGACGGCGGCGGGGGTGCG
>JBCCWI010000189.1:0-5800 GCA_039193795.1 Actinomycetota bacterium | reverse complement strand
CAGACGCTGATCGAGAGCCCCGGCTTCGGCCGGGGCTCTCGTCGTTTTCGGCCGAGATCGATCCGGGTCACCGCTCTTTCGCAACCATCGGGCAGAACCGAGAACGGCCCTCGGTAGTCTCACCGACATGGCAGCGCAGTTCATCTACACCATGCACAAGGTCGGCAAGTTCATTCCGCCGAACCGCGATGTCATCAAAGACATCACGCTCTCGTTCTTCCCGGGAGCCAAGATCGGCGTGCTAGGGCCGAACGGTGCGGGCAAGTCGACACTGCTCAAGATCATGGCCGGCATCGACACCGACTACACCGGCGAGGCCCGCCTGACCGAGGGCTTCACCGTCGGCATGCTCGAGCAGGAACCGGAGCTCGACCCGACCAAGACCGTCCTCGAGAACGTCATGGATGGCGCCGGCGAAGCGTCGGCGATGCTCGCCGAGTACGACAAGGTGTTGGCCGCCTGGAGCGATCCCGACGCCGACTACGAGAAGCTCGGCGCCAAGCAGGCCGACCTCGAGGCCAAGATCGAGGCCGCCGGCGCGTGGGACCTCCAGCGCACGGTCGAGATCGCGATGGACGCCCTGCGCACGCCGCCCGGCGACTGGGGCGTCGACAACCTCTCCGGTGGTGAGCTCCGCCGAGTGGCGATGGCACGACTCCTGCTCGCCAAGCCCGACCTCCTGCTGCTCGACGAGCCCACCAACCATCTCGACGCCGAGTCGGTCGCGTGGCTGGAGCGCACCCTCCAGGACTACGCCGGCACCGTCGTCGCCGTGACCCACGATCGGTACTTCCTCGACAACGTGGCCGGCTGGATCCTCGAGCTCGATCACGGCCGGGGGTACCCGTTCGAGGGCAACTATTCCGGCTTCCTCGAGCAGAAGGAGGCCCGCATCGCCCAGGAGAAGCGCGACGACGACAAGCGCAACCGCACCCTCAAGCGGGAACTCGAGTGGGTGCGCATGGCCCCGAAGGCCCGCCAGTCGAAGGGCAAGGCCCGCCTGGCCGCCTACGACAAACTCCTCGAGGAGGCGAAGGCCGCCGAGGGTCGCGCCGAGGACCTCTCGATCGTGATCCCGGCCAACAAGCGGCTCGGCGACGTCGTGATCGACGCCCAGAACCTCTCGAAGGCATTCGGCGACAAGCTGCTGATCGACGACTTCTCCTTCACGCTGCCGCCCGCCGGCATCGTCGGAGTGATCGGTGCCAACGGCGCCGGCAAGTCGACCCTGTTCAAGATGCTCATCGACGAGTACGAGGACACCGACGACCCGGTCGCCGCGCCCGACTCCGGCACGATCACGCTCGGCTCCACCGTGCAACTCGGCTATGTCGACCAGAACCGCACCCTCGACGCGGACAAGACGGTCTACGACGAGATCACCGGCGGCGTCGATCACCTCGAGATCGGCGGCCGCGAGCAGCACGGCCGCTCCTATGTCGCCTCGTTCAACTTCAAGGGTCCCGACCAACAGAAGCTGGTCGGCAACCTCTCCGGCGGTGAGCGCAACCGCGTGCACCTGGCCAAGGTGCTGAAGGAAGGCGCGAATGTGCTCCTGCTCGACGAGCCGACCAACGATCTCGACGTCGACACCTTGCGGGCGCTCGAAGACGCGATCGAGGCCTATCCGGGTTGTGCGGTGATCATCTCCCACGACCGCTGGTTCCTCGACCGGGTCGCCACCCACATCATCGCCTTCGAGGGCGACTCCCAGGTTCGGTGGTTCGAGGGCAACTTCACCGACTACGCCGAGTACCGCAAGCGCGAGCACGGGGTCGACGCGATGCGCCCGCAGCGCATCAAGTACAAGCCCATCACGCGGGGCTGACGACGACGGTCAGCGACGCGACCGACACGCCCTCGGTCTCGGTGTGAGCCGCCCGCGACAGGTCACGTGGGGAACGGTGTCGTGATCATCGTCGACGCGATGAACGTCCGGGGATCGATCCCGGACGGCTGGTGGAGCGATCGGGACGCGGCGCTCGCTGGACTGGTCGACGCGATCGCGGCCCACGACTGGGGCGGCACCTGGGTGATCGTCGTCGCGGACGGACGGCCGATCGACGCGGCACCCGCCGGTACCCGCGGCGACGTGGAGGTCCGCTACGCCGGCCACTCGGCGCCGAATGCGGCGGACGATCTGATCGTCGAGATCGTGAACGCCCACGAGCCCGACGACGGCCCGATCACGGTGGTGACCTCGGATCGCGGGCTGCGGGAGCGCCTGGCACCTCACGTCGACGTGCAGGGCGCTCGGGCGTTCCGCGACCACGTTGGGTGGTGATCCTCACGGAGGGCTCAACTCCGCCGATTGATCCCCATGGCGAAGACCACGACGAAGACGGCGTGGAAGAGTCGGGCGGTCACCCGGCTCATCGAGGCGGGTTCGATGACGGACTGCGTCCACTGTGATGAGCGGGTGAAGTTCAAGGCGCGGGAACGACACATGCAGGTGATCTGCAACGTGTACGTCAACGGGCGTTGGGACCGGGTCGAACACTTTCATGCGCCCTGCTACGAAGAAGCGGGCCGGCCCTACGGCGACCCTCAGGACTGAGGCGAACCCGACCCGCCCGCCGACCTGGGATCACGCTTCGTTGAGCGGTACGTTCGGGCGATGCGCCGGACCCTCGTTGCGACCCTGCTCCTCGGACTGATCGCCGCCTCGTGCGCCGACGATGAGTCGGCATCCGACTCGACACCGACCACCGAGGCACCGTCGACGACCGAGCCGACGACCACCACCACGAGCGAACCGCCCGCGAGCACCAGCTCCACATCGACGACGACCACGACAGCGGTCGAACCGGACTGTGATGCGGTGTCACCGGGCCTCACCACCTCGACGGTCGCGTCGGGAGGCAACGACTACGAGTTGCGACTCTTCGTGCCCGAGACGATCGGCGACGGCCCGGCCCCGCTGGTGCTGAACTGGCACGGTCTCGGCTCGAACGGCGAGCAGCAGGCCGGGTTCAGCCTGCACGAGGGCCTCGCCGCCGTCGAGGGCTACATCGTCGCCAGTCCGACCGCGTTCCCGGATCCGACCGACGTCGAGGAGCGGAACAGCTGGGAGCTCCCACAGTTCGACGTCGCCGGGCGCGACGACGTGGCGTTCGCAGAGGACCTGATCGACCTCCTCGTCGGGCAGTACTGCGCCGATCCGGCGCGGGTGTACTCCACCGGCATGTCGAACGGCGGACTGTTCACCAGCGTGCTGGTCTGTGAGCTGAACGACCGGATCGCGGCCGCGGTCTCGGTGGCCGGCGTGACCCGCGCCGATCCCTGCGCCTTCGAGCGCGGCGTGCCGTTCCTCGCCATCCACGGGACCGAGGACGACATCGTGCCCTACGCCGGCGAAGCCGATCGCAGCCCGCTGCTCACCCCGACCGCACCCCTCGGTTCCCGCGAGTTCCTCTCACAGGTGATGCCCGACGAGTTCGGCGAGATCGCCGCCGACATGGGGTGCGACCCGACCCCGGTCTTCTCCGAGTTCGCCGCCGACATCCGCGCCCACGAGTACCAGAACTGCCCCGACGGGGTTCCGGTGGTCTTCTACGAGGCCATCGATGCAGGCCACACCTGGCCGGGGTCACCCTTCGCCGACATCCTCGAGGACCGCGGGCTCGGCGCGACGACGCCGAACTACGACGCGACCGCCGACGGCTGGGCGTTCATGAGCCAGTACTCGCTCGGCTGAGGGAACGGTCAGCGTTCGGCGAGGGCGTGGATGAGGTCGAGCACGTCGTCGACGTACTGCTCCGGGGTGGTGCCACCGAGCAGTCCGTCGCGCACGAGCAACAGGCCGAGGCTCGAGTCGAGCACGGTGTCGACGTGGCGTGACTCGCCCATCAGTTCGACGATGAGACTGCGCAGGACGGGTCGGGCGGTGCCCATGACCGATTCGTCCATCGCCTCGCGCAGGACCGGGTCGGTGCGGGTGGCGGCCAGGAAGCCGAACATCGCCTCCCCCTTCTCCTGCATCTCGTCGGCGAAGCCCCACAGCAGCGCCCGGAGGTCGGTCTCGGCGTCGCCGGTCGGTTCGATCTCGGGCAACGGCCGCGCCCGCATGCTGGCGGCCACGAGGTCTTCCTTGTTGTCCCAGCGCCGGTAGATCGTCGCCAACCCGCAGCCGGCCGCCTTGGCGACGTCCTGCATCGTGAAGTCGTCCCATCCACCGGTTCGCATCAGCTCACGGGCGGCCTCGAGGATCGCCATCGTCCGCTCCTCGTCGCGGGGCCGCCCGCGGGTGGCGGTCTCGGTCTCGGCGGAGGTGGGGGTCGGGGTGGCGGATGTCACGGTGAGAACCTTATCGGAAATGTTGACTTCCGGAAGTGTACCACCGATACTGAAGCTGTCCTTACCGGAAATCCTGCTTACCGATAGCGGGTCGTTCAGAAAGTCCCCCGATGCCCACCGAACTCACCTCCCGAACCCGCAACGGGATCCTCGCCACGATGTGCCTCGCCCTCGTGGCGGTGGTCGCCTCCGTCGCCGGGTTGAACGTCGCCCTCAACGAACTGGCCGTCGAACTCGACGCCTCCTCGACCCAGGTCCTCTGGATCGTCAACGCCTACACCCTCACCATGGCGGCCCTGCTCCTGCCGATCGGCGAACTCGGCGACCGCTTCGGCCGCCGTCGACTCCTGATCATCGGCCTCGCCATCTTCGGCGGCGCCAACCTCGCAGCGGCGTTCGCCGGCGACCCCACCACGATGATCGCCCTGCGATCGGTCGCCGGACTCGGTGCCGCCTTCGTGATGCCGGCGACCCTGTCGACCCTGACCGCCGTCTTCCCGCCCGAAGAGCGGGGCCAGGCGGTGGGCGTGTGGGCCGGCTTCGCAGGCGCCGGCGGCATCCTCGGCCTGTTCAGCTCGGCGATCCTCATCGACTACGCCAGCTGGCAGTGGCTGTTCGTGCTCCCCGTTGTGATCGCCGCGGTCGCCATCGTCGCCACCCTCGTCATCGTCCCCGAGACGAAGAACGACGACGCCCCCCGCTTCGACATGGCGGGCGCCGCCCTCTCGATCCTCGCCGTCGGCGGCATCGTCATGGGGGTCGAGGAAGGCCCCCACATGGGCTGGACCGACCCGGTCGTCCTGCTCGGCCTCCTCGGTGGTCTCGCCGCCGCCGTCGCCTTCGTGTTCGTCGAGCGTCGCGCCGAGCACCCCCTGCTCGACGTCCGCATCTTCGGCAACGCCGCGCTCGCCGCCGGCTCGGCCTCCCTGCTGGTGCTGTTCGCCCTGATGCTCGGCTCGTTCCTGGTGGTCATCCAGCTGCTGCAGGCCGCCCTCGGCTTCAGCGCCGTCACCGCCGCCGCGGGTCTCCTCCCGATGGCCGCCGGCATGATGGGGCTCTCCCCGATCGCCCCCCGCATCGCCGACCGTTTCGGCCTGGTCAACGTGCTCACCGTCGGCTCGGTGCTGATGGCGGTCTCCTTCGCCTGGTTGGGCCTCGCCGGCGACACCTATCTGTCGGTGCTGCCCGGCCTCGTGCTACTCGGCCTCGCCATGGGCCTGTCGATGAGCCCGGCCACCACCGCCATCACCGAAGCGCTGCCCGCCGAACGACAGGGCCTCGCCTCGGCGCTCAACGACACGGTCCGCGAAGCCGGCTCCGCCCTCGGCATCGCCCTGATCGGCTCGACCCTCACCTCGGTCTACGCCGACAGCATCCGCGACACCACCGAGCAGCTGCCCGCCGAACTCGCCCACCCGGTCGAGGAGGGCATCGGCCAGGCGCTCGCCGTGTCCGCTCAGATCGGTGACGCCGACCTCGCCACCGCCGCGCAGCAGGCGTTCCT
>JBCCWI010000188.1:0-5908 GCA_039193795.1 Actinomycetota bacterium | reverse complement strand
GCCGGTGTCCTCGTCGATCTCGACCGTGCACACGTGGGTGCCGAACGGGAAGACGAAGTTGGGCGGATCGAAGGTGACCTGCTCCTGCAGGTTGGGCTCCATGCCGTCGGGCAGATCGTGGGCGGTGAACGCCCCGAACGCGATCTCCTGGATCGCCATCTGCTTGTCGGGCGACCCCGACACCGTGAAGGCGCCGGCCTCGAACTGGAGGTCGTCAGCCGACGCCTCCATCTGGTGGGCGGCGATCTGCTTGGCCTTCTCGACGACCTTGTCGCACGCCGCCGCGATCGCGACACCGCCGACGGCCAGCGACCGCGAGCCGTAGGTGTCGAGCCCCAGCGGGCTGATCGCCGTGTCGGAGTGCAGGACGGTGACGTCCTCGGGCGGGATGCCGAGCTTGTCGCCGACGATCTGGGACCACGTCGTCTCGTGCCCCTGACCGTGCGGCGTCGAGCCGGACACGACCTCGGCCTTGCCGGTGGGCAGCAAGCGCACGGTGGCGTGCTCCCACCCGCCGGCGCCGTAGTTGAGCCCGCCCAGCGCCCGTGACGGTGCGAGACCGCAGATCTCGACATAGGTCACCATGCCGATCCCGAGCTGCTTGGACTCCCCCCCGTCGCGGCGGCGGGCCTGTTCGGCTCGGAGATCGTCATAGCCGGCGAGCTCCAGCGCCTTGTCGAGGTTGGGGCCGTAGTGGCCGGAGTCGAACACCAACGTCGACGGCACCTCGAGGTTCTCGAAGTACTCGCCGTCGCCGAGGTAGTTGCGACGCCGGATCTCGTCGGGACCGACACCGACCTCGGCGGCGAGGATGTCCATCGCCCGCTCGATCGCGTAGCTGGCCTCGGGCCGGCCGGCGCCGCGGTAGGCGTCGGTGGGGGTCATGTTGGTGAAGTACCCGTCGCACGTGAACCCGAACGCGGGCACGGCATAGACGCCCGTGTAGAGGAAGCTGCCGAGCAGCGGGACGCCGGGGGTGATCAACATCATGTAGGCGCCCATGTCGGCGTCGACGTGCACCCGGCAGCCCATGAGCTTGCCGTCGGCATCGGCGGCGAGCTCGATCGTCTGCAGCTGACCGCGACCCTGATGGGTCGAGAACGCCGCCTCGGAGCGCGACTCGGTCCAGCGCACGGCGCGCCCCAGCTTGTTGGCGAGGGTGACGGCGAGGATCTCGTCGGGGTTGATGTTGAGCTTGGCCCCGAAGCCACCGCCGACCGCCGGAGCGATCACGCGGATCTTGCTCTCGGGAATGCCGGTCGTGGCCGCCACCATCACCTTGAGGATGTGGGGCACCTGCGTCGCGCTGTAGAGCGTGACGTCGCCGCCCATCGGCGACGGTACGGCGAGAACCCCCCGGGGCTCCATGGCGGCGGGGATCAACCGCTGCTGCACGAAATCGGCCTTGATCGTGTGCGTCGCGTCGGCGAACGCCGCGTCGAGGGCGTCGGGATCCGGGACCAGCGGCCAGTGGAACGACTTGTTGGAGTCGAGATCGGAGTGGGCGGTGGCGCTGCCGTCACGAGCGGCCTCGATGGAGGCGACCGCGTCGAGCGGTTCGTAGTCGACGACGACCAGCTCGGCGGCGTCGGCCGCGCCGTAGCGCGAGTCGGCGAGCACGATCGCGACGATCTCTCCGACGTGATGGACCTCGTCCATCGCCAGCGGATAGTGCGGCGGGTTGACCATGTCCTCGGTCACCGGCCACGCGCAGGGCAACGGCGCGATCCAGAGCCCCATCTCCTGGAGCTGGGGGCCGGTGTAGACGGCGTGGACGCCCTCGGCCTGCTCGGCCGCCGAGGTGTCGATCGACTCGATCCGGGCGTGGGCCATCGGACTGCGGACCATGCCCATCCAGAGCTGGCCGGGCACCTGGATGTCGTCGACGTATTTGCCTTCGCCGACGAGCAGCTTGGGATCCTCGCGGCGCTTCAGGGGCGCTCCGACCGCATTCATGCGCCACCTCCCACCGAGAGGACCGCCTTGACGAGGGTGTGGTAGCCGGTGCACCGGCAGAGGTTGCCCTCGAGACCATCGCGCACGTCGGCTTCGCTGAGCCCGTCGGGGTTCTCGGTGACGAGCGACGTGGCCGCCATCACCATGCCCGGCGTGCAGTACCCGCACTGGAGGCCGTGGCACTCCATGAACGCGGCTTGCATCGGATGGAGTTCGCCGTCGTCGCCGGCGAGGCCCTCGATGGTGGTGATCTCCGCCCCGTCGGCCTGGACGGCGAGCATGGTGCAACTCTTCACCGACTCGCCGTCGACGTGGACGGTGCACGCACCGCACGACGAGGTGTCGCACCCGATGTTGGTTCCGGTCAGCCCGAGATCATCCCGGAGGTGATGAACCAGGAGGGTTCTCGGCTCGACCTCGGACGACCGGGTCTGACCGTTGACGGACATGGACACTTCCACGTGTGGCTCCTCTCGCGCTGCGTGCGTGGGAATTGCCAACAGATAAGCATGTGACCCGAGTCACCGCCCGTCGAACGACCGGATTTCGCGCCGGACCGCCCCGGCTCAGCGGAAGATGAGGTAGAGGATGATCGCTGCGACGACCGCCGCGACCACCGGCACGAGGCGCTTGGCGAGCGCCCCACCGGCGACCTCCATCAGGTCGAGAACGTCGTCGTCTCCCCCACCACCGCTGCTCGCGGACGAGGCCGCGCCGGCGCTCTCGTCCATCTCGGCCGACGCGGCGGCGACGTCGTCGGCCACCGCCTCGGCGGACTGGAGCTTGCCCTCGATGCACTCGGCGAACTGGCCGAGCAGCTTCTTGGAGATGTCGCCCATCACGCCGCGACCGAACTGGGCGACCTTGCCCGAAACCTTGAGGTCGGTGGCGATCGAGACCGTCGTACCGCCGTCCTCCTCCTTCATCTCGGCGAAGATGTCAGCCGACGCGTTGCCTGCGCCGCGCTTGTCGCGGCCGCTCGCGGTGAGCTTCACGGTGCGGCTGGCTTCGTCCATCTCCATGACGGTGGCCGTGCCGGAGTACTCGGCGGTGACGGGGCCGACCTTCACCTTCATGGTGCCTTCGTAGGTGTCGCCCTCCTGACCGGTGAGTTCGGCGCCGGGAAGGCATGGGGCGATGGCCGGGATGTCGGTGAGGAGCGCCCAGGCCTCATCGATGGATGCTGCGACGTGCATGTCGTTCTCGATACGCATGGGGCGAGCGTACCCGACCCGGTCGAGACCGTTCCCAGCCGCCTAGGGTGATCCCCCATGAGTTCGCATCCGTCGTTGGCGTCGGTCGACGCCGTCACCGCTGCGCTGGCCGAGCACGACTACCTGGCCGACCGCGGTCTGGCCACGACGATCTTCCTCGCCGCCTCGCTCAACCGTCCGCTGCTTCTGGAAGGCGAGGCCGGCGTCGGCAAGACCGAGGTCGCGAAGGTGCTCGCCGCCATGACCGGCGCACCACTGATCCGGCTCCAGTGCTACGAGGGCATCGACGCCAACCAGGCGCTCTACGAGTGGAACTACACCCACCAGCTCCTGCACCTCCGCACCGCCGAGGCGACGGGCACCGCGACCGCCGATGCGGCCGGCACGCTCGAGGAGGAGCTGTTCAGCGAGCGCTTCCTCGTGCGTCGACCGTTGCTGCAGGCGATCGATCACCGCAGCGACATCGCTCCGGTGCTGTTGATCGACGAGGTCGACCGGGCCGACGACGAGTTCGAGGCGTTCCTGCTCGAAGCGCTCTCCGACTTCTCGATCACCGTGCCCGAACTCGGGACCTTCACCGCCGAGATCCCGCCGTTGGTGATCATCACCTCCAACCGCACCCGCGACGTCCACGACGCCCTCAAGCGACGGGCCCTCCACCACTGGGTCGACCATCCCGACTTCGAGCGCGAAGTCGCCATCCTCGAGGCCAAGGCGCCGACGGTGCCCGGACGGCTCGCCCGCCAGGTCGCGATGGCGACCGGCGTGGTGCGCGAGCTCGGGATGTACAAGCCGCCGGGTGTCGCCGAGACCCTCGACTGGGCCAACGCCATGCATCTGCTCGGCGAGACCGAACTCACCGAGGCATCGGTCGACGCCACCCTCGGCGCGCTCCTGAAGTACCGCGAGGATCAGGACAAGGTGCGCCGCGAGGGCATCAAGAGCCTGCTCGCCGCCGTCGTCAACGCGTGACCACCGACGCGGCGACCTCGCCACCGGTCGATCTCGACATCGATCGCCTGGTCGCCGGGTTCGTGCACGCGCTGCGCAAGGGTGGTCTGCCGGTCACGATCAGCCAGTCGACCCTGTTCCGCGCGGCGCTCGACGTCGTCGGGCTCGCCCGCGGGATCGACGTCTACTGGGCGGGCCGCTCGACCCTGGTGCTCAAGCACGAGCACATCCCGATGTTCGACGCCATGTTCCTGGCGTTCTTTCACCACAACACGTCCGGGTTCTCGATGCGCTTCGACGAGATCGCCGAGCTGCAGGAGCAGCTCGCCACCGATGACGGCGAGGGCGACGACGGGGACGGCGAGGGCGACCAGGAGACCGAGGTCCTGCGGTTCAGCCGAGCCGAGCGACTGTACGAGAAGGACTTCGGCGACTTCGAGGACGGCGAGCTGCGCGAGGCCGAACAGGTGATGGCCGAGATGCGGGTTCGTCCCGCGACCCGGCGCTCCCGGCGGCGGCGCCGCTCGAACCGCGGCGATCGTCACGACCTGCGCCGCACCGTGCGCGAAGCGATGCGACGGGGTGGTGAACCGATCGATCTCCAGACGACGACACCGGGCGAACGCACCCGTCGACTCGTGCTCCTACTCGACATCAGCGGATCGATGGAGAGCTATGCGCGGGTGCTGATCCGATTCGCACACGCCGCCGTCATCGGCCGCGGCAACGTCGAGGTGTTCGCGCTCGGCACGCGGCTCACGCGGATCACCCGGCAGCTCGCGACCCGCGATCCCGAGACCGCGGTCGCCGCAGCCGCAGGGCAGGTCGAGGACTGGTCGGGCGGCACCCGTCTGGGCGACTCGATCGACGCGTTCGTTCGCGAGTGGGGCATCCGGGGCATGGCCCGTGGCGCGATCGTCGTCGTGCTCTCCGACGGTTGGGATCGGGGCGAACCGACCGCCATGCGCGACGCCATGGAGCGGCTCCAGCGCCTCTCCCACAAGCTGATCTGGGTCAATCCGCTCAAGGCCGGTCCCGGCTACGAACCCACCGCACAGGGCATGGCCGCCGCCCTCCCGTTCTGCGACGAGTTCCTCGAGGGGCACTGTCTGCGCTCGATCAGCGAGTTGGCCGCCGTCATCAGCGACGCCGACGACTAGCGTCGCGGTGATGGAGCGGGCCCGCGCCGCCGGACGGCGGCTCGCCGAACGTCATGGCGCCGACGGGGCCGATCCCGAGCCCCACGGATCGCTGGTGAACTACGCCGAGTCGCCGCGTGCCGACGACTGGACCCTCCGCTCGGCGCTGGTGCGCCTCGCGCAGTCGCAGCCGCAGCTGGTCGCCGATCTCCTCCAGCGGGTCCGCCGACTCGACGCCGCGCTGCATCAGATCGCCCGGCCGCTCGAACCCCACACCGTCGTCTGCGATCGAGGCCTCACCCTCGACACGGTCGACGGCGATCCGCTCGACCCGTATCCCGACACCCGCGTCGCCGACGTGCTCCGGCTGGCCCGCAGTGCAGGGACCGAGGCCGATGTGGTCATCGAGGCCTACATCGACGCCTGCGACATCAGCCCGGAGGAACGAGCCGCCCTGCCGTTACTCGGCGTCGCGCTGTGGTTCGACCAGCTCGCCGATCACCTGGTGGCCTGGGCGCAGGTCGCCCCGGCCCCGGCCCCGGTCGAGGCGGTCGAACCACAGCGCGACGCCGAGTAACGGCAGGGCGGCTCGTTCCTCCGGGCTGATGTCGCAGGCGTCGATGTAGGCCTCGATGACCACATCGGCCT
>JBCCWI010000187.1:0-5958 GCA_039193795.1 Actinomycetota bacterium | reverse complement strand
GTTCATCCACGGCGAGCGCAGCGGCATCCACATCGTCGACCTGCACCAGACGCTCACCCACCTCGAGTCGTCCTACGTGTTCGTCCGTGATCTCGTCGCCAACGGCGGCACCGTGCTGTTCATCGGCACCAAGAAGCAGGCGCAGGACTCCATCCAGTCCTACGCCGAGCGCTGCAACATGCCGTACATCAACGAGCGTTGGCTCGGCGGCATGCTCACCAACTTCCAGACCATCTCCAAGCGGGTCGCCAAGATGCAGGAGTACCGCCGCATGCGCGACTCCGGCGAGTTCGAGGCCATGCCCAAGAAGGAAGCGCTCCTCATCAGCCGCGAGCTGGCGAAGCTCGAGCGCAACCTCGGTGGCATCCGCGACATGCAGAAGCTCCCCGACGCGGTGTTCATCCTCGACACCAAGAAGGAGCACATCGCCGTCACCGAGGCCCGCAAGTGCGGCATCCCGATCGTCGCTGTGGTCGACACCAACTGCGATCCCGACCTGATCGACTACGCCATCCCCGGCAACGACGACGCCATCCGCTCCGGTGAGCTGATGAGCCGGGTGATCTCCGACGCCGTGCTCGAGGGTCGGTTCATCCGCTCGAAGAAGGCCGAAGCGTCGGGCGAATCGCCTGCGCAGCGCAACGTCCTCGAAGAGGCCGAGATCGCCGAGCAGCAGGCCCAGGCCCGCGCCGAAGCCGCCGCCGCGGCCGCCGAGCGCGAAGCCCGCATCGCCGCCGAGAAGGATGCCGCCGACGTGCCGGCCGGTGATGCCCCTGCCGCCGCCGACGCGCCGGCCGAGAGTGCCTCTGCGGCGCCCGAGTCTGCCGAGGACGTCATGCCCTCCGCCGGCGACGCTGGTACCCCCGAGGCCTGAGCCCGGATCTGTTCACCCCCCCACATTTCAAGGAATACCGACATGAGCTTCACCGCCAAGGATGTGAAAGCGCTGCGCGACGCGACCGGCGCCGGCATGATGGACGCCAAGAAGGCGCTCACCGAGACCGACGGCGACATGGAGGCGGCAAAGCAATTGCTGCGCGAAAGAGGCCTGGCCAACGCCGGCGACCGTGCTGACCGCGACAACGACGAAGGCACCGTGGCGATCGCCGTCGACGGCAACACCGCGGCCGTCGTCCAGATCAAGACCGAAACCGATTTCTCGGCCAAGAACGAGGCCGTGACCAGCCTTGCGCAGACGTTGGCCGATGCGGTCCTCGCAGACGGTGCCGGCGCGGTCGACGCCCACGGCGATGCCCTCGATGATCTCAAGGTCACGATCAAGGAGAACATCGAGCTCGGTGCGGTCGAGCAGATCGCCGCCGCCGATGGCAACACGCTCGACACCTACCTGCACAGCCAGGACGGTCGTGGCGTCAACGCCGTCGTCGTCGAGGGCAACGGCGTCAGCCAGGACGACCTCCACCAGGTCGCCCTCCACATCGCGTTCGCCAAGCCGACCTATCTGACCGCCGACGAGATCCCGGCCGACGAGATCGAAAAGGAGCGCGAGTCGCTGCTCGAGATCACCAAGGCCGAGGGCAAGCCCGAGCAGGCCTGGGACAAGATCGTGACCGGTCGCCTCAACGCCTGGAAGGGCGAGCGGGCCCTGCTGGAGCAGGGGCTCCACGGCGACAAGACCGCCGTGAAGGACAGCCTCGGCGGCGGATCGATTGCGCGCTTCGTCCAGGTTGTGATCGGATCCTGACTCGATGAGCGACGACGAACCCACTCGAGGAACCCAACCGGCCCGCTGGAAGCGGGTGTTGTTGAAACTCTCGGGTGAAGCGTTCGCCGGTCCGCTCGAACACGGCATCCACGGTCCGACCGTCCAGGCGATCGCGGAGGACGTCGTCGCTGCCCAGCGGCACTTCGACGTCGACATCGCGGTCGTCGTCGGCGCAGGCAACATCTGGCGCGGCATTCACGGCGCGGGCGAGGGCATGGACCGCGCCCAGGCCGACTACATGGGCATGCTCGCCACCGTGATGAATGCGCTGGCGCTGCAGGACACGCTCGAGCAGCTCGGCCAGCCGACGCGGGTCCAGTCGGCGATCGAGATGAACCAGATCGCCGAGCCCTACATCCGACGCCGGGCGACCCGCCACCTCGAGAAGGGGCGGGTCGTGATCTTCGGCGCGGGAACCGGCAATCCGTTCTTCACCACCGACACGACCGCCGCCCTGCGAGCGGTCGAGATCGAAGCCGAGGTCGTGCTCAAGGGCACCCACGGTGGGGTCGACGGCATCTACTCCGACGATCCCCGCACGAACCCCGATGCGGTCAAGCTCGACCACGTCTCCTACATGCGGGTCCTCAACGAGGGCCTCAAGGTCATGGATTCGACCGCAATCACCCTTTGCATGGACAACGAACTCCCCATCGTCGTGTTCGACCTCATGGGTGACGGAAACCTGCAATCCCTGCTCCGTGGCGAACCGGTCGGTACCCTCGTCGACGACGAGGAGTGACGTGAGCGCCGACGAAGAGATCGAACTGATCCTGCTCGATGCGGGCGAGAAGATGGAGGGTGCGGTGGCGCACGCCCGTCGAGAGTTCTCGACCGTCCGCACCGGCCGCGCGTCGTCGGCGTTGTTCGAGCGGCTCACCGTCGAGGCGTACGGTGTCGAGATGAAGCTCCAGGAGCTCGCCAGTTTCTCGGTGCCCGAGGCCCGCCAGCTCATCGTCACCCCGCACGACATCGCCAACCTCGACGCGATCGAGAAGGCCATCATCAACTCCAACATGGGGTTGAGCCCGAGCAACGACGGCCGCATCATCCGCCTCAGTTTTCCGATGCTCACCGAAGAGCGCCGTCGCGACCTAGCCAAGGTGGTCGGCGGGATGGCCGAAGAAGCCAAGCAGCGAGTCAACGGTGTTCGCCGGCAGGCGCGCAAGGACCTCGACGACCTCGATGGCACGTCCGAAGACGACGTCCGCGGCGCCGAGACCTCCCTTGACGCTCTGAAAGACGAATTCATTGCCATGATTGACGCTGCGCAGGCCCAGAAAGAAGAAGAGTTGCTCGAGGTGTGAGCCTCGACGACTCTCAGAAGAGCGAACCATGAGTGACGATTCCAACGATTCCGAGGGCTTCAACATCGTCGATGGCGGCGACGCGCTCGACGACGAGTTCGCCGCCCCCGGACGCTCGGTGTTCGGCGACGACGACATCTCCTTCGAGGAGGACGACGACGCCATCCCGCACTGGAGCGAGCCGCCCACCGGCGCGGTGCCCCAGGTCGGTGGGGACACCGGTTCGATGACGTTCGAGCCCACCCCCGAACCGTCCCTGCGCGAAGCCGAGCCCGACGAGCTCGCCGCCTGGGCCGAGGTGTCGTCCACCCCGGTGTGGGCCGACGACGAGCCCGAGGCCGAACCGACCCCGGCCGTCCAGGTCGGTGGCGTGTCCGACGCCGCCGACGACTTCTTCGGCTTCGAGGACGAACCCCGCTCGTCACGACTCGGCCCGGCGCCCAGCGCTCCGGCCCCCGAGCCGGCGATGGACGAACCCTCGCTCGGCGCCTCGCTCGGTGCGGTCGCCGGAACCGGCGGCGAGCGCGACATGCCGATGGCGATCATCGTCGGCGTGAGCCTCGCGGCGACCTTCCTCGCTGCGATGGCGGTCGGCACCGTGGCGGCCCTCGCCATCGTGACGATCGCCCTCACGCTGGCTGCGGTCGAGTTCTACAACGCCGTTCGCGTCGCCGGGTACCAGCCCGCGGTGCTGCTCGGCCTCACCGCGGTACTGACGATGCCTCTCGCCGTCTACTGGCGGGGCGAGGCCGCGATCGGGCTCGTGCTCGTGCTGTCGATCGTCTTCGGATCCCTCTGGTACGTCATGGGCATCAGCCCCGACGGCGCCATGCGGGGATTGGGCGCCACCGTGCTCGGCATCGTGCACATCGGTGTGCTCGGCAGCTTCGCGGCCCTGATGCTGTCGGTCGACACATACGGCACCGGCCTGCTCACCGCTGCGGTCATCTTGACCGTCGCCTATGACGTCGGTGGTCTGGCCATCGGCCGGGTCATGGGTCGTACCCCGCTGTCGGCCGCCAGCCCCAACAAGACCGTCGAGGGACTCGCCGGCGGCATGGGCATGGTGATCGTCGCCGCCGTCGTGATGGGGGTCCTCGGCCAGCCGGCACCGCTCGCCGGCGACACCTTCAGCGGCAGCGGGCTCGGCACGATGCTCATCGTCGGCATCGCCGCCGCCCTCGCCGCCCCGATCGGCGACCTGGCCGAGTCACAGATCAAGCGCGATCTCGGCATCAAGGACATGGGCACGATCCTGCCCGGGCACGGCGGACTCCTCGATCGCTTCGATGGCCTCCTGTTCGTGTTGCCGACCGTCTGGTACGTCGCCAACGCGCTCGTCTTCAACTGATCGCCGCTCGCCGGATCCCATCGTGACCACCTCGGTGTCGGTGCTCGGATCGACCGGCTCGATCGGTACCCAGACACTCGAGATCATCCGCGAGCAGCCCGACGCGTACCGGGTCACCGCGCTCGGGGTCGGGCGCAGTCGAGACGTCATCGCCCAGGCCGAGGAGTTCCGGCCCGAGGTCGTGGCGGTCGCGGATGCATCCGCCGCCGCCGAGATCGGCCCGGCGCTGCCCGACGGCGTCGAGCTCCTGGTCGGGTCCTCGGCGATGGCGGACGCGGCCCTGACCGCCGACACGGTCATCAACGGCGTCGTCGGGTTCGCCGGACTTCCGGTCACGCTCGTGACCCTCGAGGCGGGAAAGCGCCTGGGCCTCGCCAACAAGGAGTCGCTCATCGCCGCAGGGCCGGTCGTGCAGCGGGCATGGCAGACACCGGGTGCCGAACTCGTGCCGGTCGACAGCGAGCACTGTGCGGTGCACCAGTGTCTGCGCGCCAACGAGATCACCGGGAAGGTCACGACCGACGATCGGGTCCACCGCATCGTGCTCACCGCCAGTGGGGGCCCGTTCCGGGGCCGAACCCGGGCCGATCTGGAGGAGGTCACGATCGACGACGCCTTGGCGCACCCCACCTGGTCGATGGGCCCCAAGATCACGATCGACTCCTCCACCCTCATGAACAAGGGGCTCGAGGTCATCGAGGCTCACGAGCTGTTCGGGGTGTCGTTCGACGAGATCGACGTCGTGGTCCACCCGCAGTCGGTGATCCACTCGATGGTGACCTACACCGATGGCGCCACCATCGCCCAGCTCTCACTCCCCGACATGCGTCTGTGCATTGGCTACGCATTGGCCTATCCCGACCGATTGGAAGTGCCGTATGGCGCGATCGATTGGACCGAGATGAGCCGGCTGGACTTCCAGACCCCCGACCTGGACGCGTTCCCCTGCCTGCGCCTCGCCTACGACGCGGGTCGAGCCGGTGAGACCGCTCCGGCGTGGCTCAGCGCAGCCAACGAGATCGCGGTCGAGGCCTTCCTGCAGGGATCGATCCGGTGGGTCGACATCGCCGATGTCGTCGACGCCTCGTTGCAACGCTGGCCCGGGCTCGCGGCCGACGACGTGGAGGCCGTTCTGGCGGCCGATCGCGGCGCCCGCGATGTCGCAAAGGCCGTGATCTCGGAGAGAATGGGCTGATGCAGACCGAGACTCCGGCGTCACCCCCACCGCCGGCCGAGGCTCCGGCTTCCGCCCCGGAAGAACCGCACAACGACTTCACCGGCCTGGTGCTGCTGATCGGCGCGATTCTCGCACTCGGTTTCCTCGCCGGCTGGGGCTGGGCCCTGTTCGTCGTCGCCGTGATCTTCATGATCTTCATGCACGAGCTCGGGCACTACCTGACCGCTCGGTGGACGGGCATGAAGGTCACCGAGTTCTTCATCGGGTTCGGCCCTCGGCTGTGGTCGTTCCGCAAAGGCGAGACCGAGTACGGCGTCAAGGGCATCCCCGCCGGCGCGTATGTCCGCATCATCGGGATGAACAACCTCGACCCGGTCGAGGAAGGCGAGGAGTCCCG
>JBCCWI010000186.1:0-5970 GCA_039193795.1 Actinomycetota bacterium | reverse complement strand
GGCATGATCAGTCTCGATTCCGGAGCGAGAGGCCTCGCTCGTCAAGCTTCTCGATGACCTCGTCGAGGCTCTTCTGGCCGAAGTTGGTGATGGCCAGCAGGTCGTCCTCGCTCTTTTGCAGCAGCTCGCCGACGGTGTTGACCTGGGCGCGCTTGAGGCAGTTGCGGGGACGCTCGGAGAGCTCGAGATCTTCGATCGGGAGTTCCATGTCGGGGCCGCCGGTGGCGACCTGAACGGCTTCGCCGAGCTCGAGGCCCTGCGGCTCATCGCTCATCTCTTCGACGAGCTGCACGAGCGCACGAAGCGTGCCACCGGCCGAGGCGAGGGCCTCGCGGGGGCTGATCGACCCGTCGGTCTCGATCTCGAGGACGAGGCGGTCGTAGTCGGTCGACTGCTCGACACGGGTCGACTCGACCTCGAACGACACGCGGCGGACCGGCGAGTAGATCGAGTCGATCGGGATGACACCGATGGTCGAGCTGGTGTTGTTCTTGTCGGCGGACACATAGCCCCGGCCGTTCTGGACGGTCAGGTCGATGGCGAGCCGGCCCTTGGTGTTGAGGGTCGCGATCGCGAGGTCGCCGTTGAGCACCTCGACGTCGGGGTGCGGCTGGATGTCGGCCGCGGTGACGTCGGCGGGGCCAAGGGCGTCGAGCCGCAGGGTGACGGGCTCATCGCTGTGGACCACCAGGACGAGGTCCTTGAGGTTGAGGATGATGTCGGTGACGTCCTGGGCGACACCGGTGATGGTGTCGAACTCATGGAGGGCGTCGTCGAAGCGCACCTGGGTGACCGCCGCGCCCGGGATGGACGACAGCAGGGTGCGACGAAGGGAGTTGCCGATGGTGTGACCGAAGCCGGGCTCGAGCGGGCCGACGGCGAAACGCTGGAGGTTGCCCTCCGCCTCGTCGATGGCTTCGACAGTGGGTCGCTGGATGACGAGCACAGGTACCTCTGCTACTTCGAGTAGAGCTCGACGATGAGCTGTTCGCGGACGGGAATGTCGATCTGCTCACGGATGGGCAGCTCGCGCACGGTGACCTGGAACTGCTCGTTGCGATCGAGCCACGCCGGGGGCGTGCGGTCCAGGACGTCGAGGTTCCACTGTACGACGGTGAAGTCCTGGGCTGCGGGACGCAGCTCCACGACGTCGCCCTTGCGCAGGCGGTAGCTCGGAATGTCGACGCGGCGGCCGTTCACGTTCACGTGGCCGTGGCCGACGAACTGGCGAGCCTGCGGCCGGGTCGCGGCCCAGCCGGTCCGGTAGATCACGTTGTCGAGCCGCAGCTCGAGGTAGCGCAGCATGTTCTCGCCGGTCACGCCCTGGCGGCGCGACGCCTCGGCGAAGATGTTGCGGAACTGGCGCTCGGTGAGGCCGTAGCTGAAGCGGGCCTTCTGCTTCTCCTGGAGCTGCAGCAGGTATTCGCTGACCGAGCCGCGGCGACGGCTGCGGCCGTGCTCGCCCGGCGGGTAGGGACGCTTGTCGAGGGCGATGGTCTCGCCCTTGGTGCCCCAGATGTTGGTGCCCAGGCGCCGCGAAACGCGGGCGCGGGGTCCGGTGTAGCGCGACATGGTCAGGCCCTCCGACGCTTGTTGAGACGGCAGCCGTTGTGCGGGATCGGCGTGCAGTCCTTGATGCCGGTCACTTCGATGCCGGCCTGCTGGATCGAACGAATGGCGGTCTCGCGGCCCGAACCCGGACCCTTGACCTGGACGTCGACCTTGCGAACGCCGTGCTCCATGGCCCGGCGGGCGGCCTGCTCGGCGGCCATCTGGGCCGCGAACGGGGTCGACTTGCGGGAACCCTTGAAGCCGACGTTGCCGGCCGAGGCCCACGCGATCACGTCACCGCGCTGGTCGGTGATCGAGATGATGGTGTTGTTGAACGAGCTCTTGATGTGCGCGACGCCGTGGGTGACGTTCTTGCTCTGGCGCTTGCGGCGGGACGGAGTAGCCATGATCTGTTCCGTTACTTCTTCTTGCCGGCAACGGTCTTCTTGGGACCCTTGCGCGTACGGGCGTTGGTGTGGGTGCGCTGACCGCGGACCGGGAGGCCACGACGGTGACGGAGGCCCTGGTAGCAGCCGATCTCCATCTTGCGCTTGATGTCTTGGCTGACCTCACGACGGAGATCGCCTTCGACGTTGAGCTGGTCGTCGATGAAGGTGCGGAGCTTGGCGACCTCGTCGTCGGTGAGATCGCGGACTCGGGTGGTCGAGTCGATGTTGGTCGCCTCGCACACGTCGAGGGCGACCTTGCGGCCGATGCCGTAGATGTAGGTCAGGCTGATGCCGACCTGCTTCTCGCGCGGGATGTCCACGCCGCTGATACGTGCCATTGTCAGCCTTGCCTCTGCTTGTGACGCGGGTTTTCGCAGATGACCATGACACGGCCGTGGCGACGGATCACCCGGCAGTTGTCACACATCTTCTTGACGCTTGCTCGAACCTTCATGATGCTCCCGGTCGCCGCAGCGACCGAATCTGGTGGCCGAATTCCCTCGGCCGAGTTGGTGTTGTCTGGGGTGTGGTCCCGGGCCGCCAGGCCGGAGATCACTTGTAGCGATAGGTGATACGACCACGCTGGAGGTCGTAGGGAGTCAGCTCCACCTGGACGCGATCGCCGGGGAGGATGCGGATGTAATGCATGCGCATCTTTCCGCTGATGTGCGCGAGCACTTCGTGACCGTTCTCGAGCTCGACCCGGAACATGGCGTTCGGGAGCGATTCGGTGACGGTCCCCTCGAGGACGATGGCATCTTCTTTGGGCTTCGGCAGAGTTGAACCTCCTGAAAACACGGGGATTCGCAGGAACCCTCCGTGGCGGCCTCGTCGTAGGCCAGTCGATAACGCTACCGGGCACACCGGAGCCGACCAACCTGCTGTGACCTCATGAACCAGGCGTGCGCCTAGGCCATGCGGCCGTCGATGACCTCCGTGAGACGGGAGAACACCTCGTCCTCCTCGCCCAGACCGTCGACCGTGACCAGGAGGTCACGCTCGGCGAACCAGTCGAGCAGGGGTGCCGTCTGTTCCTCGTAGAGGCCCAGGCGGCGGGCGATGGCCTCTTCGGTGTCGTCGGAACGACCCCGAGCCATCATTCGCTGGGTGACCTCCTCGACGGGAACGTCGAGGTTGATCGCGATCGTGAGGGACTGGCCGAGACCCTCGAGGATCCCCTCCAGTGCATCGGCCTGGTCGGCGGTGCGGGGGAAGCCGTCGAGCAGCACCCCACCGGACATGATGTCGGCCTCGGCGAGACGATCGCCGACGATGCCGTTCATGATGTCGTCGCCGACGAGACCGCCGGCGTCCATGATCTCCGCGGCCTGCTTGCCGAGCTCGGTGCCGGCCGCGACGGCGGCTCGCAGCACGTCCCCGGTCGAGACGTGCACACAACCGAACGTGTCGGCGATGCGGGTCGACTGGGTGCCCTTGCCGGACCCCTGCCGGCCGAGGATGACCATCCGCAGTGCGCTCATGCCGGGACCCCGCTCACTTCAGGAAGCCCTCGTAGTTGCGCATCATCAGCTGGCTGTCGATCTGCTTCATCGTCTCGAGGGCCACACCGGTGGCGATCAGCAGCGAGATGCCGCCGAACGCGAACCCACCGGCGCCGCCGCCGTGGCCAGCACCGGTGTCGGTGCCGAGCGTGACGGCGATCAGGATCGACGGCACGAGCGCCACCGACGCGATGAACAGGGCGCCGGGGAACGTGATGCGAGACAGGATCTTGGCGAGGTACCGCTCGGTCTGGGGACCGGGACGGATACCGGGGATGAAGCCGCCCTGCTTGCGGATCGTGTCGGCCTGCTTGGCCGGATCGAACGAGATCGCCGTGTAGAAGTAGGCGAAGCCGATGATCATGATGCCGAAGAAGAACAGGTAGACCGGCGAGGCCGGATCGGCGAGGTTGCCGTCGACCCACCGCTGGATCGAGCCCCAGATGCCCGAGTCGGGCAACGCGACCGCGATCAGGTTCGGGAGGTAGAGCACCGAGCTGGCGAAGATGATCGGGATCACGCCCGACTGGTTGACCTTGAGCGGGATGTAGGTCGACTGGCCGCCGTACATCCGCTTGCCGACCACCCGCTTCGCGAACTGCACCGGGATCCGGCGCTGGCCCTGCTCGACGAACACGATGCCGACGAGCAGTGCGACGGCGACGAGGATCAAGATGATGAGCGGCAGGGTGCCGTTCTCGGCCTGGACCAGCGCGCCCTGGGCGGGAAGGGTCGAGACGACCGAGGCGAAGATGAGCAGCGACATGCCGTTGCCGATGCCGCGCTGGGTGATGAGCTCGCCCATCCACATCAGCAAGGCGGTACCGGTCGTCAGGGTCAGGACCACCACGAAGACGGTCCAGGCGTTGAACTTCGGCAGGAGATCGACATCGCCGACCAGGCCACCGCTGTGGAACAGGAAGGCGAACGAGGTCGACTGCACGACCGCGATCATCATCGTCAGGTAGCGGGTCCACTGCGTGATCTTGCGCTGACCCACCGCGCCCTGCTGCTGCCACTGCTCGATACGGGGGATGACCACACCGAGGATCTGCATGATGATCGACGCCGTGATGTAGGGCATGATCCCGAGCGCGAACACCGCGAACTGGGTGAGTGCGCCGCCCGAGAACAGCTGCATGAAGCCGAGGATGCCGCCCTGGTTGGCCTGATCGCGAAGCAGCTGCACGGCCTCGATGTCGACGCCGGGAGCCGGGACGAACGCGCCGAGACGATAGATCGCGATGATCATCAGCGTGAACAGGATCTTGTTCCGGAGGTCATCGACCCGGAAGATGTTCATGACTCGTTGCAGCATGCGGCTCTCGCTTTCGGACCGACCCGGCGAACCGGGTCGGAGCATCCGGTCAAACGACCGGAGCGGGCACCCGGAGGTGCCCGCCAAAGATCATCGGTTGGTGTGCTGGTTGTAGCTGCCGTGCGACGGGCGGACCCCGAACGGCTTGGGCAGCACTTCGACAGTACCCCCGGCGCCGGTGATAGCTGCCTCGGCCGACTTGGAGAAGGCGTGGGCCTTGACCGTGACGGCCGAACCGAGCTCACCTCGACCGAGGACCTTGACCAACGAGCCCTTCGACACGAGACCACGCTCGAGCAGGGTCTCGGGGCTGACCTCGGTGAGGCCGGACTCGGCGATCGTGTCCAGGTTGATCGCCTGGTACTCGACGCGGAACGGGTTGGTGAAGCCGCGCAGCTTGGGCACCCGCTGGATCAAGGGCATCTGACCACCCTCGAACCCGACCGGGACCGTGTTGCGAGCGCGCTGACCCTTGGTGCCACGGCCGGCGGTCTTGCCGCCCTTGCCACCGATACCGCGAGCCTTGCGCTTGCCGCGCTTGTTCGAGCCGTCAGCGGGCTCGAGATCGTGAATGCGAATCGCCATGATCAGTCTCCATTCCCGGAGTCAGGGACTTCTTCCACCGACACGAGATGCGGGACCCGGGCGATCATGCCGCGGATCTCGGGACGGTCCGGAAGGGTGTTGGTACGGCCGATGCCGCGCAGGCCGAGCGCACGCAGGGTGCCTCGCTGCTTGGGCTTGCAGCCGATGTTGCTCTTGAGCTGGGTGACCTTGAGGGCCATCAGTCCTCCTCGTCGAGCTTCGGCTTGTGCTCGCCGCGCTCGCTCTCCTGGTAGGCCGTCCACAGCGCACCCGGGAGGAACTCCTCGGGATCGAGGCCACGCAGACGGGCGACCTCGTCGGGACGACGCTGACCTTTGAGACCTTCGATGGTCGCGCGGGCCACGTTGATGTGGTTGGGCGAGCCGAGCGACTTGCACAGCACGTCGGCGACGCCGGCCTCTTCGAGGATGGCGCGGGCGGCGCCACCGGCGATCACACCGGTACCGGGAGCGGCCGGCTTGAGCATGACGCGACCGGCGCCGAGCTCACCGATCGTCTCGTGGACGATCGTGGTGCCGGCCATCGGCACGCTGAACAGGTTGCG
>JBCCWI010000185.1:0-6211 GCA_039193795.1 Actinomycetota bacterium | reverse complement strand
GTGTTCCTCCACATGGCCCGCGTCTTCTACCACGGGGCCTACAAGCCGCCCCGTGAGTTCAACTGGGTGATCGGCGTCAACCTCTTGCAGTTCACCCTGCTGCTCTCGTTCACCGGCTACCTCCTGCCCTGGGACCAGCTGGCCCTCTGGGCGGTGACGGTGGGTACCAACATGATGGGGTACACACCGGTGTTCGGTGAACAGGTGCGCTTCGTGCTGCTCGGCGGCGTGGAGATCGGCACCGACACGTTGTTGCGTTGGTACGTGCTGCACGTCTTGCTGCTGCCGTTCGTGCTCGTCATCTTCATGGCGATCCACTTCTGGCGAGTACGCAAGGACGGCGGCATCTCGGGTCCGCTGTAGGGCGAAGGAGACAAGGACAATGACCGAAGTCCCCGAACATCTCCGGAAGCGGGCCGAGGAGGCCCGCGCCAAGGCGGCGGCCGCCAAGGCCGACGCCGACGACGGCGCCACCGAAGAGCTCTCCGCGGAGCAACAGGAAGCGGCGTCCAAGATCCCGGCCCACCTGCTCGAGCGTTCCAAGGCCGCCAAGGCCAAGGCCGCCGGCGACGAGGGTGGCGCCGGCACCGCCGTCGCGACCGCCCCGACCGCTGCGGCCCCGGAGGCAGCGTCGGGCGCCCCGGTTCCCACCGGCCCCGGTGGTCACACCCAGCGCCTGTTGACGGTGGTCAAGTCGGGCTCGATCCAAGACGTCAAGGCCGTCCCGCAGGACAAGGTGCACACCTGGCCCCACCTCCTGGTGGTCGAGTTCGCCGCCGCCCTGTTCATCACCGCCTTCACCCTGATCTTCTCGATCTTCGTGAACGCACCGCTGCTCGAGCTCGCCAACTTCAACGAGACGCCGAACCCGTCGAAGGCCCCCTGGTACTTCCTCGGCCTGCAGGAGCTCCTGACGGTGTTCCACCCGATGGTCGCCGGCGTGACCATTCCCGGCATCGGTCTGATCATCTTGATCCTGGCGCCGTACATCGACCGAAACCCCTCCCCGAAGCCCGAGGATCGCAAGTTCGCGATCTCGCTCATGACCGTGCATCTGATGTTCTGGGCAGTGCTCACCATGATCGGCTCGTTCTTCCGGGGTCCCGGATTCAACTTCGTCTTCCCCTGGGAAGCCGGACTGTTCTTCGAGCTGTAGGACAAGGAGAAAATCCCCATGTTGGTTCCTGTTCTCATCGCCGCTGGTGTCGTCCTCGCCGCCGTCGCCGTGTTCGCCGCGCTGCGCAGCCGCGAGGCCGACGATGCCGTCAGCACCCTGTCGCGCGAGACGCGCAAGCGTGACAAGGCGTCGTCGGTGCTCGGAGACGAAGACGCCCTCACCGGCAAGCAGGTCGAGCGGGCTCAGGTGCTCGAGCGCAAGGCCGCCAGCAAGGAGCTGGTCCTCGCCGCTCGCCAGAGCGCGCCGCCCGCCCCGTACGTGCCGCCGGACCCCGAGGTCATCGGTGTCAGCCGCCGGCAGTTCTTCAACCGCACGATCATCTTGATGATGCAGATCGGCCTGGGCGGCTTCGGTCTGGCCTGCATCGCCTTCCTGTGGCCCCAGCTCGGCGGTGGCTTCGGCTCCGCCATCCGGGTCGGTCTCGTCAGCGACGTGCTCGGCGAGATCCGGGGCGCCAACGGCTTCCTGTACCGGGCCGAGGGCCGCATGTGGCTCACCGAGTACCCGAACGGCGCCGTCGAGAAGGCCCGTGCCTCCTACAGCGCCCCCGAGCTCACCGGCATGGAGGCCGGCCTCAACCTCGGCCTCGACGCCGGCGTGGTCGCCCTCTACCAGAAGTGCCCGCACCTCGGCTGCCGTGTGCCCGAGTGCGTCACGTCGCAGTGGTTCGAGTGCCCGTGCCACGGTTCGCAGTACAACCGGGTCGGCGAGAAGCGTGGTGGCCCCGCCCCGCGTGGCATGGACCGCTTCGCCATGAGTGTGAGCGCCGACGGCGTCCTCACCGTCGACACCGGCACCATCATCCAGGGCCCGCCGATCGGCACGAACACCACCGGCCAGGAGGCCGAGGGCCCCAACTGCATCGGTCAGTCCTCGCACTAGGCCAACTAGCCTCAATCCGTTCCATTTCCGAGAGTTCCTGAATACCCGACACGCGCATGTTGCTCGCTGCCTCCACCCAACGAACCGTCGGCCTCGTCATCTTGGCGATCGTCTTCCTCGGCGGACTCGTTTTCATCTACTTCAACATCCGCTCGGCTCGCGACGAGGTCGGCTCGGAGATCGAGCTCGCCTCGAACCGCAAGCCGTACCTCTCCGACGAGGAACTCGAGGGCAAGAAGCTCGACCTCGCGCTGGGTTCGAGCCTCGTGTTGCTCACGATCGTCGCGGTCACCCTGCCGCTGTACTGGCTCGGTGAGCCCGGGCGACACGAGGGCCGCGACCTCGACACCTGGCGGATCTTCAACAACCGCGGTGAGGAGATCTACATCGAAGGCGCCCAGTGCGTCTCCTGCCACGGTGCCGAAGGCGCCGGCGGTGTGGTGAACACCGCGATCACCTCCGAGTCCGGGGAGTTCGTCGCCCAGGTCAACTGGAAGGCGCCCGCGCTCAACACCTTGATGTCGCGCCACACCGAGGACGAGATCCTCCACGTGCTCAACTTCGGCCGCAACGGCGTCATGCCCGCCTGGGGTGGCGGCGGTGGTGGCCCGCTCACCGACCAGCAGCTCGAAGAGGTCATCTTCTATCTGCGCTCCGTGCAGCTCAGCGAAGAGCAGATCCGAGAAGAGGTCTCCAACGGCGTCGACGCCGGAGCCGAAGACCTGATCGTCGCGTCGAGCGACGAGGCGTGGGCCGTCGAACTCCGCGAGGCGACCCAGGCCAAGGACGACACCGCATGGGCGGTCCGCTTCCTCAGCCGCGAGCAGGGCTTCGGGTTCGAGTGCAGCGACCAGTTCGAGGAGTGTGTCGCCGACGAAGAGGCCGGCGCTCGCTTGACCACCGCGACCCAGGACGCGCAGGAACCGCTCGCCGCGGCCCTGGCCGACTGGTACGACGACGTCGCCCGGGCCCGCGGCACCGCCGAGGCGATGGCGCTCGAGGCCGAGCCGTCGCTCGGCGACGAGGGCAACGAGGACGCCCTGCGCTTCGCGACCCTCGAGATCTTGTCGACCCCCGATGCCTTCGACGGCCAGGAGGCCTACCTCCAGTGGGGCGAGATCCTCTTCGCCAACACTGCGGCCAACGGCACCTACAGCTGCGCCCGCTGCCACACCTACGGATGGAGCTTCGACGGTGCGTCGAACTTCACCGTCGAGGACAACGGCCGCGACGGCCCGATCCCCGAGCTCGCCGACGGGTACGTGCAGGGCGGCGGCTTCTTCGGCCCCAACCTCTCGGGTGACTCGCTACGCGATCAGTTCGAGACCGCCGGCAGTCAGGCCGACTTCATCGAACGGGGCCAGGCGATCGGCCAGACGTACGGTCGAGGCGGCTCCGGCGGCAACGGCCAGATGCCCGGCTTCGGCCCGCTCACCGAGTCCAACCCGGTCGGCCCGGGCATGGGCCCCGGCTCCGGCGTCGAGTTCTCGTACCCGGCTCTGCTCACCGAAGCCCAGATCGATGCGATCGTGGCGTTCGAGAGGACCCTCTGATGGACATGCTCGACCTTCTCTCCTTCCTGGACTTCGGCGGTCTCGAGTGGGACCCGCACGTCCGCGGCTTCCTCGCCGTGCTCGCCGGCTTCGTGGTGTGGATGGGTTCGATCTGGCTCATGCTGTCGACCAACAGCGGCGTCCGCCTCGGCACCCTGCTCGCCCTCGCCGGCCTCTTCGCCTGGATGGCGATCATGGGCTCGATCTGGTGGATCTACGGCATCGGTTGGGCGGGTGACGCCCCCACCTGGGAAGAGGTGGAGATCGTCGAGGGCTTCGACGAAGAAGGCCATCTCACCTTCGCGGCGCTCGACGAAGCCAATCTGCTGCTGACCGAATCGCTCCCCAGCGCCTACGAGAAGGTCATCGACGCGGCCGACGACGCCGAGGACGAATTCGGCGCCGACTGGCGCACCGCCGGCACCGACGGTCTCAGCAACGACGAGGCCGAACGCCTCGTCGAGATCCAGACCGCCTACGTCGAGTTCGGTGCGGTCACCGTCGACGACCTCACCGCCGACCAGGTCGAGGGTCTCGACGCCGAGCAGATCGAAGCGCTCCTGGTCGAGGAGAACGCCAAGAACCAGGCCACCACCTGGTCCGAGCTCGCCGCCGTCGCCCCGGGGCTGATCGATCAGGACGCCTCCGAACTCGGCGGCTGGACCCTGCTGTCGACCGCAGAAGCCGGCGAGGCGCAGGCCTCGGCGATCGCCATGCTGCTCGCGTCCAACGACTTCAGCTTCGCCGATCAGGGTCAGTTCAAGGTGCTCGACGCCTACACGATCGGTGGCAAGGAAGGTCTGCCCGACGACCCGAGCGTGCTCGACCGTGTCTGGACCAAGATCCGCCAGACCGCGCAGATCACCCACCCGACCCGCTACGGCATCATCCAGGTGCAGGCGGTCACCGCCGAGTCGCTCGACAACCTCCCCGGTACTGCGCCCCAGCGCCCGATCGCCGACCCGGATCAGCCGGTCATCTCCATCATCATGGTGCGCAACCTCGGCAACCTCCGGGTGCTGCCCGCCATGGTGACCATCGGCTCGCTGCTGATCTT
Source organism: Actinomycetota bacterium (assembly GCA_039193795.1). Classification (GTDB taxonomy): domain Bacteria; phylum Actinomycetota; class Acidimicrobiia; order Acidimicrobiales; family Aldehydirespiratoraceae; genus UBA11606. Next base: position 1,542 of record JBCCWI010000185.1, on the reverse strand, counting down.
CATGGGCCTGTGCTACATGCTCCACGAGCGCGACAAGCTCCTGATGGAGCGCCGAGCCGAGTTCGAGAAGGCGGCATAACCGATGCTCGGCCAGTACCTGCCTCTACTGGCCCTCTTCGGGCTCGCAGCACTCTTCGCGGCCGGCAGCTTCATCGCTTCCGGACTGCTCGCCCCTCGGAATCCGACCGCAGCCAAGCGGGCGGCCTACGAGTGCGGCATCGTTCCGACCAAGGAGACCCCGGAACGCTTTCCGGTCAAGTTCTTCCTCGTCGCCATGATCTTCATCGTCTTCGACATCGAGATCATCTTCTTCTACCCCTACGCGATCGCCCAGGGCGGCCTCGGCCTGTTCGGGCTCGTCACGATCATGGTGTTCACCTTCGCCGTGTTCGAGTCGTTCGTGTACCTGATCAGCAACGGCGCCCTCGAGTGGGGCCCCATCAAGCAGGTCGCGGCGCCGTCGGGTGCCATCTCGCCCGACCGCACCGCATCCTCGACGATCCGCCGGGTCGGCCTCGAGGATCGTCCCACCGACACAGGAGCGGCGGCATGAAGATTCCCGGACTCGGTGAAACCGACGCCATCGCCGATCACGGCCTGGAGGGGATGGACCACAACTTCATCACCGGCAACGTCGAGAACCTGGTGAGCTGGGCGCGGGCCCGCAGCCTCTGGCCGGCGACCTTCGGCCTCGCCTGCTGCGCCCTTGAAATGATGGCCACCGGCACCGCCCACTACGACATGGCCCGGTACGGCATGGAAACGTTCCGTGCCTCGCCGCGCCAGGCCGATCTCATGATCGTCGCCGGGCGCGTCAGCCAGAAGATGGCGCCGGTGCTGCGCCAGGTCTACGACCAGATGATGGAACCCAAGTGGGTCATCTCGATGGGTGTGTGCGCCTCGAGCGGCGGCATGTTCAACAACTACGCCATCGTGCAAGGCGTCGACCAGGTCGTCCCCGTCGACGTCTACGCCCCCGGGTGTCCACCCGGGCCCGAGACCCTGCTGCACGCCATCTTCACCCTGCACGAGAAGATCGAGACCGGTGAGCTGGTCCAACGCCGCGAGGCGAGTGGCGGCGGAGCCGGCATCACCATCGAACAGCGCGACGGACAGACCGCCGGCCTGACGATCGGGGGCTGAACATGAGTGAAGAGACCGCAGCCGCCGAGGAGGCGGTCGATGAGGCCGTCCCGGCAGCCGACCCGGTCGAAACCCGCTACGGCGCGGTCGTCGACCCCGATGCGACCGATGCGGTGCTGCACGCCACGCCCGACACCTACCTCGAGACCTGCGCGGCCGCCCAGGCCGACGGCTTCGACCAGCTGATCGACCTGACCGCCGTCGACTACCTCACCTACGCCGGCACCCGCGTGCTTCCCGGTGAGATCGCCCCCGAGCGCTTCGAGGTCGTCACCCAGCTGATCAACCACGGCCGCCGCGAGCGGGTGCGCATCCGCACCCAGGTCTCGGCCGACGAACCGGTCCTGCCGAGCCTGTTCGATCTCTGGCCAGGGAGCGAGAACCTCGAGCGTGAGGTCT
>JBCCWI010000184.1:0-6284 GCA_039193795.1 Actinomycetota bacterium | reverse complement strand
TTTCTGGTGCGGTGCGCACGACCGCTCTCACCCTCCTCTTCGCGGCCACCGTCGTCGCCGGCGCGTGCAGCGTCGACGACGGGTCGGGCTCCGACGCCCGGTCCACCACCACCAGTGCCGCCCCCACCGACACGGCCGAGACCGAGACGACCACGACGACCACATTGCCGCCCTCGGTCGGGATCGTGGAGCTCGACGGCGTGAGCCACGAGATCGACGCGACCTGCTACGCCCCCGGCGCCGGCGAGGTGTTGGCCACCGGGGTCGCGGCGACCGACGACGGTCGCATCGAGGTCTACCTCCAGGCCTTCCTCGGCGAGCCGTACCTGGGCATCGCGGTCACCGGCCAGAACACGGTCGTGTACGAGGCGGCGATCGACCGGCCCCTCGAGATCAGCTACGAGGCCGACATCTTGCGGGTCGACGACATCGCCCTCGTCACCGATCTCGACCTCGAGACCGGTGTGGGGACCGAGGCCGGCGTCGGCAGTGTCGTCGTCGAGTGCCGAGCCTACGAATCCGAGCTGCCACCCGGCTTCGTGGCCGGGTGATGGACGATCAGCTCGCCGCGGCTGAGGCGGGTGTTGGCGAGATGCAGTGACGCGCCGTCCGCAAGCGCCAACTCGACGCTGGTCGGGTGCATCGCGACGACCCGTCCGGAGGTGCCGTCGACGGTGATGTCGTCCCCGATCCGCACGATGCGGTGGAGGTTGCGGCCCGCCGCCATCTCCCCGCCCATCTCCCGGCCACCGAGGCCGACCAGCAGGGCGAACGCCGCCGCGCCACCGAAGGCGGCCGCACCGACGATCATCGTCAAGATGGTCGTCTCGACGCCGAGCTGGCTCAGGGCCAGCACCACACCGACGACATAGACCACCGCTCGGCCGACGGTGGCGACCTGCGCCCGGATCCGGCCGCTCGACGACGCGAACGCCGCGTTGACCATGCCGGTGACGGCGAACGCGATCGCCCGCGCCGAGATCAGGATCAGACCCGCCGCGAGGACGAGCGGCGACTTGCGCAGGACCTCGGCCGGGATGGGTTCGAGCGTCTCGGGGTTGAGGAACCCGATCGCGACGATCACGCCGAGCGAGGTGAAGAACAGGAAGAGGAAGGTCGCCGTGGTCCGCGCCGCGTCGTGGGCCTCCTGCCGGTCGCGGCGACCATCGAGGATGATGCGGTGCACCAGCGCAGCCCCGACGACACCGGAGAGCAGGCCGATGACCACGGCACCGACGGCGTAAATCCAGGGATCGATCATCGGATGGTTCCTCCAACGGGATCATCGGCGTCGTCGGCGTCGCCGTGAGGGGATTCACTGTCGGTGGTCGGGTCGAGGACGGCTCGCATGACATCCCATCCGATCGTGAAGAGGTCGAGGAAGGCGCCGGCGGCGGCTTCGTCGCGCAGGCGCTGATCGACACCGGTGTTGGTGCGATCGGTGAGGTCGTCGGGCGGGGTCACGGCCGTCTGCAGGTCGGCCACCACCGCGTCGTCGAGCTCGCTCAGTTCCTCGAGGATCGCCTGACAGTGTTCGCAGTCGGCGATGTGGGCGTCGACGCGGCGCGTCTCCCCCGTCTCGAGCCAGCGCTGCAGTCGCTGGCGGGATGGATGTCGTGTCATCGCCACTCCTTCAGGGCGTCCTTGAGCGCCTTGCGGGCGCGGAACAGTCGGGTCTTCACCGTCGGCAACGGCAGGTCGAGAGTGGCTGCGATCTCCTCGTAGGAGAGCCCGTCGACCTCCTTGAGCACGATCAGGGTGCGGGCGTCCTCGTCGAGGTGACGCATCACCTCCCACAACTCGTCGAGCTGGGCGCGCCCCTCGACCGTCCGGGTCGTCTCGACCCCCTCCTCGGTCTCGGGGAGGGTGTCGGGGCCGTGCAGGTCCTCGCGCCGCGTCCGTAGGAGGGAGATCGCGGTGTTGCGGGCGACCTTCAGCAACCACGCCTTGGGGATCTCCTGATCCGGACCGACCGGACCGTGGCGCCACGCCTTCAGCATCGTCTCCTGCACCACGTCGTCGGCCAACGCCGGGTCGTGGACCACCGTCAACGCCACCCGGTACACGGCCGCGGCGTGACGCTCGACGACCTGGCGCAGGTGCGCCTCGGTCGGCCGTTCCGGCTCGGGCTCGGCCGGGTCGAGGGGATCCACCCCGGAATCGACGGACATTCCCTTCGTTGGTCGGCCCCGCCGAAGCCGCGTTGAGGCGCACCACGCAAGGTGGCCACCGCCGCTAGCGTCGAACCGTGGTTTCCCAGGCCGAACTCAAGAAGCGCCGGGTCAAGGCCGGCAAGGCGCAGATCCGTCAGGAGCAGGTGGTCGATCGCCGCGACCGTCGCCGCCGCTTCTGGACGAGCATCTTCATCGTGATCCTCGCCCTGGCGCTCATCGCCCCGCTGGCCGCCGGTCTCTTCCTCGACGCCGACGACGGCCAGGACACCCAGCCCGATCCCGAACCGATCCAGCTCACCGAGACGACGCCGCCCTCGCTGATCGATCCCGGATTCGCCGGAGCGAGCATCACCGGCGAGACCCCGTGCCCGGCGGTCGACGGCAGCCAGGAGCGCACGACCTCGTTCGAGCAGGCGCCGGCCGGATGCATCGACCCGACCGCCGCGTACTCGGTGGAACTCGGCACGATCGCCGGCCCCATCGAGATCGATCTGGATCCGGCCGGCGAGCCGGTCGCCACCGACCTGTTCGTGTCCCTCGCCCGCTACGGCATCTACGAGGGCCTGCCGATCCTCACCGAGTTCCCCGGCGTGGTGGTGCTCGGGAACTTCGGCGACGCCGGATTCAACATCACGCTCGACGAGTCGCCGGCGAACGCCGAGTACCCGGTCGGCTCGATCGTGCTGCTCACCGAGCTGGGCACCGGCGCACTGACCGGGCAGGCGGCGATCATCACCACCGAGGCCGGCGCAGAGCTGATCGCCAACGACGGTGGCACCTCGCCGATCATCGGCGCCGTCACCACCGGCGACGACGCGCTCACCGAGCTCGTCCGGCTCGGCGCCGCCAATCCGGAGACGACGTACCGGCTGCGCGAGGCGACCGTGACCGAGACAACCGGGTGATCCTCGCTAGCGTTCACGCCCGTGAGTAGCGACAAGCGAGACCGTCAACGAGGGAACCGGGAAAGCAGCCGCGTGGCGGCGGCCGAGGCCGACACCGCCCGCCAACGGATGCGGATGACCCTCGGCGTGATCGCCGCGGTGGTCATCGGCGTGGTCGTCGTCGTGTTGCTCAACCGTGGCGACGACGACGCGGCCGACACCACGACGGCCGACGACACCGCGGCCGAGGCATCCGCCGCCGAACCCGAGGCGGACGCTGCTGCGCCTGCCGGCGACGGGTGCCCGGCCGAAGACGGCTCGTCGCCCCGCACGATCGACTTCACCGAGCCGCATCCGATGTGCATCGATCCGAGCCAGACCCACGTCGCCGTGTTCGACACCAGCGAGGGCGAGATCCGGGTCACGCTCGACACCGAGAACACCCCCGGGACGGTCAACAACTTCGTGACCCTCGCCCGCTGGGGCTACTACGACGGCACGACGATCCACCGCACCGATCCGAGCATCGACATCATCCAGGGCGGTTCGCCCCGCACCGAGAGCGCCGCCGATCCCGGTCCCGGCTACACCATCGCCGACGAACCCGAACTCGACACGTCGACCGGCCAGCTTCTCGGCCCGTACCGCTACCGGCCTGGGCAGCTGGTGATGGCCCGCACCGGCGCCCCCGACTCGGCGAGCGCGCAGTACTTCTTCACCACCGGTCCCAACGCCGCCCTGCTCGACGGGCAGGGCATCTACGTCGTCTTCGGCGAGACCGACGGCGCCGGACTCGGCGTGCTCCAGCAGATCATCGGGCTGCACGAGCCCGGCGGGCAGCTGGGCGGGGCACCGTCTCGCACCGTCACGATCAACGCGATCACGATCGAGGTCAGCTGACCTCGTCGCTCGGGGCCGGGGTCGGAAACCGCGCCCACGCCTCCACGAACGGGCGCAGGGGAGCCGACACCGACGCGATCTCGAAGCGGTGGAGATCGGTGACGAACAGTCCGGTCCGCCGCACCGCCTGGGCGATGTCGCGGTCGAGATGCAGGCCCGTGACCGGGCGGGCGAGCCGACCGCCGAAGGTCAGGGCCCGGCCGAGGGGTCCGGTGCGGATCGTCGGCTCCAGCAGATAGAGCATTCCGCCCGGGTCGAGTCGGTCGCGCAGGCGGCCGCAGTACGCGTCGAGATCGGCCTCGTACGGGGCCTTCACGAACGACAGGATCGTGTCGTAGTGGCCGTCGGCATCCTCGAGGGCGATCTGGTCGAGGTCGAGGACCCGGCCCTCGGCTCGCGCCCGCAGCGCGGCGGCGCGGTCGGCGAGGGCGGCCGAGATCTCCAACGGGAGGCGGGGAGCCATGCCGGGAACCTACGCGAACCTAGGCTGCGGTATGCCCATCGAGCCGCCGGTGAGTCCGTGGCGATTCCCGCTCGACGCCGCGACCGACGAGCACGGCCTGGTCGGGGTCGGAGCCGACGACGAACCGGGGACGATCCTGGCGGCCTATCGCAGCGCCATGTTCCCCATGCCGATCGAGGCGGAGGGCGAACTCGCCTGGTGGTCGCCGGACCCGCGCGGCGTGCTCGAGCTGGCCGACCTCCACGTCAGCCGGTCCCTGCGGCGATCACTCCGGCGTTTCGAGTTCCGCGTCGACACCGCCTTCGATGCGGTGGTCACCGGCTGCGCCGACCCGAACCGACCTCACGGCTGGATCGACCGCCGCATCCGCGCCGCCTATCGCCGACTCCACGAACTCGGCTGGGCCCACAGCATCGAGACCTGGCTCGACGGCGAACTGGTCGGCGGGCTGTATGGCCTCGGGATCGGCGGGCTGTTCGCGGCCGAGTCGAAGTTCCACACCGTCACCGACGCCTCGAAGGCCGCCGTCGTCGCACTCGTCCACGGCCTCGACGACGGCGCAACCCGGCTCATCGACGTGCAATGGCGGACCGATCACCTCGCTACCCTCGGCGTCTCTGCGATCGATCGCGCGACCTACCGCAACCGATTGCCTACGATTCTCGCGACGCCCGATGCTCCCCTTTTCCGGGACAAAAGGTCGACGATCGTGATCCCCTCGGCTTGAATTTCGAACCGAGCCCGCCGATGGAGTGCAGATGAGTGAACCCCGCTTCGACCTCACCGCCGGATTCGGCGCCGCCGGTGCCGCAGCCAGCCTGTTGTCGGCCGCCACCGGCCGCCGCAAGCTCGCCGTCTTCGGTGCGCTCGCCGCGGGTGCCGGTGCCGCCGTCGCCCAGAAGAGCCGCGCCGAGGTCGATGCACTCGAGCATCGGGTCACCTCGATGAACGAGCAGATCCGTCAGCTCGAGAGCGCCGTCGCCGCCCAGGTCCAGAGCCGCATGGCGGCCGAGGAAGCGGTGCGCAGCCTCACCGAGCAGCTGTCGGCCGCCGAGAAGCGTGCCGGCGACACCTCAGCGCCGATCGTCATCACCGAATCCGGTGTGGGCGGGGGCGAGGGTGGTCTCACCGATCCGGTGACCGGCCTGTTCAATCACGAGTACTTCCTGGTCGCGCTCGACAGCCGCATCGCTGCGGCTCGCCGCCACCTCCGCCCGGTCGCCGTCGCCCTCGTCGAGGTCGTCGAAGGTCGCGAGGGCACCGACCGGCCCCCGGCTGACGCGATCGACGTCGCCGATGCGCTGCGCGAGACACTGCGTGAATCCGACACCGCGACTCGTCTGACCGACGGGCGCTTCGGCGTCGTGCTCGAGGACACGCCGGAGAACGGCGCGATCTGGACGATGGAGCGGGTGCGTCGATGCCTCGCCCAGGAGCACCCCAACGTGACCATGTGGGCCGGTGTCGCGTGCTACCCGGCGCACGCGTTCGACGTGGGCGCGCTGATCGATCGGGCCGACGTCGCACTCAACGCGGCGAAGGACTGGCACCAGGACCGCATCGAGGTCGCCACCGCCGAGTGAGCGCGACGCGCACGCTCTAGCCTCGTCTTCGGAGGGATGGCAGAGCGGACGATTGCACTGGTCTTGAAAACCAGCGGGCCTTCACGGGTCCCGGGGGTTCGAATCCCCCTCCCTCCGCCACTCAGCTCTGCCGCTGCCCCATTTCCTGGTCAGCGGCGGTATCGCGTCTACGGGCCGCTCGGGTAGCGACTGAGCCTCTTTCGAACCCGGTTGCACACGGCCGAGAGCGAGCACAATCCGCATCTTCGGGATTGACACCTCAGCAAGCTCGTTGCGAACC
>JBCCWI010000183.1:0-6320 GCA_039193795.1 Actinomycetota bacterium | reverse complement strand
CGAGGAGAAGAGCCGCGCCAAGGAGCGCGTCTTCTCCTTCAGGACAGCCCAGCATCGCTGGGATCCGAAGAGCCAGCGCCCGGAGCTCTGGAGCCTCTACAACGCCCGCAAGCAGAGGGGTGAGTCGATCCGCGTCTTCCCGCTCTCCAACTGGACCGAACTCGACATCTGGCAATACATCCACCTCGAGGGCATTCCCATCGTCCCGCTCTACTATGCGGCCCTAAGACCCATCGTCGAGCGCGACGGAGTCCTCATCATGGTCGACGATCCTGAGCGCATGTCCTTCCATCCGGGCGAGGCACCAGAGATGCGCACCGTCCGCTTCCGCACACTCGGCTGCTGGCCCTTGACCGGGGCCGTCGAGTCCGAGGCGGCGACGCTTCCCGAGATCATCCAGGAGATGCTGCTCGCCACCCGTTCCGAACGCGAGGGCCGGGTGATCGACTACGACCAGTCCGGGTCCATGGAGGAGAAGAAGCGGGAGGGGTACTTCTAATGAGTCACCAATCCGAGCTGATCGCCACCGACATCGAGGCGTACCTCGCCGAGCACGAGCGCAAGGACCTCCTTCGGTTCCTCACCTGTGGGTCGGTCGACGACGGCAAGTCGACCCTCATCGGCCGGCTCCTGCACGACTCGAAGATGATCTACGAGGACACCCTCGCATCGCTCGAAGCCGACTCGACGACGGTGGGGCATGCGGGTGATCAGGTCGACCTCGCGCTGCTGACCGACGGCCTCAAGGCCGAACGTGAACAGGGCATCACCATCGACGTCGCCTACCGGTACTTCTCGACCGCCAAGCGCAAGTTCATCATCGCCGACACCCCCGGCCACGAGCAGTACACCCGCAACATGGTGACCGGGGCCTCCACCTGTCAGCTCGCGATCATCCTGGTCGACGCCCGCTACGGAGTGATCACCCAGACCAAGCGGCACAGCTTCATCGCCAACCTGCTCGGCATCCGCAACGTCGCGGTCGCCGTCAACAAGATGGACCTCGTCGACTTCTCCCAGGAACGCTTCGACGAGATCGTCGAGCAGTACCGGGACTTCGCCAAACCCCTCGATCTGATCGACCCGGTCTTTCTCCCGATGTCGGCGCTGCTCGGCGACAACGTCGTCGACAAGGGCGAGAACCTCGACTGGTTCGACGGCCCGACGATGATGCAACACCTCGAGAACGTCGACGTCGAGGCCGGCATCGACCTCGACTCGTTCCGGCTCCCGGTGCAGATGGTCACCCGCCCCGACCTCGACTTCCGCGGCTTCGCGGGCACGATCGCCTCGGGTGTGGTGCGCCCCGGCGACCGGGTGACCAGCCTGCCGTCCGGCGTGTCGTCGACGGTCGAACGCATCGTCACCTTCGACGGCGACCTCGACATCGCCGGGCCCGGCCGGGCGGTGACGCTCACCCTCGCCGACGAGATCGACGTCAGCCGAGGCGACCTGCTCGTGCACGCCGATGCCGAGCTGCCGTTGCGCGCCCACGACGTCGACGCGATGGTCGTCTGGATGTCCGAGGAGCCGATGACCCCCGGACGCCAGTACCTGCTGCAGAATGGCAACGGCTTGTCCAACGCCGTGGTGACCACGATCCACCACCGGGTCGACATCAACACCCTCGAGCACGAGGACGCAGGCGAACTGGCGCTCAACGACATCGCGTCGTGCCTCATCTCCGCCGACCGCGAGCTCCTCTTCGATCCCTACGACGGCAACCGCACGACCGGCGCCTTCATCCTGGTCGACCGCCTCTCCAATGCGACCGTCGGCGCCGGCATGATCACCGGTATCGGGTCGAGCTGGGATCGGGCGCCCGACGCCGGGCTCACCGCCGAGCTCTCCGAGATCACCGCGGCCGAGCGGTCGATCCGCTTCGGCCAGCAGCCGGGCACCGTCCTGCTCACCGGGCTCACCGGTGCCGGCAAGTCGACCATCGCCACGGCACTGGAGCGAGAACTGTTCGACCGCGGCAAGGTCGCGGTGCGGCTCGACGGCGAGAACGTCCGCCTGGGCATCAGCCGAGATCTTGGCTTCACCGCCTCGGACCGCTCCGAGAACCTCCGTCGATCGGCGGAGATGGCCCGCCTGCTCGCCAACCAGGGTGTCCTCACCGTCGCTGCGTTCGTCGCGCCGGACTCGGGTGTGCGCAGCCGGTTCCGTGACCTGATCGGGTCGGAGCGATTCATGGAGGTGTTCATCGACACGCCGATCGAGGTCTGCCGCGAGCGCGACGACCGGGGTCTGTACGAGATGGCCGATGCCGGTGAGATCACCGACTTCCCGGGCGTCTCCGCCCCGTACGACCGCGACGAGACCTGGGATCTGCGGATCGACGCATCCCGGCTGACCGTGGCCGAGAGCGTGGAGGCGATCGTCAACGCCCTTCAGGCGCGAGGCTTCCTCCGTGGCTGACGAGCCCGTCAGCACCAACATCGTCCGGGCCGACGGCCAGGTCGACGGGGCCGAGCGCGAGGCGCTCTACGGCCATGGGTCGCGGACCGTGTGGTTCACCGGCCTGTCGGGCTCGGGGAAGTCGACATTGGCGTTCGCGGTCGAGAAGGCCCTGATCGAGCGGGGCATCGCCTGCTACGTCCTCGACGGCGACAACATCCGCTTCGGGCTCAACCGCGACCTCGGCTTCTCCGCGGAGGACCGCACCGAGAACATCCGCCGCATCGGTGAGGTGTGCCGGCTCTTCCAGGACGCCGGTCTGGTGGTGCTGACCGCCTTCATCTCCCCGTACCGCGCCGACCGGGCACAGGTCCGGGCGTTGCACCCCGAGGGACGATTCGTCGAGGTCTTCGTCGACACCCCGCTCGAGGTGTGCGAGGCGCGCGACGTGAAGGGCCTCTACGCGAAGGCGCGGGCCGGCGAGATTCCCGACTTCAGCGGCATCTCGGCTCCCTACGAGGCCCCGGACTCGCCCGAGATCCGCGTCGACACCTCGGCGCCCCTCGACGATTGTGTCGCGCAGATCGTCGATCAGCTCGGCCTCTGGTCCGGTCGTTGAACAACCGTCCAGTCGGACGGTATCGTCCGCCGCGTGACGACTCGCCCCAACATCGTGGTGATCATGGCCGATCAGCTCGCGCCCCAGTTCACCGGCACCTACGGCCATCCGATCGTGCAGACGCCGCACCTCGACGCGCTCGCTGAACGCGGGATGCGCTTCGACGCGGCGTATTGCAACTCGCCCCTGTGTGCACCCGCTCGCTTCTCGTTCATGGCCGGGCAACTCGTGACGAGGATCAAGGCCTACGACAACGCCGCGGAGTTCCCGGCGTCGATCCCGACGTTCGCGCACTACCTGCGCCAGGTCGGCTACCGCACCTGCCTGAGCGGCAAGATGCACTTCGTCGGCCCGGACCAGCTCCACGGATTCGAGGATCGCCTCACGACCGACGTCTACCCGAGTGATCACGCCTGGACCCCCAACTGGGACGAGTCCGACGATCGGATCGACAAGTGGTACCACAACATGGATTCGGTGAAGGAGGCCGGCGCGGCCGCCACCACCTTCCAACTCGAGTACGACGAGGAGGTCGCCTTCACCGCGAAGCGGCGCATCTTCGACTACGCGAAACACCAGGACACACCGTTCGCGATGGTGGTGAGCTTCATCCATCCGCACGACCCGTACGTCGCTCGGCCCGAGTTCTGGGATCGCTACGAGGGTGTCGAGATCGATCTGCCGACCTCTCCGATCGCGACGGACCCGCACTCGCAGCGCCTCTCCAACGCGATCGAGGCCGCCGACGTGAAGGTGACCGACGAACAGGTCGCCAACGCCCGGCGGGCGTACTACGCGAACACGACCTACGTCGACAGCAAGATCGGTGAGATCGTCCGGACGCTCGAGGAAGCGGAGTTGCTCGACGACACGATCGTGGTGTTCACCGGCGACCACGGCGACCTCCTCGGCGAGCGGGGCCTCTGGTACAAGATGTCGACCCTCGACCACTCGATGCGGGTGCCGCTGGTGATGGCCGGGCCAGGCGTCGTCCACGGCATCTCGCCCGAGCCGTGCTCGTTGGTCGACCTCCTGCCGACGATGCTCGACTGGGCCGCGCCCGGTGGTTGGCCGGCGCTCGGGGCCGACCTCGACGGACGGTCGTTGGCGGCCGCCGCCGGTGGCGCCGACGTCGATCCCGACGCGACGGCGCTGGGGGAGTACTGCGGGGAGGGATCCGCCCACCCGATCTTCATGATCCGCCGAGGTCGCTGGAAGTACGTGCAGTGCGACATCGACCCGCCGATGCTCTTCGACATGGACGCCGATCCGGGCGAGCTGCACAACCTGGCCGACGACCCGGCCCACGCAGAGGTCGAAGCGGCGTTCGCCGCCGAGGTCGCCGAGCGGTGGGACAGTGAGCGCATCCGGGCCGACGTGCTGGCGTCACAGCGTATGCGGCGTGCCGTGCACGCGGGAATGTCGGTCGGCCGTCGCGTCGACTGGGACTACCAGCCGCGCCGGGACGCGTCGGAGGAGTACGTCCGCAACCACATGGACTGGACGGTCGCAGCCGCCACCACCCGATTCCCGCCCCTCGAGGGCGCAGCGACGGGGCGCGGCTGAGCTACTCGAGGAACTCGGGCTCGTCGCGGCAGAGTTCGTCCCACCAGGGCTGGAAGTTGAACCAGCCGGCGAGCTCGCCGCCCTGGACGGCGTAGCTCTCCTCGCACAGGTCCTGCGGGATCTCGATCGGATCGCCGGCCGCCATCGCGACCAGCTGGCTCTGGCATGCACGCTCGAGCGCGACGAACCACCAGATCGCGGAGTCGACGGACTGGCCCGCGGTGATGCAGCCGTGGTTCTGGTGGATCAGCGCCTTCTTGTCGCCGAGGGCGGCGGCCATCTGGGCGCTGACGTTCGTGTCGACCACGACCGCGCCCGAGCCGGCGTCGCACAGCGCGACGTCGTTGTAGAAGATCGTGGTGTCCTGGCTGATCATCTTGAGCGGCTGACCGAGGGTGGAGAAGGTGCGGCCGTACATGGCGTGGGAGTGGGCCGCCGCGATGACGTCGGGGCGCGCCTTGTGGAGCTCGGAGTGGATGGCGAACGCCGCGGCATTGACCGGCTTGTCGCCTTCGACGACCTCGCCGGTGTGGCTGACGAGGATCAGATCCGAGACCTTCATGAGCTTGAAGTTGAGGCCGAACGGGTTGACCCAGAAGTGGTCGGGCTGCTCGGGGTCACGCACGGTCACGTGCCCGGCGACGCCCTCGGCGAGGTGCATGCGCCCGAGGATCCGCAGGCCGGCGGCGAGGCGCTGCTTGCGATGCAGACGCTCGGCCTCGAAGTCGGTGTGCTCCTCGGGCCGCTCGAGTTCGATGCCCTCCTGGTCGGGCTCGAATGCGCCGAGATCGGGCTGGTCCTGGACGTCGGTCATGGCAGTCTCCTCGAGGACGATCTCCCTCGAGGGTACGCCGCGACGGGCCCGGAGGCGAGCCGCGGGTGGTGGTGAGGGGCCGCCCCGGGTCAGCCGAGCACGGCCCGGACTTCGTCGACCCGCCCCTGGTTGAGCGAGAACCACGCCCACTTGCCCCGCTGTTCGCGCTCGAGGATGCCCGCGGAGACGAGCTGGGACAGGTGGTGACTGACGGTCGGTTGGGACTTGCCGAGCATCTCGGGGAAGTCGCAGGCGCAGGCTTCGCCGCTCGCGCCGATGATGCTCACCAGCCGCAGGCGAACCGGATCGGCCAGGGCCTTGAGCACCGAGGCGAGATCGGCCGCGTCGGCTTCGGTGATCGCCTCGTCGAACAGGGGCGTGCAGCACAGCGGTTCCATGGGACCATCCTAACCCGACCCATCGACGGTCATCGATGGGTGAACTCGACACGGCCTCGGGCCCCGAGTAGGTTCTACAAGCGAACCCACTCAGGAGGCCCCCGGTGACCGATCTCGCAGCCGATCCCACGACCGCCCCGACCCCGCTCCCGCCGAGCGATCCCGATGCCTGGCACAAGAGCGTGTGCATCCTGTGTTCGGCCAACTGTGGCGTCGAGATCAAGCTCGACGGTCGAGCGTTCAAACGGGTACGGGGCAACAAGGCCCACGTCGGCTCCGAGGGCTACACGTGCGAGAAGGCACTTCGCCTCGACCACTACCAGAACAACCGCACCGTGCTCGGCGGCGACCGCCTGGAGGCGGGCTGCGACCTCTTCGATCGCCGTGTCCCAGTCGACGGGTTCGTAGGTGCCGTCGTCGCGGCGACGCATCGGCGTGCTGAGTCGGCTGCGGGTGTTCTGGTAGTGGTCGAGGCGAAGTGCCTTCTCGCACGTGTAGCCCTCGGAGCCGACGTGGGCCTTGT
>JBCCWI010000182.1:0-6369 GCA_039193795.1 Actinomycetota bacterium | reverse complement strand
GGGGGGCGGCCCCCCCCCCCCCGCTTCCGGCCGGGTACTGTCGCTTCATGCGTCGACGGTCCCCCCGCCTCCCGTGAAGACGATCCCCGCTGCCGCCGGTGTGCTCGCCGACCCGGCCCTGGTCGGCACCGACCTGGCCGAGGCCTACACGGCCGAGATCGACGCCTGGCTCCGATCGGTGATCGACGACGTCGGCGACGTTCCGGGCTTCGCCCTCGCCGCCGTCGGCGGGTACGGCCGGGGCGATCTCAGCCCCGGATCCGATCTCGACCTGCTGCTGATCCACCAGTACGAGGGCTCGGCGGCCGAGGTCGCCGAGCGCATCTGGTATCCGATCTGGGACAGCGGCATGAAGCTCGGGCATGCCGTCCGCACGATCGACGAAGCGCTCGATCTCGCCGGCGACGATCTCGACACGGCGACGTCGCTGCTGGAGATGCGGTACCTCGGCGGCAGCGAAGCGCTCGTCGACGAGCTCAGCCGCAAGGCGCTCGCTCAGTGGCGGTCGGGTCGCGACCGCATGCTCGACATGCTGGCGGCGCGGATCCGCGAACGCCATGTCGAAGCCGGCGAGCTCGCCTTCCTGCTCGAGCCCGACCTCAAGCTCTCCCAGGGCGGCCTGCGCGATCTCCACTCGGTGCGCTGGATCGATCTCGCCGATCACGAACTGCTCGACCCGAGCGAACGGGCGGCGCTCGCCGGACCTCACGACATCCTCCTGTCGGCGCGGATCGAGCTCCACCGCTCGACGGGCCGGGCCAACAACCAGCTGCTGCTCCAGGAGCAGGACGAGGTGGCCGCCGCCCTCGGCTATGGCGACGCCGACGATCTCATGGCGGCGGTCGCCGGTGCGGCCCGCACCGTCTCCTGGATCCAGGATTCCGTCCTGCACCGGATCCACCAGCGGGGCCGACGCCGCCGTTGGCTGAAGAAGAGCCGCGATCTCGGTCACGGAATCCAGCTGGTCGACGACACCCTCAGCCTCGCCCCCGATGCCGCGGTCGACGACCCGATCATGCCCCTGCGGGTCGCCGTGCACGCCGCCCGCCACGACGCGTTCATCGAGCGTGACGTACTCGAACGCATCGAGGTCGAGGGCACCCACCTGCCCGACCCGTGGCCCGACGAGGCACGGGAGCTCTTCGTCGACCTCTTGCTGTGCGGTCACGAGATGATCCGGGTGGTCGAGGCGCTCGACCACTTCGATCTCGTCACCCGCCTGATCCCCGAGTGGGCGCCGAACCGGAACCGGCCCCAACGCAACGCCTACCACCGCTTCACCGTCGACCGGCACCTGCTCGAGGCCGCGGCCGAGGCGGCCCGGCTCGTCGACCGGGTCGAGCGACCCGACCTCCTCGTGCTCGGCGGCATCTTCCACGACATCGGCAAGGGGTACCCGGGCGATCACAGTGAGGTCGGGGTCGGCCTGGTGAACACGATCGCGTCACGCATGGGGTACCCGTCCGACGACATCGAAGCGCTCGAGGCGCTCGTTCGGCACCACCTCCTGTTGCCCGACGTGGCGTCGCGCCGCGACCTCGAGGACGAAGGCACGGTCAAGCTGGTCGCCGACGCGGTCGGCTCGATCGGCACCGTCGAACTCCTGGCCGCCCTCACCGAAGCCGACTCGATCGCCACCTCGAAGTCTGCGTGGGGCGGGTGGAAGGCCGAGCTGGTGGGCGAACTCGCCGACCGCACCATCAAGTACCTGCAGGGCGAGCACGATCTCGGCGGTGCCGACTTCCCGAACGCCGAGCAACTCGAACTGGCCGCGGCGGGCGAGACGGTGGTCCGCATCGACGGCCACGTCATCATCGCGGTCACCCCGGACCGCCCGGGCGTGTTCAGCCGGGTCGCCGGTGCGCTCGCCCTCCACGGGGTCGAGATCCTCGGGGCCAATCTCGCCACCGCCGACGGCATGGCGATCGACCGCATCCGGGTCGCGGGCGGACACGGATTGAACGACCGCCCCGACGAGGTGATCGCCGACATCGAGCGGGCGCTGCGCCGCGAGCTGGCGATCACGGCCCGGCTCCTGCGACGCGCGCAGACCTACCGATTCCAGCGAACCACCTCGGCGCGCATCGTCGAGCCGGCCGTGGTGGTGGACAACGAGATCTCCGCGACCTCCACCGTGCTGGAGGTGCGCGGGCCCGACTCGATCGGCTTCCTGTACCGCGTGACCCGCGCCTTCGTGGAGCTCGACCTCGACATCGCCTGGGCGACGGTGCAGACCCTCGGCGCCGACGTCGTCGACACCTTCTACGTGCGGGGTCCGAACGGTGCGAAGGTCACCGATCCGGCGTACCTTGCCGAGATCGAACTGGCGGTGCTCTCCGCCATCGGCGCCGACGCCTAGGACCATGACCGACCGACCCGCCACCGAACGAGAACTGCTGCGCTGGGCCGAGGCGCTGGCCGCCACCGCCCAGACCGGGCTGGGGTTCACCGACAACCTCTACGAGCGCGAACGCTTCGAGGAGGTCCTCGCGATCGCCGCCGACATCCGCAGTCACGTGGTCGGTGGCATCGACCCCGATCGCCAGGTGCAGGAGTGGCTCGATCGGGTCGGCGTGGGGGTCCCTGGCTACGTGACCCCGAAGATCACCGTCGGCGCCGTCGTCGGCAACGACGACGGCGAACTCCTGATGGTCCAGCGCGCCGACAGCGGTGTCTGGCTCTATCCGACCGGTTGGGCCGACGTGGGCTACTCGCCAGCCGAGGTGGTCGTCAAGGAGGTCAAGGAGGAGGCCGGCATCGAGTGCGAGGTCGTCCGTCCGATCGCGGTGCTCGACGGTCAGCGTCGGGGCTTCACCCGTATCCCCCTGGTGTCGCTGGTGTTCCAGTGCCGAGCCACCGGTGGATCCCTGTCGCCGCACCCGCTCGAGTGTCTCGACGTGGGATTCTTCGCCGAGGACGCGCTGCCCCACCCGACGGTCGGTGTGGAGCTCTGGGCCGAACACGCCTTCCGCGCCATCCGCGGTGAGGACGTCCCGGTCCTGTTCGATCACCCCCGCACGCCCCCGTGGCGTGGCGGCCACGACGCCGAGGAGCTTTCGTGACCATCACCTCCACCACCGATCACGGCACGACGCGAGACGGCCTGATCCAGCTCCGGCGGCGTTGGCAGCCGGCCGGAGCACCGCGTGCCGCCGTGCTGTTGATCCACGGACTCGGGGAACACTCGGGCCGCTACGAGCACGTCGGTGCCCATCTGGCCGGCGCCGGGTTCGACGTCGTCTCCCTCGACAACCGCGGCTTCGGCGGTTCGGGCGGCAAGCGGGCGTTCGTCGAATCGTTCTCGCAATTCCAGGACGACGTCGAGGACCAACTCGTCGAGGTCCGGCGCCTCGGGCTCCCGACCGTGCTGCTCGGCCACTCGCTCGGAGCGCTGATCAGCACCGGGTACTGTCTCGGCGATCGCCCCCTTCCCGACGCGCTCGTCGTCACCGGCCCGCCGCTCGGGTACGAACTCGAGGGCTCCGACAAGGCCCTCAAGGTCGTCGGTCCGCTCATCCGCCGGGTCCATCCCGGGTACGAGGTGCGCGATGACTGGGACGCCACCGTCTTCGCGGAGGACGTATCGGTCGGCGAGACCTTCATGAACGATCCGCTCCGCACCGACTTCATGACGATCTCGCTCGCACTCGAGACGATCGGCGAGATCGACCGGGTCCGCGACGCGGTCGGCGATCTCGAGCTACCGGCCTGGATCGGTCACGGCGGCGTCGACAAGATCGTGCCGGTGTGGGCCTCCGAGCCCTTCGAGGCGGTCCCGTCCGCCCAGCGCACGATCTACGACGGGCTCGGTCACGAGATCCTGAACGAGCCGGTCGGGCTCGAGATCGTCGACGACATGATCGCCTGGATCGAGTCGACGCTCTCGATCTAGCCGTCCGGCCCCGGGAGCGGCGCCGTCCACTCAGTCGACGTCGCGGAGGAACTCCTCGACCTCGGCGACCAGTAGTTCCGGATCGTCCTCGAGGCCCTCATCGTCGTCGGCCTCGTCCCACGCGGCCTCGAGGTCGCGGACATAGTCGGCGGTGTCCTCGTCCTCGGCGACGAGTTCGTCGACCTGGCGCTCGTAGGAGGCGGCGGCGATCTCGAGGTCGGTCACGAAGACGGTCGTCCCGAGGACCTCGCAGACCTGATGCAACAGCGCCAGGGCGGCCTTGGGGGAGGGGGCGCCCGGCACGTAGGACGGCACCGACGCCCAGAACGAGGCGGTCGGGAACCCGGCGTCGGAGGCCTCGGTGGTGAGGGCGCCGACGATGCCGGTGGGGCCCTCGTAGGAGGACGGCTCGAGATCGAGACGTGCCTGCAGTTCGGGTTCCTCGGCGGCGCCGTAGATCTGGACCGGGCGAGAGTGGGGGACGTCGGCGAGCAGGGCGCCGAGGGTCACCACCGTGCTGGCCTCGACGACGCGGGCGACCTCCAGGACCTGGCTGCAGAAGCGGCGCCACTGCAACTGGGGTTCGAGGCCGAGCAGGATCACCACGTCGCGCGATGCCGCCGGGACTCGGGCGGCGAGCAGCTGGTTCTCGGGCCAGCTGATGCTGCGACGGCGATCCTCGTCGAGGTGCACGAGCGGGCGGGTGGCGCTGAAGTCGAAGTAGCGCTCCGGGTCGATGTCGACGAGCGGCGTGGCGTCGAAGCGTTCGACGAGTTGACGGGCGGCGATCGTGGCGGCGTCGCCTGCGTCGTTCCAGCCTTCGAAGGCGGCGATCAGGACCGGCTCACGCAGGTCGGGGACCGCCCGATGCCATTGCAGGTCGTAGTCGCCGGCAGGTGTGCTCACCCGGCCACGCTATCGGCCGAACGGTCTCAGCGACCTCGGGTGACCCGGTAGGTGCCGTCGGTGTTGCGGCTGACGATCACGCCGGGGTGTTCGGCGCGAAGGCGATCGGCCTCCGCGCGATCGATCCGGTTTGCGACCAGATAGCTGCCGTTGGTGTGGTTTGTTTTCGCCGTCATCGGTGCCTCTCGGACTGCGCACGAGGGTGCGCTGGTCCTTCCCGCGTGGCCGAGCATAGAACACCTGTCCCACCGAATTCCGTCACGAAACTGACATATTCGGAAATTCTTGTGGTTTCTGGCGTAAGACGAGAAAATCGCAGCCATGTCGCAGCCCGGAACCCCACTCGCCGCCTTCCCGATCCATCTGGGAGCGGGCGCCACGGCCACCGTCCAGCCCGAATTCACCGGCGATGTGGCGTGGTACGCCGACTACGCGGCCCGGGTGGCGGCCGACGGCACGGACGGCTGGCTGCTCTCGATGTACACCTTCACCGAGTCGTGGGACATGTGGGAGATGCACCCGAACGGTCACGAGATCGTCGTGTGCACGGCGGGCACGATCCGACTCCGACAGGAGCACGCCGACGGCTCCACCGACCTGGTCGAGCTCGCCGCCGGTGCTGCCGCCATCAATCCACCGGGCACGTGGCACACCGCAGACGTCGATGCCGCGACAACCTGTGTCTTCTTGACGGCCGGGATGGGGACCGAGCATCGGCCCCGTTGATCAGCTCTGGAACTGCTCGGGCTTGGCGTAGCGGTACACGTTGGTGTCGCGCTGCACGAAACCGATGCGCTGGTAGAGCCGGTTCGCCGCCTCGCGCGTCGGACGCGAGGTGAGGTCGACGGTGATCGCGTCGTGTTCGAAGGCGTACGCGATGGCGGCCTCGTTGATCAGGCGGCCCACACCCTTCCCCCGGGCGGCATCGTCGACGATGACGTCTTCGATCCAGGCCCGCACCCCGGTGGGGATACGGAACATCGCGAGGGTGAGCGTGCCGAGGATGCCGGTCTCGTCGGAGGCGACGAACATCGTCGACGCCTCGGAGCGGCACAGGAGGTCGAGCTCGTCGAACGTGGGCGGCGGGTTGGACCTGGACAGCTGCGGCACCAGCCGCTCCATGGCCGTGTGCAGTTCGGGCGTGGCCTCGTGGGCGATCGTGATCTCGACCATGCCGCCCACGCTACGGGGTCGAGCCGCTCGGCGGGGCGGACCAGGGTGCGTCGGCGAGGTACTCGTCGGCCGGGGTGACCTCCTCGAGGCGGTACCCGATCGGCAGCCAGAGGTCGCCCGCGGAGGACGAATAGTGGATCTCCCACTGGTGGGCGGCGTAGAAGTTGGTCAGATCGGTGCGGAACAGTTCGGCGTAGGCGGAGATCGAGGTGACGTAGGCGTCGGAGTTGTTGTACCCGAAGAGCGCCCGCTCCATGTCCTCGGGGCCACCCCGACGGACGAGGTACCGGGCAGCGGCGGGAATGGCGTCGTACGGGTCGCGGATGTCGCCGTCGCTCACCTCCTCCCAGGTCGTCGGAAGGAACTGCATCGGGCCTTGGGCGCCGGCGATGGAGATG
>JBCCWI010000181.1:0-6388 GCA_039193795.1 Actinomycetota bacterium | reverse complement strand
GGCGACTACCACCTCGCCAACGTCATGTTCCGTCCCGACCGGGGCGAGATCGCCGCGATCGTCGATTGGGAGCTGGCGACGCAGGGCGACCCGTTGATCGATCTCGGTCTGATCGTCGCGTTCTGGCCCGAGGAGGACGGAGCGGCAGGAATGATGTCGGTGCAGCCGTGGAATGGCTTCCCGACCATCGACGAGCTGGTGGCACACTATGACGCGAACTCGCCCCGATCGATCGAGGCGCTCGACTGGTATGCCGTGCTGGCCTGCTACAAGACCGGCATCATTCTCGAGGGCACGCACGCGCGAGCGTTTGCCGGGAAGGCGGCCAAGGAGTTTGGCGATCTTCTCCACGGCACGACCGTTGGCCTCTTCGAAAAGGCCGGCCGCATCATCGGCCTCTGATCAGCTGGTCACCGACCAGACCGCGACCGGTTCCGGGAACCCCTTGAGCATGCGACGGCCGGACGGGACGGCCCGTTCGGCGAGTTCGTGTGCCACCGCCTCGGTCACGAGGACCTCGGCGGGCACGGCCGCGCCGACGAGGCGGGCCGCGAGATTGACGACTGGGCCGAAATAGTCACCGTGGAGGGTGATGATCGACCCCTGTGCGACCCCGCCGCGAGGCACGACACCATCGGCCTGAAACGTCGCGATCAGATCAGTCGCGAAGTCGGTTGCCGAGGCCGGAGACTCGGCGACGAACATCACTTCATCGCCGATCAGCTTGGCGATCCGGGTGTCGTATCGGCGGGCGGCGGCGTGGGCCGCACGCTCGAAGGTTCGGACGAAGTCGACGAGTTCGAGTGACTCCAGGGATTGGGAGAGCGCGGTGAAACCGACGAGATCGACGAAACCGACGGTGAGCTCGACCAGCTCTCGGTGGTCATGATTCTGAGTCCGACGCTGCCGGGTCGCCGCCTGGCGGAGGTGATGGCGAAAGACCATTGGGAGCGCATCGGCGAGGAGCAGCCCGAGCGTGGCGGCATCGGCGTTCAGCCGGACGCCGTCGGCATCGGAACGGAGCCGTCGCTCGGGGCCTTGCACATGGCTGGCGATGGCCGCTTCGGCCAGTGTTTCCAACGTACTTCCGACCACATTGAGGATCTCATCGCCTTCATTTTCGACATAGAGCTGATCGGTTGCTTGGGTGACGAACCGCAGCAGTTCCAGGTCTCGGTCGTCGAAGCGAACCTGGTCGAAGTCGGTGATTCGAATCCCCATCTCCGCGAACACCACGCAAAGATGCTCGACCTCGAGGTCGAGGGTCGCGCCGAGGTCTCGCAACGAGTGATGGTCGCCCCGGGCGAGCACGGCATCGGAGGCGAGGGCGCTCTGGGCCGATATGTCGGGTGGAATTTCCGCCTCGGGTACACCGATCGACTCGAACAGGGCGATCAGTTCGGGGTCGAGGTCCGCAGCCATCGGATTGACACGGTAGTCGGCCCAAAAGACGCAGGTAACCCGGTGCCTCCCTGATCTGGTCCGTGACATTCGACCAGGAACCTGCGGAGATCGAGCGCTCGTTGTCTGGCCGGTGCACAACGACCGGTTGTGCGTTCCCGATGGAGGAAACCCGATGCAACGATTGCTCCGCCTGTTCGCCGCCCTCATGGCGCTGGCCCTACTCGCCGCTGCGTGCAGTGACGATGATCCCGTCGCCACGGCAACGGCCGACGACGAGGAGATGGCTGAGGAGGAAATGGCCGACGAGGACGAGATGGCTGACGATGACGAGATGGCCGATGACGAGATGGCCGATGACGAGATGGCCGATGACGACATGGCTGAAGACGAGATGGCCGAGGACGACATGGCCGAGGAAGACGATATGGCCGACGGCGATGTCACCGTCTTCGAAGTGACCCTCACCAACACCTCCGACAGCTTTGCCATCGCGGCGAGCGGTGCCCAGCCGATCCCGTTCGACGGCACCGAGGCCGGCCCCGCGGCCCCCGGAAGCGGCTACGAGTTCACCGTGCCCCGCTCGGCGCCGCTGCTGAGCTTCGCCACGATGTTCGTGCAGACCAACGACTGGTTCTGGTCGCCGGGGCCCGCGGGCCTCGCGTTGACCGACGCGGACGGCGCCCCGGTCAGCGGTGATGTGACCGATCAGGTCTCGCTCTGGGACGCCGGCACCGAGGCCGATCAGACCCCGGGCGAGGGCGCCGATCAGGCTCCCCGCCAGGCCGGCCCGAACACCGGTGATGACGACCCGAACTCGGCGATCCGCCCGGTCGACGGCTTCGACGCGGCCAACTACATCCAGGTGACCCTCGATCCGCAGGACGACGGCAACACCATCGTGCGGATCGAGAACATCAGCGCCGGTGCGTCGGTGCCCGGCCCGATCGCTCCGGTCGCCTGGGCGGTCCACAACGACGCCGTGTCGCTGTTCGTCGAGGGAGCTGAAGCATCCGCTGGTCTGGAGATCCTGGCCGAAGATGGTGGCCCCGGCGACCTGGCCGCGGAGCTCGCCCCCCTGACCGGCATTACCGGTCCCTTCGCCCCGATCGCCTACGTCGCCGCCGACCAGCCCGATGCGCTCTTCGTCACCGGCGTGGCCGCCACCCCCGGCCTCGAGATGCTGGCCGAGGACGGTGGACCGGGCGTGCTCGTCGAGGAACTCGAAGCGGCCGGCATCGGCCACTACGGTGCCGCCGCCATTCCCAACGGGGAGGACGAGGCGGGACCGGCATTCCCCGGTCAGAGTTACACCTTCACGGTCACGGCCCACGACGGTGCGTACCTGAACCTGGCGTCGATGCTCGTGCAATCGAACGACTGGTTCGTTGCACTGCGAAATGTCGCCCTGTTCGACAACGGCAGCCCGATCTCCGGTGATCTCACCGACCAGCTGCGGCTCTACGATGCGGGCACCGAAGTCGACCAGGCCATCGCGGCCGGCCCCGACCAGGCTCCCCGCCAGGCCGGCCCGAATACCGGTGCGACGGACGACAACACCGAGGTTCGTGGCCTTGATGTCGAACTCGACGGACACCTCACCGTGACCATCGCGCCCGTTGGCTGATCGCTGACGGGGGAGTCGGGCGTCGGACTCCCAGGGCTCGCCGCCTTTCGACGCCCGGCTCCACCACCGTCGACGTGACGGTTCAGATGACCTGACGGTCGGTCACGAGGACGGTGCCCTCGTCGGTGATGAGAGAACCCGGAATGCCCGGGTCGCGCTCGGCCAGCTGGCCGAGCGCGACCCGGGCATTCCGGGTTCTCTCATCACCGACGAGGGCACCGTCCTCGTGACCGACCGTCAGGTCATCTGAACCGTCACGTCGACGGTGGTGGAGCCGGGCGTCGAAAGGCGGCGAGCCCTGGGAGTCCGACGCCCGACTCCCCCGTCAGCGATCAGCCAACGGGCGCGATGGTCACGGTGAGGTGTCCGTCGAGTTCGACATCAAGGCCACGAACCTCGGTGTTGTCGTCCGTCGCACCGGTATTCGGGCCGGCCTGGCGGGGAGCCTGGTCGGGGCCGGCCGCGATGGCCTGGTCGACTTCGGTGCCCGCATCGTAGAGCCGCAGCTGGTCGGTGAGATCACCGGAGATCGGGCTGCCGTTGTCGAACAGGGCGACATTTCGCAGTGCAACGAACCAGTCGTTCGATTGCACGAGCATCGACGCCAGGTTCAGGTACGCACCGTCGTGGGCCGTGACCGTGAAGGTGTAACTCTGACCGGGGAATGCCGGTCCCGCCTCGTCCTCCCCGTTGGGAATGGCGGCGGCACCGTAGTGGCCGATGCCGGCCGCTTCGAGTTCCTCGACGAGCACGCCCGGTCCACCGTCCTCGGCCAGCATCTCGAGGCCGGGGGTGGCGGCCACGCCGGTGACGAAGAGCGCATCGGGCTGGTCGGCGGCGACGTAGGCGATCGGGGCGAAGGGACCGGTAATGCCGGTCAGGGGGGCGAGCTCCGCGGCCAGGTCGCCGGGGCCACCATCTTCGGCCAGGATCTCCAGACCAGCGGATGCTTCAGCTCCCTCGACGAACAGCGACACGGCGTCGTTGTGGACCGCCCAGGCGACCGGAGCGATCGGGCCGGGCACCGACGCACCGGCGCTGATGTTCTCGATCCGCACGATGGTGTTGCCGTCGTCCTGCGGATCGAGGGTCACCTGGATGTAGTTGGCCGCGTCGAAGCCGTCGACCGGGCGGATCGCCGAGTTCGGGTCGTCATCACCGGTGTTCGGGCCGGCCTGGCGGGGAGCCTGATCGGCGCCCTCGCCCGGGGTCTGATCGGCCTCGGTGCCGGCGTCCCAGAGCGAGACCTGATCGGTCACATCACCGCTGACCGGGGCGCCGTCCGCGTCGGTCAACGCGAGGCCCGCGGGCCCCGGCGACCAGAACCAGTCGTTGGTCTGCACGAACATCGTGGCGAAGCTCAGCAGCGGCGCCGAGCGGGGCACGGTGAACTCGTAGCCGCTTCCGGGGGCCGCGGGGCCGGCCTCGGTGCCGTCGAACGGGATCGGCTGGGCACCGCTCGCCGCGATGGCAAAGCTGTCGGAGGTGTTGGTGAGGGTCACTTCGAAGACGGTGACATCGCCGTCGGCCATATCGTCTTCCTCGGCCATGTCGTCCTCGGCCATCTCGTCTTCAGCCATGTCGTCATCGGCCATCTCGTCATCGGCCATCTCGTCATCGGCCATCTCGTCATCGTCAGCCATCTCGTCCTCGTCGGCCATTTCCTCCTCAGCCATCTCCTCGTCGTCGGCCGTTGCCGTGGCGACGGGATCATCGTCACTGCACGCAGCGGCGAGTAGGGCCAGCGCCATGAGGGCGGCGAACAGGCGGAGCAATCGTTGCATCGGGTTTCCTCCATCGGGAACGCACAACCGGTCGTTGTGCACCGGCCAGACAACGAGCGCTCGATCTCCGCAGGTTCCTGGTCGAATGTCACGGACCAGATCAGGGAGGCACCGGGTTACCTGCGTCTTTTGGGCCGACTACCGTGTCAATCCGATGGCTGCGGACCTCGACCCCGAACTGATCGCCCTGTTCGAGTCGATCGGTGTACCCGAGGCGGAAATTCCACCCGACATATCGGCCCAGAGCGCCCTCGCCTCCGATGCCGTGCTCGCCCGGGGCGACCATCACTCGTTGCGAGACCTCGGCGCGACCCTCGACCTCGAGGTCGAGCATCTTTGCGTGGTGTTCGCGGAGATGGGGATTCGAATCACCGACTTCGACCAGGTTCGCTTCGACGACCGAGACCTGGAACTGCTGCGGTTCGTCACCCAAGCAACCGATCAGCTCTATGTCGAAAATGAAGGCGATGAGATCCTCAATGTGGTCGGAAGTACGTTGGAAACACTGGCCGAAGCGGCCATCGCCAGCCATGTGCAAGGCCCCGAGCGACGGCTCCGTTCCGATGCCGACGGCGTCCGGCTGAACGCCGATGCCGCCACGCTCGGGCTGCTCCTCGCCGATGCGCTCCCAATGGTCTTTCGCCATCACCTCCGCCAGGCGGCGACCCGGCAGCGTCGGACTCAGAATCATGACCACCGAGAGCTGGTCGAGCTCACCGTCGGTTTCGTCGATCTCGTCGGTTTCACCGCGCTCTCCCAATCCCTGGAGTCACTCGAACTCGTCGACTTCGTCCGAACCTTCGAGCGTGCGGCCCACGCCGCCGCCCGCCGATACGACACCCGGATCGCCAAGCTGATCGGCGATGAAGTGATGTTCGTCGCCGAGTCTCCGGCCTCGGCAACCGACTTCGCGACTGATCTGATCGCGACGTTTCAGGCCGATGGTGTCGTGCCTCGCGGCGGGGTCGCACAGGGGTCGATCATCACCCTCCACGGTGACTATTTCGGCCCAGTCGTCAATCTCGCGGCCCGCCTCGTCGGCGCGGCCGTGCCCGCCGAGGTCCTCGTGACCGAGGCGGTGGCACACGAACTCGCCGAACGGGCCGTCCCGTCCGGCCGTCGCATGCTCAAGGGGTTCCCGGAACCGGTCGCGGTCTGGTCGGTGACCAGCTGATCAGAGGCCGATGATGCGGCCGGCCTTTTCGAAGAGGCCAACGGTCGTGCCGTGGAGAAGATCGCCAAACTCCTTGGCCGCCTTCCCGGCAAACGCTCGCGCGTGCGTGCCCTCGAGAATGATGCCGGTCTTGTAGCAGGCCAGCACGGCATACCAGTCGAGCGCCTCGATCGATCGGGGCGAGTTCGCGTCATAGTGTGCCACCAGCTCGTCGATGGTCGGGAAGCCATTCCACGGCTGCACCGACATCATTCCTGCCGCTCCGTCCTCCTCGGGCCAGAACGCGACGATCAGACCGAGATCGATCAACGGGTCGCCCTGCGTCGCCAGCTCCCAATCGACGATCGCGGCGATCTCGCCCCGGTCGGGACGGAACATGACGTTGGCGAGGTGGTAGTCGCC
>JBCCWI010000180.1:0-6513 GCA_039193795.1 Actinomycetota bacterium | reverse complement strand
ATCCAGGCCGCCGCCTATCAGGACGATCGTGGCGTCTATGTCGACGCCGAGGCCGTCGAGGGCGACGCGCAGTCCGGCTTCACGTTCGACGGCCAGCCGGTCGATCGCAGCTTCGGCAAGATGGGCAAGTCGTTGAAGAACTCGGTGACCCCCGACGACATGTACGCCTCCTACGGCGCCGACACGCTGCGCCTCTACGAGATGTCGATGGCGCCGATCACCCAGGACCGCCCGTGGGAGACCCGGTCGGTGGTGGGGTCACAGCGGCTGCTGCAGCGAGTGTGGCGCACGATGGTCGACGAGGAGACCGGGGCACTGACCCTGGGCGACGACGCACCGTCCGACGATCTCGTCCGCGTGCTGCACAAGACGATCGACGGGGTCCGCGCCGACATGGACAATCTGCGCTTCAACACCGCGATCGCGAAGCTGACCGAGCTCAACAACGAGGTCACCAAGGTCGACGGTCCCACGCCTCGTGCGGTCGCCGATGCGATGGTGCGGATGCTGGCTCCACTGGTGCCGCACATGGCCGAGGAGTTGTGGCACAAGCTGGGCGGCGACGGATCCGTCGTCTGGGCCGAGTTCCCGGAGGCCGATCCGGCGCTGCTGGTCGACGATCAGGTCGAGCTGCCGGTGCAGGTCAAGGGCAAGGTCCGCGGTCGCATCATGGTCGCCCCGGATGCGTCGGAGGACGACGTCGTCGCGGCCGCCCTGGCCGAGGAGAACGTCGCCATCCATGTCGACGGCGCGGACCTGCGCAAGGTGATCTATGTGCCCGGCCGGATGGTCAACCTGATCGTCTGAGCATCCGGCGACGGTCAGCCGGCCGGCTGCTCGAAGCCGCAGAGCCAGTCGCCGGTCCAGTTTGCGTCCGGGTCGGTGAGGTCGATCGTCGCCGTACCGGTCGGGCCGTGGGCAGTCATGCCCGTCGGCGCGCCCTCGACCACCGTGATGACCTGGCTGTTGAGCCCGACCGGCGAGATACTCGGTACCCGCTGCGCCGGGTCGACGCCGTCGATCGTCACCCAGTCTGTGCAACCGGGTGTCCAGGCAGCGATGAGCCAGGAGTCGGTCCCGTCGAGCTCGAGCCCGACCACGCCCGTCGGCGAGCACGCTTCGTAGACGCTCTCCAGGTAGTCGATCTCGTAGCAGATGCCACCGTCGTCGGTGCGCCGACTCCCGCTCCCGGTGATGTCGCGCTGTGGGGTCTCGAGGGGCGATGACCAGCTACGCAGCGGGGTCCCGTTGCCGCCGAGTGCTCGGAGCGTGATCGGCAGCTCACCGCCTTCGAGCATGGTCCCAAAGACCAACTCACCCGTGTTCGTGCTGAGCATCGGCAACTCACGCCCGCCGAAGTTCGTGGTGAGCACCAACCGTTCGGTCTGGTCGGGTGCGACGCCGAGAACCCATCCGGGCACGCCGTCCACTCCGGCCTGAAGGGTTGCGCGGCCCGGGTCGAGGCCGAGCGGGACACAGGAGCCGGCCCCTCCCGTGGTCGAGAGGATGTCGATGCAGATCGACGGTTGTGTGCCATCGGGGCGCTCCGACAGCGTCCACTCGAAGTTCTGGTCATCGACCGCGATTGCGCCGGAAGTGAGGGAGCGATCGCCGCCTGCCAGGCCGTTCCCGCGGGCGTCGGGATCGGTGTCGTCGGTGAGGGATCGATCGAGGAGCGCGTCCCACTCGTCGTCGCTGATGGGCCGGACTTCGCCGGCCATCTCCACCGGGTCGCGGCCGGCAGGCGCAACGAGGCTCAGGATCGTGCCTGCCTCCCGCCACACGACCAGCGCGGCGTCCGCTCGTGGCGTGGTGTACCCGATGCCGCCGCGTAGATCGATCGGCTCGAAGGCGCCGTAGATCACCCGTACGAAGTGCAGGGCAGCCTCGCTGCCACCGCCTCCGGTCAACGATCCGCCCGATGACTGATCATCGGCGAAGGCGGCGAGGCGCCACCCGTTCGTGACGGTTGCGAGGTCGTCGCCGGTGAATCGATCGACGACGGTCGACATGCCATCTGGCAGCTCGGGCAGTGTCACCTCGACTCCGTCGATCATCATCGAGTTGGCGAGCTCCACGAGTTGTGCCGTGTGCAGGACGTTCGAGGCCAGCTGCACGAGGGTGCCGTCGGGTTCGATCCACTCGAGGCCTGTCGATCCAGGGGAGAGTTCGTCGGTGACGTACCCCGTCGTGCCTCGTACGCGCCGATCGTCGAACGCAGGCCCGAGCTCTCGTTCCGTCCCAGCCACCGTGGCGACCATCACGAAGCCATCACCGATTGGGTCGGAGCCGGCCGCGGCGCCGAGGAGGGTCACGCCGACCTCTTCGGTCGGCGTCTCGTGGGGGAGCTCGGTCGCAGAGACCGTCCACTCGGGCTGGATCTCGAACGTGAAGAACCGTCCCTCTTCGAGGGTTGACGTGACGTTCTCGGGTCGATCGGGGTCGCCGACCACGTCCAGGCTGTTGCTGTCGTCGGCGGAACGGCCGAGGAGGAAGCCGGTGATTGCGACCACAGCGATGACCGCCGCGGCGATCAGCACGCGTCGGGCCGGGCTGCTCGACGAATCGCCGAAATCGGGCACCGCAAGCCGTGTCACGCTCTCCTGGGCGTCTGCGGCGGCCCGGCGGGCATGCTCTTCGAAGTCGTTCATGGGCGTTCCTCCTCGTGGCCGAGGCGGACTGCCAGGTTCTGGCGTCCACGATGCAGATGGGTCTTGACCGTCCCAGGGGAGATGTCGAGGACATTGGCGATGTCGTCGACCGGCCGGTCTTCGAGGTAGTGGAGGGCGATGACCTGCGCCTGCTTTGCGGGCAGCTCGCGCACGGCAGCCCAGAACTCATGGCTCGAGTCGGGCATCTCGCTGGGGAGCACGCGCTCGCGCCCCAGGTGCTTGGCGTACGCACGGGCTTCGGCGGCTCGGCGGCGGAAGGCCGAACGGGCCTTGTTCATCGCCACCTTGCGCACCCAACCACCGGGATCCGCGTGCCCCGAGATCGTGCCCCAGCGACGATGGGCCTCCAGAAACGCATCCTGGGCGAGCTCCTCGGCAGCGGTTCGTGATCCAGCGAGGGTGTACACGAGGGCGACGACTCGCCGGTACTCCCGGTGATACCACTCGTCGAACGGCTGCGCGTCGTCGCCGAGTTCGGCGTCGACCGCTGCGCTGTTCATGGTCGTTTCCGCATCCACACCGAGTATCACGCACACCTGGGTGGTCGAGGTTGACGCGGAGTCGAAGAAATCTGCCCGAAGGACGTCGCGTGTGTCGTCGCGCCCGGGCTCGTCGGCGCTCGCCCGGTCAGGCCGATGCGCCGCAGATCTCGGCCGGCACCAATGGTGATCGTCTCGGCCAGATGGTCACGTCTCGCCCATCGTCGGTCCGGATCGCGATCGCGGTCGTGACGAAGGGCGGGGTGGTGCTGAGGAGGGCCCAGGTGCCACCGGAGGTCGGCTCGGTGGGCACCTCGATCGACGGAGTGCCGCCGAACCCGTCGTCGCCGATGATCACCGCGGTCGTTCCGCAGCCGGGAACGGCAGCCAGCACCACCGCCAGGTCCAGGCCGATGGTCTGCACATGGATGGGTGCGGTGTCGCAGATCACCTGGGTGGAGGCGCCGGAGAACGTGGGCGTCTGCGGATAGGCCGCGGTCTCGATCCGGGGGATGTCGAGACAGAACCACTCGTCGTCGTAACGGTTGGCGGTCCACGAGAACCCGTCGATCGTGGACGTGCCGATCGTTGCCACCGGAACCGGGTCGACGGACGCGGCGAGGATCGCATCGCTGAGCGCCGAGTACGGGCCGAGCGACTCCGTCACCACCGGTGTGGTGAAGAGTGTGTCGCCGAAGTCGCCGCGGGCGTCGAGTGTCTCGGGCTGCTCGCCTGCACCGAGGAGGATGCCGAATGCCCGGCCGCCGGCCACGTCGACGAGGTCGGGCGTCACCACCCGTTCGTTCGTCACGAGGCGGAGCCGGGCGACGTCGGGGTGCACCACGCCGGTCACGGCGGTGACCGCTGGCTCCGTCGCCGTGGCGAAGACCACCGTTCTCGGCTGCTCCTGGGCGGCACACACGCGAGCCAGCGCAGTGGTGAGGTACTGGAGACACACCTGGCCGGATCGGGTCAGGCCGAGGTTCCACGGGATGAGCCGGCCGCCGATCTCGACCGTCTCCTCGGCCCGGAGGGTGAGGTCTTCCGGAAACCCGGCCAACGCCTGGTCGGTTCGCGGTGCGACCGGCGCGGCGCTGGTGGTGGTCGGCGTCGTCGACGACGGCGGTGGCGTTGTCGTGGTGGTGGATGGCGCCGTGGGCTCGAGGTCGACCTCATCGGTTGCGTCGTCGTCGGCCGTGTCGAACAGACCGACCTCGAGCGCGAGGAGGGCCGCCATGCCCGCAGCGAGCACGAGGAGTGCAGTGACGAGGAGGACGACCGCCCGTCGCTCGCCGGTGTTCGGCGTCGAGACCACGCTGCATCCTGCCGGGGCCGACGCCTGATCGTCCATGCGGGCTCGCATCCGCACGGGCGCGCGCCACCGGCCCGCTCGGTGCGGGCCGATGAAGCCTGTGCTGACCGGGCGGTGGCCCGGTCAGCGATGATCGTGAGTCAGCTGATCAGCCGACGACGCGGACGTTGAGGGCTTCGTCGCCCTTGCGGCCGGGGCCGATTTCGAACTCGACCTGCTGGCCGTCCTCGAGGGAGCGGAAGCCGCTGCCCTCGATGTTCGAGAAGTGGACGAAGACGTCGTCGCCGTCTTCGCGGGAGATGAAGCCGTAGCCCTTCTCGTTGTTGAAGAACTTGACGGTGCCGGTGGCCATTGCGGGGGATTCCTATCTGTATTGCGCGGATCCCAGTGGATCCGTGCCCTGCACCGTAGGCGCAGGCCAGTGACTAACGCGCGCGCGGGCGGGGTGGTCACATGTCACCTCAAGATCGGGAATGCGATGCCCGAGGCCCGAATTCAGGCGCAGGGGCTGCTGAGCGGTCGGCGAGTCGACTGTCCGGAGGCGAATTGTCATTGGCCTGAATGTATGGCACCATACGTTTCCGATGGCGAGCGTGGAGCAGGCCCAGACCGCCCCGTCCTGGAGGCGGGTCGAGATCGCGATGATCAACGGCGCGCGCAAACTCGCTGCCGCGTTCGATCACCGGCTCACCGAGATCGACCTCAACCTCAACCAGGCGTCGCTGTTGGCCTTCGTCAACGACTTCGGCGACTCCAACCAGACCGAGCTCGCCGAGATGGTCGGGATCGGTCGGGCGTCGTGCGGGTCGATGATCGACCGGCTGGAGCAGCGCGGCCTCGTCACCCGCAACCCCGACCCCAACGACCGGCGGGTGTGGCTCGTCGGCATCACGCCGGCCGGCACCGCACTGGTCGAGAAGTTCTACGAGATCGACGCCGGGTTCCAGAAGGAGATCCGTCGCGACATCAGTCGAGAGGAGCGCCAGCAGTTGGCGTCCCTCCTCGAGCGGCTCGGCAGCAATGTCGACGCCATCCTCCAGACCCCCAGCCCCCAGACCCAACCCCCATCACCTCGGGCGAAGCCCGAGCGATAGCAAGGAGTACCTCATGCATGAGGCCGTCATCGTCGACGTCGTGCGAACGCCCGCTGGGCGCCGCAACGGCAAGCTCAAGGACTGGCATCCGACCGACCTCGGAGCCCACGTCCTCAAGGCGCTCCAGGAGCGCAACGACCTCGACCCGTCGCTCGTCGACGACGTCGTCACCGGCTGCGTGTCGCAGGTCGGCGAGCAGGCCTTCAACATCGGCCGCAGCGCCGTGCTCGCCGCCGGCTGGCCCGAGTCCGTGCCCGCCACGACGGTCGACCGTCAGTGCGGTTCGAGCCAGCAGGCGATCCACTTCGCCGCCCAGGGTGTGATGGCCGGCGCCTACGACGTCGTCGTGGCCCTCGGCGTCGAGTCGATGACCCGCACCCCGATGGGTGCCTCGGCCGCCAAGGGCGAGCTGGGCATGCCGTTCGGTCCCGAGGTCTTCAAGCGCTACGAGGACACCGGCCTGCCCCCGCAGGGCATCGGCGCCGACATGATCGCCGACGAGTACGGCCTCACCCGTGAAGATCTCGACGCCTTCTCGGCCCAGAGCCAGCAGCGCGCCGCCCAGGCCACCGCCGAAGGCCGCTTCGACAACGAGATCGTCCCCGTGCCGGTCGACATCGACGGCGAGACCGAGATGTTCGCTCAGGACGAGGGCATCCGCCCCGACACCACCTCGGAGACCCTGGCCAACCTGAAGCCGGCCTTCTCCGAGGACGGCAAGATCACCGCCGGAAACTCGTCGCAGATCTCCGACGGCGCCGCCGCGGTGCTGATCATGAGCGCCGAGAAGGCCGCGGAGCTGGGCCTCAAGCCCCGTGCCCGGTTCACCAACTTCGCCCTCGCCGGCACCGACCCCGTCACCATGCTGAAGGGTCCGATCCCGGTCACCGAGAAGATCATGGACAAGGCCGACATCACCCTCGACGACATCGACCTGTTCGAGATCAACGAGGCCT
>JBCCWI010000179.1:0-7010 GCA_039193795.1 Actinomycetota bacterium | reverse complement strand
GATCGACACGGCGGCGACCGCCATGGCGGCGGTCGAGAGCGTGCGGTTCGACGTCGAACGGTCCGGCGACCCGGTCTACATCGACACCGTGGAGAGCATCGAGCTCGACGCGGTGATCGGCCGCTTCGCCGCGCCCGCCGACGCCGATGCGATCGTGACGGTCACGATCGACGGCAGTCTGGTGACCGAACTCGGTGCCGTCGCGCTCGGCACCGACATCTGGCTCTCCAATCCGATCACCGGTGACTTCGAGCCGCTGCCTCCGAGCTACGACATCGACCCGTCGCGCTTCTTCGACCCGACCGGCGGCTGGCAGCCGTTGCTCGACGGGCTCACCGATCGTGAGCTCCTCGACGACGGCGCTGCCTACGTCGTGCGGGGCGTCGCACCCGAGGCCGAGCTCCGACGGGTGACCGCCGGCCTGGTCCGGGCCGACGACGTGGTCGTCGACCTCTGGCTCGACCCGCACACCGCGCTGGTCCAGCGGATCGAGTTCTCGGTCACCGGTGCGCGCTATGGCACGAGCGACTGGCGCATCGACCTCTCCGACTACGGCGCGCCGTTCACGATCGTCGCCCCGGAGGGGGTGGGATCATGACCGACGCACGCACCGACGCCGAGACCACCGACGCCGCCGACTCGCCGAGCCCGAAGGCGATCCTGCTGGCCGTGGCGTTCGCCGTGTTCGTCGCAGCCGACGACCTCACCGTCGTCACCACGATGCTGCGCCCGATCGTGAACGATCTCGGCCTCGTCCTCCCCGACGGGCTCGACGAAGCGGCCTGGGTGGTCAACGCCTACCTGATCGCGTTCGTCGCGGTGATGCCGATCGCCGGCCGGCTGAGCGATGTGTACGGCCGTCGGCAGGTGTTCGTCGCCGCCTACTCGTTGTTCCTCGTCGGCACGATCCTCATTCCGTTGTCGACGACCCTCGGCCCCTTCTTGCTCGGACGGGTCCTGACCGCCCTCGGCGGTGGCGCAATGGTGCCCGTCGCGCTCGCCGTCGTCGGCGACGTCTACCCCGAGCACAAGCGCGCCCGCGCGCTCGGCGCACTCGCCGCCATCGAGACGCTCGGCTGGGTGTGGGGTCCGCTCTACGGCGCGTTCCTCGTGCGCTTCTTCGACTGGCGCATGCAGTTCTGGCTCAACATCCCCCTGGCTCTGGCCGGCCTGGCATGGGTGTGGTGGGCACTGTCGGCCCATCGCCAGCCCGACCCCGGCCGTCGCGTCGACTGGCTCGGCGCCGGGCTGCTCACGGGCGCGCTCGTGTCGCTCGATCTCGCCCTGCTCGGCAACGCCGAGGTGCAGAGCGTGACCGGGCTCGATCAGCTCCGTGGCGACACGGGCGGTTCGATTGACTTCCGCTGGCTGTTCCTCGTCGCCGCAGGTCTCGCCTGGGCGTTCGTCGTGCACCAGCGGACCCACCCCGACCCCGTGGTGGAGCGCGGCCTGCTGCGGGGTCGGGGCATCCCGACCGCACTGGTCGTCAACCTGCTCGTCGGCGCCGCCCTGGTGGTGGCGATGGTCGACGTGCCGATCTTCGTCAACGCGATCGAGCTCGATCTCGAACGTTCCGCCGTCGTTGCCGGATTCCTGCTGTCGGCCATGACCGCCGGCATGGCGATCACCTCCTACGCGGGCGGTCGGATGACCGAGCGCACCTCGGTGCGCCTCCCGGTCCTGATCGGCGTCGCAACGGTCACCGTCGCCTACCTCTGGATGGGTCTCACGTGGGCGCCCGACACCGGCCGCGTGTGGTTGGCGGTGATGCTCGCCGCGCTCGGATGCGGCCTCGGTCTGACCGTCGCCCCCACCACGTCCGCGGTGGTCGACCACGCCCACCCCAATCAGCGGGGCAGCGCTGCCGCCGCGGTGATGGTCGTGCGGCTGATGGGTCTGTCGGTCGGCCTCGCCGGCTTGACCGCATGGGCGCTCGGCCGCTTCAACGCGTTGCGCGGCCAGATCGAATTGCCTGCGCTCGACGACCCCGGCTTCGAGGCCGCCGTCATCGATGCACAGCAGACCCTCACCGCCGACGCCATCGGCGAGACCTTCCTGGCGACCGGTGCCGTCGCTGCGCTCGCCCTCGTGTTCGCCTGGCGCCTGGCGCCGACGCCGTCCCGTTCCGAATCCCCCGACATCGTTCTCGAGCGAGAGGAGACCTCCGTGCTCGCAACCCCCAACCAGCCCTCCGCCCCGATCGGGCGTCCCGTCCTGATCGGCGCCGGCGCCGCCTTCGGCGTGGTCGTCCTCGCCCTGATCGGCGCGCTCGTGTGGATCGACCGGCTCGCCGACGATCTCCAGGAGACCCAGGCCGCGTTCGCCGACGTCCAGGCCGATCTGTCGGCGTCGGAGTCCGCCCTCGCCACGACCCGCACCGATCTCGCGAGGGTCGAGGCGGGCTCGGCGCTGTTCGCCTCCCAGGTCCAGGGCTTCGCCGACCAGATCATCGAGCTGCAGCCGACCGTGAGCGCCGGGCTCGACGACGCCATCGTCGGCATCGACGAGTTCGCCGGCTCGACCCTGACCTTTGACGTGGCGGTCGACGAGTCGGTCTCGATCGACACCGACGTGGTGATCCAGCGCACCGTCGAGGTGCCGATCAACACCGAGATCCCGATCAATCAGGAGTTCGACACCACGATCACGATCGACGGTCCGTTCGGCGTCGAGGTGCCGCTCGACATCACCGTGCCCGTCGATGTCGTGGTGCCGGTCGACGTCGTGGTCGACATCCCGATCGACGAGACGGTGCCGGTCCGCACCGACGTCCCGATCAAGGTCGACGTCCCGATCACGATCGACGTGTCCGAGACCGAGCTCGCCACGCTCGCCGCCTCCCTCGCCGACGGGCTCCGTCAGCTCCAGGAGGTGCTGAACGGTCTCGACACCGGCGTCAGCTGAGCGCCACGCGGACGAATCGGCAGATCTCGGCCATCGAGGCCCGAGCCTCCGGGAGCTCGCGGTAGAACTCGAAGACATGCCACATGCCCTCCCACACGCGGAGGGTGACGTCGACCCCGTCGAGCTCCATCCCGGCGTGGACCCGCACACAGTCCGACAACAGGAGGTCGCGGGTGCCGGTGGTGATCAGTGTCGGAGGGAACCCGGTGAAGTCGGCGTGGATCGGCGACACCATCGGGTCGTCGACCGCGGCGTCGCCTCGGTAGAGCTCGGCCATCACCTCGAGCTCGCCATTGCCCATCGGGAGGGTGGGGTCGCGGTCGGTCCGGTGACTGTCGCCGCTGAAGGCCAGATCGCTCCACGGTGACAGCAACGCAAGCGCGGTCGGGAGGCGGAGTTCCGCCGCACGCGCCCGCTGAGTCAGGGCGAGGGCGAGGTTGCCACCCGCCGACTCGCCGGCGACCACGAGGGGTGCGTCGCCGAGCTCGTCGAGCAGGCTGCGATAGACGGCTTCGGCCGCGTCGAGCGCCGCGGGGTAGGGGTGTTCGGGCGCCAGCGGGTAGCGGACCGCCACCACCCGGGCGTCGCCATCGACGGCGAGCGGTGCCGTGATGACGATGTCCTCCTCGGGGGAGCCGGTCGTGTGCCCGCCACCGAAGAAGTAGAGGAGGGTGCCGGCGGAGGTCGGCCCGGTCACCTCGAGGCAGGGCACACCGCCGATCTCGATCTCGGTCTCGGTCGCCCCGAACTCGGCGCGCGCCGCTTTCATCGACGGCGACCAGCCCCACCGGATCGCGGCCCGTACCTTCTCCGCGTTGTCGGCGCCGATGAGGATGCGTTCCGACGGCGGATTCGCTTCCAGCCAGGCGGTGGCTTCGTCGCTGATTCCGGTCCGGGTGACGGCTGGGCGGGAGTCCATGCCCCTACAGCTACCATCCACGCCCATGCGGCCGCAGAAGATGGTGACCCTCGACGTCGAAGGGGTGTTGATCCCCGAGGTGTGGGTCAACCTCGCGACCCGCACCGGTATCGACGATCTGAAGCGCACCACGCGCGACGAACCCAACTACGACACGTTGATGACCTACCGCCTCGAGATCCTCGATCGCGAGGGCGTGACCATGGGTGATCTGCGGGCGGTGCTGTCGGAGATGGGTCCGCTCGACGGTGCGAAGGAGTTCCTCGACCGGCTCCGCGACAGCTATCAGGTCATCCTGCTCAGCGACACCTTCCAGCAGTTCGCGTCGCCGTTGATGAAGCAGCTCGGCTGCCCCACGATCCTGTGCCACCAGCTGCGGGTGAAGGACGACCACATCGTCGACTACGTCCTGCGGATCGACGATCACAAGCGCCGCTCGGTCGAGGCCTTCCGGTCTCTCAACTACCAGGTGGTCGCAGCCGGTGACTCCTACAACGACCTGTCGATGATCCGGTCGGCGAACGCCGGCGCGTTGTTCCACGCGCCGCAGAACGTCATCGACGAGAACCCCGACCTCCCGGCGTTCGACTCCTACGACGATCTGCGCGCCTGGATCGACGACGCCGATCCTGCACCGGGCGTCTGAGGCGCTTCGCTCGCGTCAGTCGGTGATCGGCAGGATCGTCCGGGTGTCGGCGAGATCGGCCAGGACGGTGTCGACATAGTCGTTGGCTGCGTGCTCGATCCGGACGTCGGCGCCCGCTGCGTCGTTCAGCGCCCAGTTGTGTTCGAGGATCGCGTGGTAGAGCTCGGGCTCCTCCAGACGCTCCCGCATCGACTCGGGCACCAGATCGACGGTCGGGCGGTAGCGCTCGGTGAGCCAGCGGTACGCGACGACTGCTTCGGGCAGCACCTCACCCTCGGTCTGG
Organism: Actinomycetota bacterium; assembly: GCA_039193795.1. Lineage (GTDB taxonomy): Bacteria > Actinomycetota > Acidimicrobiia > Acidimicrobiales > Aldehydirespiratoraceae > UBA11606. Next base: position 2,258 of record JBCCWI010000179.1, on the reverse strand, counting down.
CTCAGCCAGGCACCGAAGCCGCGTAGTGCCGAGAGCAACCGGCGGGCCTGGTTCTCGTGGGCGGTGATGCCGGTCAGCCGTTGGAGGGTGCGGACGTGGTGGCCCTCCTCCACGATCGTGGGCCGGAAGCGGGCGACGCCGTCACTCGCCCGGAGTTCATACTCCTCGGTGTCGAACCCGAGTTCGTTCAGTCGGGAGAGCCGGGCATGGATTCGGCCGAGCTCGGTCGTCGGGATCTCCTCCTCGTCGTTGAGCTCGGCCCACAGGGACCGGTAGCGCTCCTCGAGTCGCAGGGCGATGTCCTCGGGTTGGACGTCGGGGTTGAGCAGATCGCTCGCCTGGAGATCGAACAGGCCGCCCAGCACGTTCTCGACCGCGATCGTGAGGTCGTGGGATCGCTGCCCGTCGGTGAGGCTCTCGTGCCACTCCGCGGTCTCGGTGTCGACCACATAGGCCCGCAGCGCACCGGCGTCGCGCCGGAACAGGGCGTTGTTGAGCGAGCAGTCGCCCCAGAAGAACCCCTCGAGGTGGAGGCGGACGAGCAGGACGGCGAGGGCGTCGACGATTCGCTCCTGCATCGCCTCGAACTGCTGGTCGCTGAAGAGCATCCGGTAGGGCAGCGAGTACCGCAGGTGGCGGGTGAGCAGCACCCCCTCGAGCGGCTCGCCGGACGGGTCGCTGCGTTCGGTCGCGATCCCGATCAGCGTCACCCCCGGCAGCTTCTCCTCCCGGAGGCCCTCGAGCATCTGGTACTCGCGCTCGGCCAGGCGATCGGGGAGCTCCTTCAGCGCCACCGTGTTGCCGTCGATCTCCATGAACCGCACGACGTGGCGGTGCACCCCGGCCGGAAGCACGACGGACCGGTCGACCGGCCACTCCTCGAGCGGCAGGTGCCAGGGCAGGTCGACGAGGCTCAACTCGTCGGCACCCGTGCGGAACCGGAACGCGACCATGCCCACAGGCTATGGCCCCGTCCCGGACCGGCGGGTGTGACACCCGACGCTGCGACGTCGGGAGGATCGGGCGGGCGGTCAGCCTTCGGCGATGACCGGCACCTGTGCCATCGCCGCGGCGATGGCGTCATCGCTGAGGTCGTAGTCGACCATCTCGCCCGACAGGAAGCTCTCGTACGCCGCGAGGTCGAGGTGGCCGTGCCCGCACAGGGCGGTGAGGATGACCCGCTCCTCCCCGGCCTCCTTGGCCCGGTTGGCCTCCCGGATCGCCGCCGCGATCGCGTGGGTCGGCTCGGGCGCCGGGACGATGCCCTCGGTGCGGGCGAACTGGAGGGCTCCGGTGAAGCACTCGGTCTGGCCGATCGCCTCGGCCTCGACCAACCCGCTCTCGTAGAGATGCGAGACGAGCGGCGACATGCCGTGGTAGCGCAGGCCACCGGCGTGGATCGGATCCGGGATGAAGTTGTGGCCGAGCGTGTGCATCTTGACCAGCGGGGTCATCCCGGCCGTGTCGCCGAAGTCGTAGCGGTACTCGCCCTTGCTCATCGACGGGCAGGCTGCGGGCTCGACGCAGCGGATGGTCGGGTTCATCTTGCCGGCGAGCTTCTCGCGCAGGAACGGGAAGCTCAGCCCGCCGAAGTTCGAACCGCCGCCGGTGCAGCCGACCAACACGTCGGGTTGCTCGCCGACCTTGGCGAGCTGCAACAACGCCTCTTCGCCGATGATCGTCTGGTGCAACAGCACGTGGTTGAGCACCGACCCGAGGGCGTAGCGGGTGTTGGGATCCTCGACCGCCATGGCGACGGCCTCGGAGATCGCGATGCCGAGCGAACCGGGGTGATCCGGATCCTGGGCGAGCAGCTGGCGACCGAAGTCGGTCTTGTCGCTGGGCGACGGGTGCACCGTCGCGCCCCAGACCTCCATCATCGTCTTGCGGTACGGCTTGGCCCGGTACGACGCGGCAACCTGCCACACCTCACACTCGATGCCGTACTGGGCCGTGGCGAAGGCGAGCGAGCTGCCCCACTGACCGGCGCCGGTCTCGGTGGTGAGCTTCGTGATGCCTTCCTGGTGGTTGTAGAAGGCCTGCGGCACCGACGTGTTGGGCTTGTGGGACCCGGCCGGGCTGACGCCTTCGTACTTGTAGTAGATGCGAGCAGGGGTATCGAGCAGCTGCTCGAGGCGGCGGGCCCGGAAGAGCGGGCTCGGGCGCCACAGCTTGTAGACGTCGAGCACGCCGCCGGGGATGTCGATGTAGGAGTCGGTCGAGACCTCCTGCATGATCAGCGCCATCGGAAACAGCGG
>JBCCWI010000178.1:0-7023 GCA_039193795.1 Actinomycetota bacterium | reverse complement strand
CGTTCCAGTGCGTGTACTTGTCGTTCTTGCCCCGCACGAGGTCGGCGTAGGCGTCGGCGAGGACCTTGGTGGCCGGGCCCGGGCACGGCACGGGACGATCGTCGACGGAGTTCACCGCCGAGACCTCGGCCGCGGTACCGACGACGAAGATCTCATCCGCGGTGTAGAGGTCGCTGCGGGCCATGTCGCCCACCTGGATGTCGATGCCGTTGTCGGCCGCGAGGCTCATGACCGTGTGCTGGGTGATGCCCGGCAGGGCGCCCGACGAGGTCGGCGGCGTGAGGATCACATCGCCCTTGGCGACGAAGATGTTCTCGCCCGAGCACTCGCTCACCAGCCCGGCGCCGTTGAGCATGATCGCCTCGTCGTAGCCGGCGTTGAGCGCTTCCATCTTGGCCAGCGTGCTGTTGGCGTAGTTGCCGGTCGTCTTGGAGGCCGGCGGCATGATGTTGTGGTCGTGGCGGGTCCACGAGCTGATCTTCATGCGCACGCCCTTGGTGACGGCGTCGACGCCCAGATACGCACCCCAGGGCCACGCCGCGATCGCGATGTCGGTGGTGCAGGCGCCGGTCGCCAGCCCCATCTCGCCGTAGCCGTAGTAGGCGATCGGACGCAGATAGCACGCGTCGAGGCCGGAGTCGGCGACGACGTCCTTGCATGCCTGCACGATCGTGGGCACGTCGTAGGGCATCGGCATGCCGAGGATCTGCGCGGAGTTGTAGAGCCGCTCGATGTGCTCGGTCAGCCGGAAGATCGCCGGACCCTCCGCCGTCTCGTAGGCGCGGATGCCCTCGAACACACCGGTGCCGTAGTGGAGCGTGTGGGTGAGGACGTGGATCTTGGCGTCCTCCCACGGCACCATCTCGCCGTTCATCCAGATGTTGGGCGTCGGGGTGATGGGCATGAGGCTCTCCTAGAGACGAGCGACGACCTGGTCGCCGATCTCGCTGGTGGTTCCGGTCAGGGTCTCCGCATCCGCACACGCGGCCCGGATGCGATCGGCCGCCTCGGTCTCACCGAGGTGGTCCAACATCATCGCGCCGCTGAGGATGGCGGCGACAGGGTTGGCCTTGCCGGTGCCGACGATGTCGGGGGCCGAGCCGTGGACCGGCTCGAACATCGACATCCCGTGCGGGTTGAGGTTGGCGGTCGGGGCGAGCCCGATGCCGCCCGACACGGCGCCACCGAGGTCGGTGAGGATGTCGCCGAACAGGTTGTCGGTGACGATCACGTCGTAACTCTCGGGCCGGTCGACGAAGTAGATGCAGGCAGCATCGACGTGGTTGTAGGCCGTCTCGACCTCGGGGTATTCCTCGGCGACCTCGTTGAAGGTGCGCTCCCACAGGTCGCCCGAGAACGTGAGCACGTTCGTCTTGTGCACGAGGGTGAGGTGCTTGTTGCGGGTCATCGCCAGGTCGAACGCGTAGCGGACGCAGCGCTCGACACCGTGTCGCGTGTTGACCGAACCCTGAGTCGCGACCTCCTGCGGTGTGTCCTTGCGGAGGAACCCGCCCTCGCCCGCATACGTGCCCTCGGTGTTCTCGCGGATCACGACGAAATCGTGGCCTTGCTGATCGCTGCCATTCGGCAGGACGCCCGGACCAGGTGCCTTCTTGAAGGGGCGGTAGTTGATGTAGAGGTCGAGCTCGAACCGCATCCGCAGCAGCAGACCCCGCTCGATGACCCCGGGCGGCACGCCGGGGCTGCCGACGGCACCGGCGTAGAGGGCGTCGATGCCCCGCCACTCCTCGATGATCTCGTCGGTGAGGATCGTGCCGTCGCGCAGGTAGCGCTCACCGCCGAGGTCGTAGTCGATGCGCTCGTACTCGACCCCGAGCGCGTCGATGACCTTGAGGCCCTCGGCGACGACCTCGGGTCCGATGCCGTCGCCACCCATGATGCCGATGCGGTGCGCCATGACTTGAAACTCCCTGAGACATGAAAAACCGCCCACCGAAGTGGACGGCTGAGGCGCACGCCGGAGACCCGACGTGCGCTACGAAATGACGATGATGAGCGAGGTGGCCATCACGGCGGTCAACCCTACCGGGCCGACCGGCCCGGCTCAAAGGGTCGGCGACCGCCGCTAGCCTTGCCGAATGGCTGACGCACCCCAGCTCTCCCAGGCCGCCTTCGACCGGTTGAAGGCCGAACACGACGACCTCACCACCCGCGGCCGCATCGACATCGCCCGCAAGATCGAAGCCGCCCGCGAGCTCGGCGACCTCTCCGAGAACGGCGACTACCACGCCGCCAAGGAGGAGCAGGGCAAGATGGAAGGCCGCATCATGCACCTCTCGCGCATGATCGAGAACGCCGTGATCGTCGAGGCCGAAGGCGGCGGCGACTCGGTGATGGCGGGCGCGATCGTCACGATCATCTTCGACGGCGACGACGAAGACGACGCCGAGCGCTACCTGGTCGGCTCGATCGAGGAACAGGCCGAGGACGTCACCGTCGTCTCCCCCGGCTCCCCGATGGGTGCCGCTCTGCTCGGCGCCGGTGTCGGCGACGAGGTCGAGTACGAGGCGCCGACCGGCGCCATGCTCAAGATCAAGGTCCTCGCGATCGACTAGCCATCGGTCGGCGACGAGACTCGTCGCCGTGGCCGACTTCACCACGCCGACGGAGTTCGCCCCCGGCGACCGCGCTGTCGGTCGGCCCGCGCTCCCTCTCGGGCGGGAGCTGCACCTCACCGGGCGCGGGACGACCTTCGCCCGCACGGTCGAGGGTCCGCCCGGCGCGCCGACCGTGCTCCTGCTCCACGGCTGGACCGTGACCGCTGCGCTCAACTGGTTCCGTGTGTACCGGCCGCTGTCGGAGCACCTCGACGTCATCTCGTTCGACCAGCGCGGCCATGGCCGAGGGATCCGGCCCGACGGCCGCTTCCGGCTCCGCGACGCGGTCGACGACGCCGTCGCCGTGCTCGACACGCTCGAGGTCGAGCGGGCGGTCGTCGTGGGCTACTCGATGGGTGGCACGGTCGCACAGCTGCTCGCCCATCACCACCGCGACCGCGTCGCGGGCATGGTCCTCGCCGCGACCTGGGCCCACGGCCCGAGCTCTCCACTCCAGAACCGCCTGCTGCGGGCCAGCCATGTCGCCGGCGGAGCCCTGCGACGCATGCCCGCGCCGCGCCAGACCGCTGCGGTGCGATCGGTGTGGGCTCGGGTCGCCCCCACGTCCCCGACGGACCGACCGCCGTGGTTCGTCGAGGAGGTCACCTCCGGTTCCCTCCCCCACGTCATCAGCGCCGGGCGGGAGTTGGCCCGCTTCGACAGCCGGCGATGGCTGCCGACCGTCGAGGCACCGGCGGGCGTCTTCATCACGACCCGTGACGCCGTCGTCCCTCCGAGCCGCCAACACGCCCTCGCCGCCCGACTGCCCGAGGCGTCGATCCGGGAGGCACCGATCGACCACGACGGCTGCGCGACCCGCCCCGATGCCTTCGTCGACCCGTTCGTCGACCTGGTGACCGAGGTGGCCGACCGCGGGCGACGCTGACGGGTTCCCGCCCGAGGCCCGTCGGGCGCTACCGTCGCCGCCGATGCGCACACGCCTGCTCTTCCTGCTCCTCGGTTTGCTGGCCGCGTCGTGCGCCGCCGACGACCCCGTCGGCACCTTCGCGGGCGAACGCGCGGCCGACGGCGTCGCCGTCGTCACCGAGACCGACGAGCTCGACATCGACCTCGAAGCGCTCGAGGACCAGACGGCGGAAGCGGAGGCGGACGCCGAGGCCGAACCGGAGCCGCCGGAGATCGAGATCCCCGAGAACGCGCTCGACCTGACCGGATTCGACACGATCGACATCGACATCCAGGACAACGCCTTCGTCCAGCGGGTGGTCGTCGTGTCGGCCGGCACCGAGATCGTCTGGACCAACCAGGGCCGCAACGAACACAACGTGCGACCGTCGATCGACGGGGCGTTCGAACCGATCTCCACCCTCGCGCTCGCCGAGAAGGGCCAGAGCGCGTCGTTGACCTTCGACGCCCCCGGCGACTTCCCCTACTTCTGCAGCCTGCACGGCACCGCGACCAACGGTCAGACCGGCCGGGTGATCGTCGTCCCGTAGGCCGCAGGGTTTCGTGCTCGCGCGACCACGCCGGGTAGGGTCGCGCCGAGACATCTCATGGAGGGGGAAGCCATGCGCCGATTGCTCGCGCTGCTGTTCGCATTCGTACTCGTCGCCGCAGCCTGCGGTGGAAGTGACGACGACAACGCCGACGTCGCCACCGACGACACCGACGCGTCCGAGGCCACCGAGGAGGAGGCCGCGGACGACCCGGAACCCGAGCCCGAGGAGGAACCGGCCGCAGAGGACGAGCCCGAGCCGGAGGAGGAACCCGAACCCGAGCCCGAGGCCGCCGCGGACGACAACCCGCTCGGTGCCCTGCGGGTGCCCCAGGACTACGCCACCATCCAGGCCGCCGTCGACGCCGCGGTCGAAGGGGATCTCATCCTCATCGACGAGGGCGTCTACCACGAGTCGGTCGCCGTGGAGACCGACAACATCGTGATCCGCGGCGTCGACCGCCACGCGGTGGTGCTCGACGGCGAACACAAAGAGGAGATGGCCAACGGCATCATCGTCTTCGGCAACGGCGTCGCGGTCGAGAACCTGACCGTCCAGAACTACTTCTCGAACGGTGTGTTCTTCACCGGCGACTACGACTCGGACTTCATCCTCCAGGGGTACCGGGTCAGCCACGTCAACGCGCTCAACAACCGCAAGTACGGCATCTACGCCTTCAACGCCGAGTACGGCGTCGTCGAGAACAACTACGCAGCCGGTCAGACCGACTCCGGTTACTACATCGGTCAGTGCCAGCCGTGCCGCGTGCTGCTGCACAACAACATCTCCGAGAACAACACGCTCGGCTACTCCGGCACCAACGCCGGCGGCGAGCTGTACATCGTCAACAACGAGTTCGCGAACAACCGAGCGGGGATCGTGCCCAACACCCTCGACGGCGAGGAGCTCGCACCGCAGCGCACCGGCGTGTTCGCCGGCAACTGGGTGTACGGCACCGGCAACCCGGAGACACCGTTCGGTCAAGACATCTGGGACCTGATGTTCGGCATCGGCATCGTGTTGCCGGGCGCCAACGACAACCTCGTGACGCGCAACCTGGTCGAGGACAACGCGATGATCGGCATCGCCATCTCGTTCCTGCCCGACGAGAACCTCTGGTACGCCGAACGCAACACGGTCACCGACAATGTGTTCCGCAACAACATGATCGACGCGGTGCTGATCGGCCAGGGTCTCGAGGATCCGACCGCCGGCAACTGCTTCGCCGACAACGAGCTGGCGACGTCGTCGCCGGCCGACATCCAGACCGTCGCCTCGTGCGAGAGCCCGGCGACCGTCATCGACGATCTCCCCGGCCTGGACCTCGTCGCCGCTCCCGAAGGCGGTCATCCGCGGATCGACTACACCGAGGTCACCGCGCCGATGGTCGCCGATCAGCCCACGATGCCCGACGCCCTGACCGCTCCGCCCGTCGCGGCCGACAGCCTCCCGGCGTTCGATACCTTCGATCTGGATGCCGTCACCCTGCCGAGCGGTAGCTGATCGACGAGTCGCCCGAGTCGGCGTCTCGCTGCTGACCGCCGCCCTGATCGGGGCGGCGTGCAGTGGCGGCGGCGCCGACTCCGACGCGCTCGAGGTCACGCCGACGACCACCGTCGCACCGGACAGCACCGTCACGTTCCCGCCCGAGGATCCGCCGGCCTGGCTGATCGAGCGCGCCGGCGACGCCACGACGACCTTCGAGGTGAGCGACCGGTCCTACAACCTGTCCGCTCGCAACCTCGGCCTCACAGCCCGCATCCGGTTCGCCGACGGCGACGACATCTTCGAGGCGTTCTTCAGCGTCGACGACGGGCGCGGCCCCGACTTCAACGCCAGCAGCTGTACCTCGTGCCACGTCAACAACGGCCGCCACGATCAGCGGATCCAGAGTGGCTATGTCGGGATCGGCCCGGTCGTGCACGTCTCGGCCGAGGGCGCAGCCGAGGGTGAACGGCCCCTGGCGCTCCCCGGATACGGCACTCGCCTGCAGACCTACGCCAACGAGGGCGAGGCCGAAGCACAGGTCAACGTGCTCTACGAGTACACCGAAGGCACCTACCCCGACGGCGCGGCCTACGAGCTGCGCCGTCCGATCGTCTCCGTGGTCGGCCGAGAGGGGATGCTGCCGGCCGATGCGCAGCTGTCGCTGCGCATCCCACCCCAGGTCGCGGGTCCGGGCCTGCTCGAGTACGTACCGGCCGAGGACATCCTCGCCGTGGCGGATCCCGACGACGCCGACGGTGACGGCATCTCCGGTGAGGTCCAGTGGGTCCCGGTCGGCGACGAGCTCGTGATCGGCCGCCACGGATGGAAGGCCGAGGCGCCGGACCTCGTCCATCAGTCCGCCGGCGCCCTCGCTGAGGACATCGGCGTCGGCACCGCCCTCGTTCCGGTCGCCGACTCGATCGAGCTGTCCGACGCCGAGCTCGCCGACCTCGCCTTCTATGTCGAGGGCCTGGCCGTCCCGGCCGGACGCGACATCGACGACCCCGAGGTGATCCGGGGCGCCAACCTGTTCGAGACGATCGGCTGCACGTCGTGCCACACACCGGTGCAGCGCACCGGCACCACCCAGGCGCCCGAACTCGACGACCTCGTCATCGTCCCGTTCACCGACCTGCTGTTGCACGACATGGGGCCGGGTCTCGCCGACGACCGGCCCGTCCTCAACGCCTCCGGGCAGGAGTGGCGGACCGCCCCGCTGTGGGGCATCGGGCTGCTCGACCTCGTCAACGGCCACACCTCGCTGCTCCACGACGGCCGGGCCCGCTCGGTCGAGGAGGCGATCCTGTGGCACGGCGGCGAGGCGCAGGGCGTCACCGACGCGTTCATGGAGCTCTCGGCCGAGGATCGGGCCGCCCTGATCCGCTTCGTCGAGAGCCGCTAGCGCCGCTCAGGCGCAGCGGTCGACGCGCACGAGTTCGCCGACGCTGGTGAGGGGGGGG
>JBCCWI010000177.1:0-7087 GCA_039193795.1 Actinomycetota bacterium | reverse complement strand
GCGCCCAGCGGTGCCTGGCGCGTCGTGCCACTCGCGGCCGTTCCCTCCGGACGCTCCGGGAGGTCGATCGCAACGGGCTCGCCCGCCGGGGCCGGCGGCACGGGCGCAGACGGAGTGGGTGCCGGTGCGGTCGGGACGGCCGGGCCGTCGACGGCGGAGAAGAGGTCCGCGTCGGGGTCCCTCGGAGGCTCCGGGCCGCGTTCTTGACCGGCGAAGATCTCGAAGAGATCGCCGTCGGCCTGGGCGTTCGCAGAGGCCGCCGCCGGCTCGGTCTTGGGCTTGCGGGTCGGCAGCGGGGCGGGACCCGGCTCGGCCGCCGCAGGTGCGGCCGGCGGAGCGGTCGGTTCGGGTGCCGTCACCGGGGGCGGCGGGACGGCGGGAGACGCAGGCGTGGCCGCCGGGAACGGCACGTCGCCTGGGGAGGACTGCATCGGCGCCGGGAACGCCGGTTCCGACGGTGCGATCTCCGGTGCCGCGGGAGTGGGCGGCTGGATCGGGATCGCCGGTGCGATCGGCTCGTCGACCGCAGGGGCCGCGACCGAGGTGGACGCCGGCGGGTCGACGGTGGGCGCTGCGTCGTTCAACCCGACCATCTCGGCCGGGATCGTCACCGCTGCGACGACACCGCCCTGCGCGCCCTGGGTGAGGCGGACCGCCACGCCGAGACGATGCGCCAGGCGGGAGACGACGGTGAAGCCGAGTGAGCGGCTCAGCTCGAGGCCGATCAACGGCGGCTCGGCCAGGGTGGCGTTGGCCGTGGTGATCTGTTCGGCGCTCATGCCGATGCCGCGATCCGTGAGCGTGATCTGGTAGCTGCCGTCGGACGCGTGCTGACCGACGACGGCGACATCGGTGTCGGGCGGCGAGAACTGGGTGGCGTTCTCCATCAGCTCCGAGAGGAGGTGGGCGAGGTCCACCGCGACCGAACCCGCGACGGTCGCGCTGTCGATGGCCAGCAGGTTGATGCGGCTGAAGTCCTCGATTTCGCCCATCGCGACACGGACCACGTCGGCGAGTTCGACGGGACGCCCGCGCCGGCGGGTCGGCTCGGCGCCCGCGAGCACGAGCAGCGACTCCGCATTGCGACGCATGCGGGTGGCGAGATGGTCGAGGCGGAACAGGTTCTCGAGCTGATCGGGGTTCTCCTCCCGGCTCTCGAGCTGGTCGATGAAGTCGATTTGGCGGTCGAGCAGACTCTGGTTGCGTCGGGCCAGGTTGACGAAGATGTCGGAGATGCCGCGACGCAGCAACGAACCCTGCTCCTCGGCCACTTCGACCGTCACCGACTGGATCTCCGCGAAGGCCCGACCGAGCTGGGCGACCTCGTCGCGGCCGCGGGCCCGGATCGGCGTCATCGACGTCGTGCCGGTCCGGCCGGCCGTTCGCATCGACTCGACCATCGCCGGGAGCTCCTCGGAACTCAGCCGGTGAGCCGTGTTGGTCAGCTGGATCAGCGGGCGACTGACCGAGCGACCGACGACGACAGCCATCAGGAGTGCGAGCACGACCACGGCCACGGCCAGGACGAAGAACTGGGTCGCCTCGTCCTCGGCGGTCGATGCGGCGAGGCTGGCCTCACCCGCGGTCTCGCTCAAGAGGTCAGCGAGGATCGACGAGACGGCGGCGACGCGGGCCTCGTTGTCGGCGGTCCAGGTGATCGATCCCTGGACCAGGCCCAGGTTGAGCGCCCGACCGATCTCCAGCGTGGCGTTAAAGCCGCCGCGGTTCTCGGTCGCCGAGGACGACACCAGCCGGGGCAGGAGATCGTCGGTGAGCAGCTGGTCCATCGCGGCCTGTCCGGAGACGTCGAGGCTGTTGTAGACCTCGTCGAAGGCGACGGTGATGTTGTTGGCGGCCGTGGCGAGCACCACGGGCGCACTCGACGGGACTTGACCCTCGGCGATCGCGGTGTCGCCCACGTTGGCGATGTTGACGAGCTCCTCCTGGATCGCGATCAGTCCGCCGGCCGCGTCGAGGGATCGGAAGAGATCGACACTCGTCGCCTCGTTGTTGGCGGCCTGGGTGATCCGGTTGAGCGATGTTGCGAGTCCTTCGAGCTCATCGGCGAGGGCGGTCGCGTTCATGTCGATTCGACGATCGGCGTCGATCTTCTCGATCAGCAGGATGCGGGTGTCCTGCAGCCAGAGACGCAGGTCGGGGTCGCGCAGGTCGTTCCACGCGCTGTCGGTGGTCGCGAGCCAGCGGGTCAGCGCCTCGTCGGTCGCGATCTCGTCGGGCCGGACCTCGGCGGTCAACAGGGCCAGTCGACCGGCGAGCTGGGTGTTGAAGCGTTCGATCTGCAGTGCGGCGGAGAGCTCGCCGCTGGCCTCGATGAACTCGGCGAGGCGGGCCTCACGCGAGCTGTCGGTGGCGTCGGCGGTGCGGTCGGTCACCCCACTGAAGGCGAAGAACAGCACCGCCGCCAGCGGCGCCATGAGCATCAGCAGCAACTTGCCGCGGATCTTGATCCTCTTGAGCATGAACCCTCGTCCTGAGCGGAAAGCGGCGTCGGGACAGACGCCTAAGGGTCACGTCGGACACCCGCACGAGGACTTGAGGTCTCCGTGGTGATTCCCTCCACGGAGCGTGGCGGGTTCAGCGTTGAGGCACCGTGGTCGGCACGATCGGGGACGGAAGGTCCGTGCGCTCCATCAGGTAGGCGTCGACGGCGGCTGCGGCGCTGCGACCCTCGGCGATCGCCCACACGATCAGGCTCTGGCCGCGGCCCATGTCGCCGGCGACGAAGACGCCGTCGACGTTGGTGGCCCAGTCGTCGTCGCGGGCGACATTGCCTCGATCGGTGAGCTCGACGCCGAACTGCTCGACGAGCGCGTTCTGCTCCGGGCCGGTGAAGCCCATGGCGAGGAACACCAGCTGAGCCGGGAAGTGCTGCTCCGTCCCGTCGACGGGCTGGAAGCTCATCCGACCGTCCTGCACGACCTGCTCGACCCGAACGGTGTCGAGGCCGGTGAGGTTGCCGTCTTCGTCGCCGACGAAGCGCACGGTGTTGATGGCGTACTCGCGCTCACCGCCTTCTTCATGCGCCGAGGTCACCTTGTAGACCATCGGGAAGGTCGGCCACGGGTTGGCCTCGGGCCGTTCTTCGGGCGGCCTCGGCATGATCTCGAACTGGTGGATCGAACGGGCACCGTGACGGTGCGAGGTGCCGAGGCAGTCGGCCCCGGTGTCGCCGCCGCCGATGATGATGACGTCCTTGTCGCCGGCGTGGATCGGTGACTCCGCGAGATCACCCTCCTGGACCTTGTTGGCCCAGGGCAGGAACTCCATCGCCTGATGGATCCCCCGGAACTCGCGGCCCTCGATCGGCAGGTCGCGTGCCTGGGTGGCACCACAGCACAGCACCACGGAGTCGTACTCGGCCCGCAGTTCGTCGGCGGTGACGTCGACCCCGACGTCCACGTTCGTGCGGAACTCGGTGCCTTCGGCCTCCATCTGGGCCAGCCGGCGGTCGAGGTGTCGCTTCTCCATCTTGAACTCGGGGATGCCGTAGCGCAGCAGACCCCCGATGCGGTCGGCGCGCTCGTAGACGACGACGTCGTGGCCGGCACGCGTGAGCTGCTGGGCGGCGGCGAGACCGGCCGGTCCCGACCCGACGACCGCGACCTTCTTGCCGGTGCGGACCGCGGGCGGCACCGGGACGACCCACCCTTCGTCCCACGCCCGGTCGATGATCTCGACCTCGATTCGCTTGATCGTCACCGGCGGCTCGTGGATGCCGAGCACGCACGCCGCCTCACAGGGCGCCGGGCACAGACGACCGGTGAACTCCGGGAAGTTGTTGGTGGCGTGCAGGCGATCGATCGCATCGCGCCACAGGCCCCGATACGTCAGGTCGTTCCAGTCCGGGATGATGTTGCCCAGGGGGCACCCGTTGTTGCAGAACGGGATCCCGCAGTCCATGCAGCGGCTCGCCTGTGTGCGCAGCTTGTCCTCGGGGAACTCCTCGTAGACCTCTTTCCAGTCCCGGAGGCGGACGGGCACCGGGCGGTGGGCCGGGAGCTCCCGGTCGTGATTCAGAAAGCCTCGTGGATCAGCCATGATCGTCTCCCTTCGTCCTCAGCTTCGGGCGGCGGCCATGACCGCCTCGGTCTCGTCGCGGCCTTCGGCCCGGGCCGCTGCTGCTGCCTCGAGCACCCGCTTGAAGTCGGTCGGCATCACCTTGACGAACGACGCCAGGCTCGTCTCCCAATCCGCGAGCAGCCGCTCGGCGACCGCACTTCCGGTCTCGCGCAGATGCATCGCGACCCGTTCGTGCAGCCATTCGGCGTCGTCGGCGTCGGGGATCTCCAGCGACACCATCTCGTGGTTGGTCCGCCTCGGGACCACCCCGTCGGGATCGTGGATGAAGGCGATGCCGCCCGACATTCCCGCCGCGATGTTGCGGCCGACCGGACCGAGGATGACGGCCCGACCGCCGGTCATGTACTCGCACGCATGGTCACCGACGCCCTCGACGACGGCGATCGCCCCCGAGTTGCGGACACAGAAGCGTTCGCCGACGACGCCGCGCAGGAACAGCTCGCCGTCGGTCGCGCCGTAGCCGATCACATTGCCGGCGATCACGTTCTCCTCGGCGACGAAGGTGGCTTCCTCCGGAGGCCGCACGACGATCCGGCCGCCGGAGAGCCCCTTGCCCACATAGTCGTTGGCGTCGCCCTGCAGGCGAAGGGTGATGCCCTTGGGAACGAAGGCGCCGAGGCTGTTGCCGGCTGAACCGGTGAGGTTGACGACGATGGTGTCGTCGGGGAGCCCCGCCCCGCCGTGCGCTCGCGTGACCTCGAAGCCGAGCAGTGTGCCGACGGTGCGGTTGACATTGCGGATCGGGGTGTCGATCGTGACCGGGCGCCCGTCGGCGATCGCGCCCTCGGCGCACCGGATCAGGGTCTGGTCGAGTGCCAGCTCGAGGCCGTGGTCCTGGTCCTTCCACTGGTGACGGCGGGCCTCTCGGGCGATCTCGGGCAGGTGGAGGATCGGCGAGAGGTCGAGGCCGTCGGCCTTCCAGTGCTCGACGGCGTCGGTGGTGTCGAGCATCTCGACCTGGCCGATCGCTTCGTCGAGGGAACGGAACCCCAGCTCGGCGAGCAGTTCGCGGACCTCTTCGGCGATGAACTCGAAGAAGTTCTCGACGAACTCCGGCTGACCGGAGAACTTGGCCCGCAGCTCGGGATTCTGGGTCGCGACGCCCACCGGGCAGGTGTCGAGGTGACAGACCCGCATCATGATGCAGCCCATCACGACCAGTGGGGCGGTGGCGAAGCCGAACTCTTCGGCGCCGAGCAGGGCGGCGATCATGACGTCACGACCGGTCTTGAGTTGCCCGTCGGCCTGCACGACGATGCGGTCGCGCAGGTCGTTGAGGAGCAGGGTCTGCTGGGTCTCGGCCAGTCCGAGCTCCCACGGTGCGCCGGCGTGCTTGATCGAGGTCTGGGGTGAGGCGCCGGTGCCGCCGTCGTGACCCGAGATCAGCACCACGTCGGCGTGGGCCTTGGAGACGCCGGCGGCGACGGTGCCGACCCCGACCTCGGCCACGAGCTTCACGTGGATCCGGGCCTTCGGGTTGGCGTTCTTGAGGTCGTGGATCAGCTGGGCGAGATCTTCGATGGAGTAGATGTCGTGGTGCGGTGGCGGGCTGATGAGACCGACTCCGGGCGTCGAGTGCCGGGTCTTGGCGATCCAGGGATACACCTTGTGGCCCGGCAGCTGGCCGCCCTCACCGGGCTTCGCACCCTGCGCCATCTTGATCTGGATGTCGTCGGCGTTGACCAGGTACTCGCTGGTGACGCCGAAGCGGCCCGACGCGGCCTGCTTGATCGCCGAACGTCGCAGATCGCCGTTCTCGTCGGGGGTGAAACGCTCAGCGTCCTCGCCGCCCTCGCCGGTGTTCGATTTGGCGCCGAGCCGATTCATGGCGATCGCAAGCGTCTCGTGGGCTTCGGCGGAGATCGAGCCGTAGCTCATCGCGCCGGTCGAGAACCGCATGAGGATGTTCTCGGCGGGTTCGACGTCCTCGATCGGGATCGATGGCCGCTCGCCGGTCCGGAACTTGAAGAGCCCCCGCAGCGTGCCCAGCCGCTCGGACTGGTCGTCGATGAGGTTCGTGTACTCCTTGAAGATGTCGTAGCGGCCCTGCCGGGTGGCGTGCTGCAGCTTGAAGACGGTGTCGGGGTTGAACAGGTGGTACTCGCCTTCGCGACGCCACTGGTACTGGCCGCCGACCTCGAGGGTCCGGTGCGCTCGTTCGGTCGGGTTCTCGGGGAAGGCCTTCGCCTGGCGCTCCTTGACCGCCTCGGCGAGGACGTCGAGCCCCACGCCACCCAGCCGGCTCACCGTGCCGGTGAAGTACTCGTCGACGACCTCGTTGGAGAGGCCGATCGCCTCGAAGATCTGCGAACCGGTGTAGGAGGCGACCGTGGAGATGCCCATCTTGGACATGATCTTCAGGATCCCGAGCCCGGCCGCCTTGATGAAGTTCTGGTGGGTCGTGGCCGGGTCGAGGCCACCGAGACCGAACTCGTCGTTCGCGATCATCGCGTCGATGGTGGCGAAGGCGAGGTAGGGGTTGATGCCGTTGGCGCCGTACCCCAGCAGGGTGCCGATGTGGTGCACTTCGCGCACGTCACCGGCCTCGATGACGAGACCGACCTGGGTGCGGGTCTTGTTGCGGACGAGGTGGTGATGCACGGCACTGCAGGCGAGCAGCGATGGGATTGGGCTGTCTTCGAGGCCACTCCCCCGGTCCGAGATCACCAGCACGGTCGCACCGTCCGCGATCGCCGCGTCGGCCGCGTCGCGCAGCCGGGCGATGCCCTCCGCCAGCGCGTCGCCGCCGCCCGCCGCATCGAAGCGAGCGCCGAGCACGGCGGTGCGGAACCCGCCCGGACCGTCGTTGCCGTCGAGGGCGACGATCCGCGCCAGCTCGGCGTCGGTGATGACCGGGTTGTCGAGATGGATGGTGCGGCACGACTCGGGCACCGGGTCGAACAGGTTGCCCTCGGGGCCGACCCGGGCGAACAACGAGGTGATGATCTCCTCGCGGATCGCGTCGAGCGGCGGGTTGGTCACCTGG
>JBCCWI010000176.1:0-7110 GCA_039193795.1 Actinomycetota bacterium | reverse complement strand
GGTTTGGCCAGCGGCAGGATGATGCGGAAGAAAATCTGACTCGTCGAGGCGCCGTCGATGCGGGCCGATTCCTCGAGCTCCCTGGGGATGGTGTCGAAGTAGCCCTTGAGCATCCACACGCAAAAGGGGATCGCCGTGGTGGTATAAATCAGGATTAGGCCGATCCACGTCGAACCGAGGCCGAGCCACTGCACGACGATGATGTAGAGCGGGATCAGCATCAGGGTGCCGGGGAACATCTGGGAGACGAGGAAGGACATGAGCCCCGCCTCGCGCCCGGGGAAACGAAAGCGGGAAAAGGCGTAGCCCGCCGTCGTGGCGAGGAAGACGCCGGCGACGGTGGTGGCCGCCGCGATCACGGCGCTGTTCAGAATCCAGCGCGCGAAGGGCTGGTCCGTCATCACCGAGACGAAGTTCGACAAGGACATCGTCTGCGGCCACGGGACGATCGCCCGCAGCCGGTCCATCAAGCTCGGATCCGGCGGCAGGTCGACGATCGCCAGGGCCTGTTCGCCGGAGAAGGCGATGGTCAGCACCCACAGGATCGGATAGATCGTGGCGGCGGTGAAGAAGAGCAGGAAGAGGTGCAGCGGCCAATGGGACACCTCACCGGTCACTTTTTTGCTCATACGCCCTCCGTGGCTTTGCTCGCACGGTTCTGCCAGATCCCGTAGATGAGCAGGATCACGAAGATCAGCATCGAGTAGGCCGCGGCGAAGCCGTAGCGGTACTGCTCGAAGGCGATCTTGTAGGCTTCGGTGATGAGGATTTCCGTCGATCCGCCGGGCTCACCCTCGGAGACGAGGTAGATGATGTTGAACATGTTGAACGTCCACACCACCGACAGGATCACCGCCGGCACCAGAGCCGGTTTGAGGGATGGCAACGTGATCGAACGGAATTGCTGCCAGCGCGACGCGCCGTCGACGCGGGCGGCCTCGTAGAGGTCGGAAGGGATCGACTGCAGGGCGCCGAGGCAGATCACCATCATGAACGGGAAGCTCAGCCAGCCGTTGGTCGACAGCACCGTGATGAACGACGTGAAGGGGGTATCGAACCACGACACCGCCGAGCCCCCGAACATCTGAACCATCTGGTTGATGACGCCGAATTGGGAGTGGAACATGCCCTTCCAGATCAGCGCCGTGATGTAGTTCGGCATCGCCCACGGCAGGATCAGGAGCACGCGGTAGACGCCGCGGATGTGAAGCCCCTTGGTGTTCAGGATGATCGCCAGCATCAAGCCGAGGGAGACGCCGACGCCGACGTTGACCACCGTCCAGACGATCGTGAAGCCGAGGGTCCAGTAGAAGTTGCCGTAGTTCACCTGCCGGCCCTGGTCGGTCTCGCGGACGATCTCGAAATCGGTCAGGATCTCGACGAAGTTCTCGAGGCCGACCCAGGTCTCGGCGATGGACTGGTCGCTGGTGTAGATGCTCTGGTTGGTGAAGGCGAGGGTGACGCCGTAGAGGAAGGGCAGGAAGACCAGCAGCAGCATGCCGAACATGGCCGGCAACACGTAGGCGTAGGCTTCGCGGTAGGTGTAGAGCGTGTGGGCGGTGCGGTGGGCGCCGCCGAGGCCGACGAAGGCGGCGATCCAAAGCGCGACCAGGCCGCTGAAGCCGAGCAGCTTCGAGAGGGCGTCCGTCTGGCTCGCGAGCTCCCCCTGCAGCTTGGCCCCGTCGATCCCCGTTTCGGTCTGCAGGCCGAGGGGTTGACGGAAGAGGTCCATATCCCACTGCCAGGTCTCCGAGGCGTCGAGCCCGAGGGCCTCGGCGACGCGCTCCGCTTCGCCACCGAGCCGCTCCGACATCACCGTCTCGACCGCTTGCCGTCCGTCGAGCAGCGTCGAGCGGGCGGACCCGACGTAGACGACCACCGCCGCCACGAAGAGCACGCCGGCGATGGCCGCCAGCATCGCCCGGTGGGTCACAAAGCGGGAGATCAGCAGCAGCAGGGCGGCCGGCAGCAGGCAGAGGAGCAGGGCGCCGGGGCCGAAACCCGCCGCCGGGATGGCGGCGCCCTCGGGACGCGCCCGGAGCAGCACCGTGCCGACGATCTCGCCGTCGGCTTCGAGTGGGGCGGCGAGGTAGAGGGAGGTGTCGATCTCGGCCGGATCGCCGCCGGCAGCAACTTCGGAGGGGCCGGCATCCACGGTCTCACCGCCCGCGTCGTCGTCGGCCTCCTGCTCGGCCCTGCGGTCCGCGGCCGTTTCGATCGAGATCTCTTCCTTCCACTTACGACCTTCCTGCTCGTTCGATTCGACGTTGGCGCGGAGGGATTGGCCGAGGTCGAAGTACGGCTTCTCGTCCCGCTTCAGGCGCCGCGGCGCCGCCCGGTCCCCCGCGTCCTCCGGCGCCGTCGAAGCCACCAGGCGTCGCTGCTTGAGGTGGATGACGCGGATCGACTCGACGGCGTCGTTGGCGCTGTCGTAGCGCTCGACGGCGGTCGGTAGCTCGGGGCTTTCGAGGCCGGAGGACTCGATCGCCTCGGAGAGCGCCCCGACGCTGACCAGGGCCGTACGCGCCGCCGCCGCATCACCGAAGGTCTGGACGGAGCGACCGAGGTAGAACTGACCGGCGGCGACCAGCAGCAGGAGTCCCAGGGCCAGGCCCGCGGCCAGCCGGGCCGGCGTCGCTTCGGCGAATTTCACGATGCATCCCCTTTCGCTACGGGTACGGCGGGATCAACTTCGACGGCTAGGTAGGGCGGTTCAGCGGCGCAGCGCCTGGATCCGCTCCTTGACCTCTTCCTGGGCGCGCTCCATGGCGGCGGCGGGGCTGGAGGTGCCCTTGACGATGAGATTCATGGCGGTGGTGGCCGGCGACCACATCATCGTCATCTCGGGCACGTTGGGCATCGGCACCGCCGCCGCCACCTGGGCGCGGAATGCCTGCAGGGTTTCGTCCCGCTGCACCTCGGCCTCGTCGTAGACCGCTTTGTTGGCCGGCGTCTGGCGACCTTCGAGGGCCAGGACCTTGGCGGCCTCGACGCTCGTGAGGTAGACGACGAAATCGAAGGCCTCGTCCTTGTGCTTGGACGGTTCCGCGACGTAGGCGCCCTCGACCGTCATCCACGGCTTCATCGGCTGGCCAGTCTCGTCGATCGTCGGCAGCGGCGCCAGGCCGTAGTCGACGCCGTCGGCGACTTCGCCGAGGAACCACGGACCGGAGAAGACGATGGCCGCCTTGCCTTCGTTGAAGAGGGACGTGATGAGGGCGGTGGAGGGCTCGGCGGGCAGGATGCCGTCCTTCTGGAACCACTTCATCATGTACTCGAGGGCCTGGACGTTCGGCGCCTGGTCGAGGATCGGCTTGCGCTTGCCGTCGAAGACTCCGCCGCCGAAGGCGTTCATCAAGGCGGCGTGGTAGTAAACGTCGTTGTACGGGTAGGCGAGGCCGAACTTGCCGACCGCCTTGTCGGTCAGCTTGCCCGCCGTCGCCACCAGCTCCGCCGAGGTCTTGGGCGGGTTCTCGATCAGCTTCTTGTTGTAGATCTGGGTGATGACCTTGTAGTTCAGCGGCAGGCCGTAGACCGTGCCCTGGTAGGTCATGGCCTCCATCGTGGAGTCGATGAAGCGGGCGATGAGATCGTCGTCGAGGTAAAAGTCGATCGGCTCGATGGTGTTGCCCGCCTCGACCCAGCCGCCGAGGCGATCCTGGGCGAAGATGAAGACATCCGGGCCCTTGCCCCGCGGCACGGCGGCGGTGATCTTGTCCGGATAGGCGTCGTAGGGCACCGCCAGGGTCTTGACCTTGACCTTGCCGGCCATGCTCGCGTTGTAGGCGTCGACGACTTTGCCGAAGGCGTCCTTTTCACCGCCGCGGTAGCCGTGCCAAACCACCAGCTCGACCTGCGCCATCACCGGCGCGGCGATCAGGGAGAAGAAGGCGGCCACGATGAGGAGGCGCGGCGCGAAGCGGGTATTAGCTTGTCGTGGCATCGAAGTCTCCAATCTATGGGGTGCTCGGTGGGGTAGCGGGGGAGCGATATGGATTCGGATTCCTGGACCGGTCCAGCTCAGAGGCGGTCGCGGGTGCCGGCGTCGAAGAGGTGCATCTCGTTCACCCGGGCCGAGAGCTCGACCCTGGCGCCGGCGTCGGCGGCGAAATGGGCCGGGGCGATGGCGGTGACCAGCGGTCCCCCGGCGATCCTGCCGTGCACCAAGGTCTCGTGCCCGAGGGGTTCGACGACCTCCACTTCGAGGTGGACCGGGGCGGCGACCTCCGGAGGCCCGTCGTCCAACCTGAGGTGCTCGGGGCGCAGGCCGATCACCAATTTATGACCGGTGCCGGTGGTCCTTTCTGCGAGCTCGTCCGGGAGCGGCAGGTCGAAGCCATGGCCGGAGACCCGTCCGTTCTGGACTTCGGCGTCGAGAAGGTTCATCGGCGGCGTGCCGATGAAGGTGGCGACGAAGGTATTGGCCGGCGCGCGGTAGATGTCGAGGGGGGTGCCGACCTGCTGCAGATCGCCGTCCCGAAGGATGGCGATGCGGTCCCCCATGGTCATCGCCTCCACCTGGTCGTGGGTGACGTAGACGGTGGTGGTCTTGAGGCGCTTCTGCAGCTTCGAAATCTCGGCGCGCATCTGCACCCGCAGCTTCGCGTCGAGGTTCGACAACGGCTCATCCATCAAGAACGCCGCCGGCTGACGCACGATCGCTCGACCCATCGCCACCCGCTGACGCTGACCACCCGACAACTGACCCGGCTTGCGATCCAAGTTCGCGTCCAACTCCAAGATCTTCGACGCCTGACGCACCCGCCGATCGATCTCCTCCTTGGGCACCTTGGCCAACTTGAGCGCGAACCCGATGTTGTCGTACACGCTCATGTGCGGATACAGCGCATAGTTCTGGAACACCATCGCGATGTCGCGATCTTTCGGCTCGACATCGTTGACGACCTTCTCACCGATCTTCATCTCCCCACCAGTGATGGTCTCGAGACCCGCGATCATCCGCAACGCGGTCGACTTGCCGCACCCCGACGGACCCACCAACACCAAGAACTCACCATCGTCGATGTCGATCGACAAATCATGAATCGCATGAAACCCGTTCTCATACACCTTGTTGATGTTGTCCAACGTGACAGTGGCCATGTCGACGTCTCCTCTCTGTTCGTGTGTGGTTCTGATCGGTTGTCGTGGGCCGGACGGTTCGGACCGTGGGTCACAGCTCGGTGAGTCGAGCGTCGCCGTCGACCGACACGCTCCACTCCATTCCGGGAAAGATGAGTGCGCTGATCGGCGCCCGACCGCGGTCGGCGAACACCTCGATGGTCCCGTGATCGAGGACGATTCGATGCTCGTCGGTGGCGCGGAGGGGACGACGGAACCTCTGGTCGAGGCCGGAACCGAGGTCGTCGTGGCGGACGAGCTCGACGTCGTCGCGAGACGTGCGAATCGTCGCGAGTGGGCCGTGCTCACCGGTGATCGTGGTCTCGATCGCTCCGCGCGCCTCGATGTGCAGAGCGCGACGCGTCGCACTCGACCACGTCGACGCGGCGATCGGTGCGCCCCGTTCGAGGCGTCGTCCCAGCAAGGGCGTCGACGTGATCGTCCCGTCGGCCGTGGCCTCCGATCCGGCGACGAGCGAGAGCGATCGGGCGAGCGACAGCACACCTCGGCGGCCGACCGAGGGCTGCGTCTTGGCGTATCGCCAGCTGCCCAGCCACGCCATCGCCACGGGTGGTCCCGGAACGCCGTGGAAGGTCTGTGCCGCATAGAAGTCGGGCCCCCCGTCGAGGAGTGCCGGTTCGCTCCTGGGAGCGAACTCCGACCCGTCGAAGTCGCCGATGACGCCGAAGGTTGCTCCGTGCCCGTGGGAACCACCGTCGGCCAGTGAGAACGTCAGGAGCCACACGATCCCGCCGTCCGGATCCTCGATGCGGCAGAGGTTCGGGCACTCCCAGACGTTGCTGTCGATCCGGGGATCGGAGAACGATCCCGATGCGGTCCAGTGGCGAAGGTCGGTCGAGCGAAAGAAGTCGATCCGATCGCCGACCGCGAGCGACATGGCCCAGTGGCCGTCGGCTCGCTCGTGTTCGAACCGGATCACGTGCGGATCGCGGGCGTCGGCGTCGCCGGTGTCGAGCACCGGGTTGCCGTCGAACTTCGTCCACGACTCGCCGCCGTCGACGCTGAAGGCCAGGGACTGTGACTGGCGCTGTCCGGTCGCGGTGTCGCGATGGTGAGTGAACACCGCGACCATCGCATCGTCGCCGAAGCCGGCCGAGTCGCCGTGGTCGATCACGACCGAACCACTGAAGGCCACACCGAGCTCATCGGGCGCCAGGGCAACGGGGTGGTGGGACCACTGGACGAGGTCGGAGCTCGATGCGTGACCCCAGTGCATGGGGCCGTGGTGATCGCTGGTCGGGTCGTGTTGGTAGAAGACGTGCCAACGTCCGTCCACTCGACACAGACCGTTCGGGTCGTTCATCCATCCGATCGGTGGCGTGAGGTGCACGGCGGCGCGCAGCGGAGCACGGCTCGCAGCACGGCTCGCGTCGGACGTGCCGGACATGTGCGAGTTCCGGGACGACACGGCGATCGACGACGAGTCTGCGGCCAGGAGGGTCGAGATCACGCGTCGACGTACCCGCGCGACGACGGAAGTACCAGACAGCCGAGAGCGAGGAGCGCGAGAACCGGCGCCGCGACGGCGGCCCCCGTGTTGGTCGACCAGGCGGCGGCGAGCAGCGCCGCGGAGAGGATGTCGAGGAACAGGAGCCACTGCCAGGCGCGGCGGCTGCGACGCCGCACGACCTGGAAGAACAGCGCGGCGATCGCGATCGCGCCGAGTCCGATGCGGCCACCTTCCGACCACGCAGGTGCCGCGAACGCCAGAGCTCGCAGGCTGGCGTAGCCCCAGAGCGCGGTCGGAATGGCGGTCACCCAGCGGGTCCCGACGCGAGGTCGGGAGCCCGTCATCTCCCGACCCGCCGGCGGGTCGGACGGTGGACTCGGTCGCTGCTCGCTCGTCCGGCTCATCCCTTCACCGATCCCGCAGTGAGGCCGCGAACGAAGTAGCGCTGGAGGGCGAAGAACACGACGAGCGGGACGACGATGGCGACGAATCCGCCTGCCGTGAGTAGATGCCAGTCC
>JBCCWI010000175.1:0-7151 GCA_039193795.1 Actinomycetota bacterium | reverse complement strand
GGTCGGTGCGCTACGGGTGGGATCTCGACAACGTCGTCGCACCGCTCGTGACCGCAACGGGCGACGTCATCACCTTGCCCGCACTCGTGTGGGCCGCCGCCCTCGCCGACGTCGGCGGCGTGACCGTGTCGATCGCGGCGATCGTGTCGGTCGTGTCGGTGCTCGGCGTCCTCTGGGCGCTGCGCACGGACCACACGATCCTGCGGTCGGTGATCCGTGAGTCGCTCCCGATCCTGACCGTGGCCGGCATCCTCGACCTGATCGCCGGGATCACGATCGAGAAACGACTCGACGACTTCATCGAGTATCCGGTGCTGTTGATCCTGCTTCCGGGCTTTCTCGGCACGGCCGGCGCCCTCGGTGGGGTCTTGTCGAGTCGGCTCGCGACCAAGCTCCACCTGGGTCTGATCCGACCTGGCGCGCTGCCTCGAGGGCAGGCCGGTGGCGACGTGTTGATGATGTTCTCGCTGTGCCTCCCAATCTTCGCGATCGCCGGTGTGGTGGCCGAGGTGGGTGGCCTGCTCACCGATCAGGCCAGCCCCGGTGTGGCCCAGCTGGTCGGTGTCGCCGTGCTCGGGGGCGTCCTGGCGTCGATCGCGGTCGTGGTCGTCGCCTACTACACGACCGTGTTCGCCATCCGATTCGGACTCGATCCCGACACCTACGGCATTCCGATGGTGACGTCGTCGCTCGACTTCGTCGGTGCCTTCACCCTGATCCTCGCCCTCGTCGCTCTGGGCGTTGCATGATTCCCTGATCCCCACTGGAGAGACCCGATGGACGACAGACCCCGAAACCTGCGGGAGATGCTGGCCGAAGCGAAGGACAGCTCCGAGCTGATGATCGACCTCGCCTATGCGGCGCTGTACTTCGGCGACCCGGACATGGCCGAGGAGGTCGGCGGGCTCGAGGAGACGCTGAGCGAGCTGATCCAGGACATGCGCGGCATCTGCATCCTCGCCGTCCGCAACCCGCGCGAAGCCGAGGGCATGTCGTCGGTGTTGCAGGTGATCTCCGCCATCGAACGCATGGCCAACGACGCGGTCGACATCGCCCGCATCGTGACCCACAAGGTCGGCATCCCGGCGGAACTGGTCGCCGATCTCTCGCAGGCGGAGGAGATCAGTCACCGGGTGTTGGTGTCCGACGGCAGCCACCTCGCCCATCGGCCGCTCTCGGTGCACGAGCTGCCGGTGCAGACCGGGATGCGGGTGATGGCGGTGCGACGGGAACGCCAGTGGATCACCGACGTCGACGGCGACCTCATCGTGATGCCCGGTGACGCCCTCTTCCTGCGGGGATCGCCCGACGGCATCACCCGGCTCCGGGAGCTGGCCGCCGCCGAGAAGTGGACGCCGCCGGTGATCAGCGACGACCCGTTCGCCACCGATCTCGATCGGGCGGTCGACGTCCTGGTCGAGATGAAGAATCTGTCCGAGGTCGCGGTCGGGCTCGCCTACTCCGCGCTCGTGCTCGGCGATCAGGGGCTGGCCGCCGAGGTGCGCCAGCTCGAGGATCGGCTCGACGAGATGAAGGACCGGCTGGAGCTCTGGGTACTGCGGGCGGCAGGCGGCAAGCCCGACCCGTCGCCGTTGCGGGGGCTGCTGCAGCTCGCCCAGGCCGCCGAGGACATCGGCGATCAGGCGCAGGCGATGGTGTGGCTCATCGAGCAACGCGAGGACGTCCACCCGATCCTCGGCATCGCGCTGGGGGACAGCGACGAGGTCGTGGTCAACTTCCCGGTCGCCGCGGGCAGCGAGGCCGACGGCACGACGTTGGCGGAGCTCCGACTCAACATCGAGCCCGGGTTCACGGTGCTCGCGATCCGACGCGGCGGCGGGTACCTGTACCGCCCGGGCGGCCGGGTGCGGCTGCTCCCGGGCGACGAGTTGATCGCCAGCGGCCCCGACGAAGGACGGGCGTTTCTCGCCATGCGTTGCGGGTGGCGCATCGTCGACCCCGACGGCGACGGGGAGATCGAACTCGAACCGGTCGGGACGGTCTCCTGAGTCGGTCTGCTGAGTATCGTCAACCCATGACCGAGCCGCTCTGCATCCTGACCGTGCATGCGCACCCCGACGACGAGGCGTCGAAGGGGGCCGGCACCATCGCCCGCTACCAGGCCGAAGGTGTTCACACCGTGTTGGTCTGCTGCACGGGCGGTGAGGAAGGCGAGATCCTGAACCCGGCGATGGATCGCCCGGAGGTGGTCGAGAACCTCGGCGAGGTCCGCCGCGAAGAGCTCGCCCGGGCGACCGAGATCATCGGCTACGACACCGTCCACATGCTGGGCTACCGCGACTCCGGCATGCCCGAGAGCGAGGCCAACTTCCATCCGGACTGCTTCGCCGTCGCTCCGCTCGACGAGGCCGTCGACCGCCTCGTCGCCATCCTGCGCAGCGAGCGCCCGCAGGTGATCGTGACCTACCCGGAGGATCAGGGGAACTACCAGCACCCCGACCACCTCCGGGTCTGGGACATCACCATGCCGGCGGTCGAGCGCGCCGCCGACCCCGATCATCGCCCCGACCTCGGTGCGGCGTGGTCGGTCTCCAAGATCTATGCGTCGATGTGGTCTCGGGCTCGGCTGCAGGCTCGCCACGAGGCCTTCCTCGAGCACGGCCTCGAGTCGCCCTACGACGAGAAGTGGTTCGAGCGCCCCGATCAGGACGATCGCATCACCGCCAAGGTGTCGATCGACGGGTTCACGAGCGCTCGCCGCGAGGGCCTGCTCGCGCATGCCACCCAGATCGACCCGGAGTCGAAGTTCTGGTTCGGCCTGCCCGCCGAGGTCGACGAACAGATCCACCCGTGGGACGACTACATGCAGATCGCGGGTGCGCAGAGCGAGGCCAGGGCCAACGCCGAGGTCGAGGACGATCTGTTCGCCGGGGTCCGTCCGGTGCCGGTGCAGTCGTGAGCGACGCCTTCACCCCTGCGTGGTTCGATCGGGTCGCGCCGGTCCTGGCGGCGCTGCCGTCGGCCGGCGACATCGATGCGGTCGTGCAGTACGTCGTGTCGTCCACGCCGGACGGCAAGGTCACGTTCCACGCGGTGATCGACGGCGGGGTCGTGACCGACCTCGCCTCGGGCAAGGCCGCAGATCCGACCGCGGTGATCTCGGCGAGCTACGACGCCGCTCTGGACGTGCTCGAGGGCCGCAAGACGCCCGACGCGGCGTTCATGGACGCCTCGTTCAAGGTCGAAGGCGATCACAAGACGTGGTTGCTCGACCTGCGCGACCTGCGAGCTTCCGTGCTCGCGGCGCTCGCCGAGAGCTGAGCCGGCGCCGGCGGTTCTTCAGCGCTGCTGCGCGTTCGGTCAGCGCCGGGCTCGCTGGGCGTCGCGGAGTGCGGCGTAGCCGGTGCGCACCACGCCGAGACGGTCGAGGCGCTCCTCCAGCGTGCGATCGGTGAGGACGGCCAGGTCGTCGAATCGGCCGGCCGCGCCGGGATCGATCGCCCGGATCTCCTCGGCGGCCAGCGCCGGCGCGAACGCGACCTCGGTGACACCGCTCGGCAGGTCGGCCAGCACCTGATCGAGGTGGGATCGTGCGCCGCCCCGCACCAGCCGGAAGTGGTCGGGCATCAGCACCCCTTCCTCGGCGGCGAGGCGACGGAACGGGAAGCCGGCGTCGCCCTCGGCGCTCGCCGACTCCAAGCGGACCGGGAGTTCGGTGTCGCATGCGATGTCGAGCAACACGTCGAAGAACTCCGGCCGTTGCTGGAGCGCGGACAGGTGGGTGGTCAGGTGGGTGGGCTGCACGCCCCAGCTCCTGGCTCGCTCGACCTGGGCGCGGCATTCGCGGCGCACCTCGTCGATGTCGGCGTGATCCCAGAGGTCGGCAGGGGTGCGGGGAAAGCCGCCGTCGCCGTCGAGCAGGCTGGGCGCGTGGGTGAGGGGCGCCCACCGGAAGTCCTCGAGTTCGGCGTTGAGGGTGAGGTGGATGCCGATGTCGAGGGTCGGGTCGCCGACGATGCGATCGGCGGCGTGGCGGGCCCACGGGCCCGGCATCATGAGCGTGCCGGTGGTGGCGCAGCCCTCGCGGAGGGCGGTGAGGCCGGCGGCCGTGGCCGCATGGGTCGAGCCGAGCAAGTCGGCGGACAGGATCAGCAGTCGGGCGTCGGGGTCGTGGCCGAGTGCCTCGGTGAGCGGGGACACGGTCCGACGCTAATCGAGCGGCACGTCGGGCCCACCGCACACGCCCCAGAGTCCGACGTCGCCGGCGAACGCCGCGTCCTCGGCCGACTCGAATAGGTCGCGGTAGAAGCTGTTGGGCTCGTAGATCAGGACGCCCGCATATCCCTGCTCGAGTAGGTCGAGGTTGATGAACAGCTGGTCGCTCGACCGCACGACGTAGGCGAGGAGTCGATCGAACTGGTCGCGGGCCTCGACGTCGCGGATCAAGGTGACGTCGGTGCCGGGTGGGAGGAGGGCGCGGAGGTAGGCGGCCGACTCCTCGCCGTAACACTGGTCGGGCCGGTTCTCGGCGACCGATTCGGGTGTGTCGATCCCGAGGAGGCGGACCCGCTCTCGGTCTCCGGCGATCTCGACGATGATCGTGTCGCCGTCGACCACGCGATCGACGACCGCGTTGGGTTCGAGATCGCCCTGGTCGGGCATCGTCGCCGTCGGGGCCGCCGAGGCCGTCGGGGCCGTCGGGTCGGTCGAATCGTCGCTCGCCGGGCGGGCGAGATCGTCGAGACCGGCCGAGGGTTCGGTGTCGCCCGAATCGTCGGTGTCGGACGAGGGCTCGGTGTCGGTCGAATCGTCGGTGTCGGTGCAGCCGGCGGCGACCAGGATGACGGTCAACAACGAGATGAGGAGCAGGAGAGGGCGGCGCACCGCTCAAGTGTGGTGGGGGCGGGGGCGGGTTGCGACGTCAGGCCGCGTCGGGCAGCGGGAGTCGGGGTTGTTGCGCACCGTCGAGGTCGATCACGGTGTCGTCGGTCGCCGTACCGGAGGCTGCGGCGTCGGCCGTCGTGGTGTCGTCGGCGTCGCGCTCCGCGGCGCGCTTGGCGTCGACGGCTTGCAGCACGGCGCGGGCGTTGGCGACGCCCTCGAGCCCCTGGGCTCGGGTGGCCCGATCGAGGCGCCAGGCGGGGCGGGAGTCGATGAGGAGGAGCTGGTTGGTCATGGAGCAATCATGCCGAGGGGGTGTGACAGTGGGTTCCTCGTGTGAAATGGCCGGCCCGAGGTGCCAGGATGCGGCCCATGCAGCGCTATGGCATGACCGTTCCCTTCGACGACCTCCAGCTCCACCAGCAGCGTGACCGCTACGAGCGGCTCGAGAAGGCGGGATACACCGATCTGTGGTCCGCGGAGGCGATGGGCGCCGACGGCATCACCCCGCTCACGCTGGGTGCGGTCTGGACGCCCTCCATGCGGCTCGGCACGGCGATCCTGCCCGCGTACACCCGTGGACCGGCGTTGATGGCCCAAACGGTCGCCGGGATCGCGTCGGCGGCCCCGGGACGCTTCGTCGCCGGCATCGGTTCGTCGTCGAACGTGATCGTGGAGCGGTGGAACGGCATCCCGTTCGACGAACCGTTCAAGCGCACCCGGGACACGGTGCGATTCCTGAAGGCCGCCCTGAGCGGAGAGAAGGTCACCGAGAGCTACGACACGTTCGAGGTGAAGGGCTTCCGCCTGGGCCTGGTCCCCGAGCAGCCGGTGCCGATCCTGGTCGCGGCGCTGCGCGAGGGCATGTTGCGGATGGCCGGTCGCGAGAGCGACGGCGCCATCATCAACTGGCTCTCGGCGGACAACGCGGCGACGGTCAGCGCGATCGTCCGCGAGGAGAACCCGAACGCCGAGATCGCCGCCCGCCTCTTCGTCGCCCCGACCGCTGACACCCAGACCGCCCGCGACATGGGCAAGTTCGCGGCGGCGGCCTATCTCAACGTGCCCGTGTACCGGGCGTTCCACGAGTGGATGGGCCGCACCGACGCCCTCGGCGAGCACTGGGAACAGTGGGCGGCCGGTGATCGCAAGGGAGCGCTCGAGAAGATCCCCGACGACGTCATCGACGACCTGATCATCCACGGCTCCTACGACGAATGCCGAGCCCACGTCCAGCGCTACATCGACGCCGGCGTGACCTGCCCGGCGCTCGCCGTGCTGCCTTTCCCGGGTGTCGACGTCGACGAAGCGATCGAGGGCCTCGCTCCCACCTCGTGAGCAAGCGGCGCTTCGTCCTGCTCGAATCGGCGTCGGCGGCGCATCACGACGACGAATGGGGTCCGCGACCGCGGCGACGCTCGTGATGCGTACCCCCGTGTCGCACGCTTGTGGAACAGACTGAGCGCAGGCGAGGAAGGTTCGCCACGGGCGTTCCACTACCGTGCGACACGCCCAGCGCCTAGCTCGGCCCTGCGGCGGCCGTGGCGAGGTGTTCGGTGAGATCCTCGAGGCGGGCGTGGGCGTTCAGCCCGCTGGTCGACGGCATCACGTAGACCGCGGACGGGCCGAGCATGCGGTCCTGCCACCCGGCCTTCGCCTTGCGATCGGCGGCGGCCCGCCAGCCGGCCAGGCCCACGAAGCAGACCGCCTCGGGGCGGAGCCAGTCGCAGAGGCGCTCGATCCGGTCCAGGCCGGCTCGGTACTCGTCGGTGGTCAGCTCGTCGGCGCGAGGCGTCGCTCGCTTCACCAGGTCGGTCATGCCCATTCCGTGATGTGCGAGGGCGTGGCGAGGATCGCGGTCGACGGTCGCCAGCCCCGCTGCCAGCGCTGCGGGCCAGAAGCGATTGCCGGGCCGGCCGAAGCCGACGAGGGTCTCGGCGGAGTAGACGCTCGGGTTCAGTCCACAGATGAGGAGACGCATCCCGGGCCCGACGATGTCGGGCAGGGTCAGCGCTCGTCGAGCCGAGATGTCGATCGCCGGCCACCGGTCGACGGCGCCCTGGACCCGTTCGAAGCGTTCGATCGCGAACCCGGCACCCTCGACCACCGTGCGCAGCTGGTCGGGCTGCCATCGAGCGAATCGGCGTCCACCCATCGAGTCGCCGGGCAGGGCGATCAGATCCTGGTCGCCCTCGAACAGCTGAAGCTCGACCGGCGCGTCCACCTCGAGGACACGGTGCAGCTCGGCCAGCGCCATCGGCAGGTCGGGGCGGTCGACGTGGACATAGACGTTGGCGCCGAGGGCGGCG
>JBCCWI010000174.1:0-7164 GCA_039193795.1 Actinomycetota bacterium | reverse complement strand
TTTTCAAGATGGCGGACGCTCGGGAGAAGACCCTGGTGGAGGCTGGTCACGTGTCTCAAATTTTGGGAGACACGTGATCACCTCACCCGGAGTGGGCGATGCGGGACCTCTCGACCACGCCGACCACGTTGGGTGGTGATTCTCGCTCGTTTCCTCACAGATCGTCTCTCGGGTCCGACGGAGAGTGGTCGGCTGAGTGAGAGTGAGAGATCGATGCCCGTTTCCGCCGGAGTTGCCTGCCCCGCCTGTGGCGCCCCCCTCGTCACCATCACGATCAACGTCGGCGCCGGCGAACGGACGATGTGCAGCTGCGGCAAGTGCGACAAGCGGTGGTGGCTGCGCGACGGCCGCCTGACCACCCTCGACGGCGTCATCCACGAACTCGGCCGACCCGAGAACCCCCGACCGCGGTTCCGTCGCTGACGCGAACCCGGCGAAGCGCCGCGGACAGCGCATCGCCAGGTGGCACCATGGGGCCCCGATGAGCGATCACCCTCTCGCTGACCCCGTCGACCCCGCCGAACTGCGGGCGGACCTCCCGGTCGAGCCGATGCCCGACCCCGGCCCCTTCGGCGGGCTCCCGGTCTCGGGCCGCACCGTGTTCACGGTGGTGCTCGTCGCGCTGTCCACCCTCTTCGTGGCGTGGAACGTCCAACCCGACCTGTGGTTCGAGGACACCACCCCCACCGGCGGCGACATGGGCGCCCACGTGTGGTCACCCGCCTACCTGCGCGACGTCTTGTTGCCGGAGTTCCGCCTCACCGGCTGGTCGCCGGACTGGTACGCCGGCTTCCCGGCGTTCACGTTCTACATGATCGTCCCGTCGCTGATGATCGTGATCGTCAACGTGGGCGTCGGGGGCGGACCGGTCGTGCCGGTGCTCGCGTCCGGTGTCGTCGCCCTCATCGCTATCTCCGCCCGGTCCCGCTTCGCCGACACCCCGGCCAAGGCGGCCCAGATCTACGGCCTCGGCGCCCTCGCCTGGCTCCTCGTCGTGCCGGTGCCGTACGGCATGGCGATGAAGCTGGTCGTCGTCGCCGGCATGGTCACCCTGCCGGTCGCCGCCTGGGCGCTCGGGCGCCTCGGCGGGTTGCCCTTCCCGGGCCCGGCCCTGCTCGCCGTCGCCACCATCCCCTTCTTGTTCGACCGCAGCTACAACATCTACGGCGGCAACCTGCTCTCGACGATGGCCGGTGAGTTCGCCTACTCCCTCGGCCTGAGCATCGCGGTCCTCTACATCGGCGTCGCCGCCCGGGGGTTCGAGACCGGGCGCAACCGTGGTTGGGCCGCTGCGCTCCTGGCCCTCGCCGGCCTCACCCACCTGTTCGCCGCGTTCTTCGCGCTCGTGGCCACGCTGGCCCTCTGGCTCGTCCGTCCAGGCACCCGCACCACCGCGTGGTTGGCGGTGATGGGTCCGATCGCCGGGCTGTTGTCGGCGTTCTGGGTGCTGCCGTTCTTCTGGAACCGGTCCCTGCTCAACGACATGGGTTGGGGCAAGGAGCGCCGGTACGTCGCCGCGCTGTGGGACCGCAGCGGGTCCTTCGGGGATCAGACCTTTCTGACCAACGACCCGCCCCTGCAGCTGTTGATCGTGCTCGCCGTGATCGGTGCCGTGCTGTGTGGCATCCGGCGGATCCGGCTCGGGATGGCGCTGTCGCTCACCGCGGTGTTCTTCGCGGGTGCCTTCCTGCTGCTCCCCGAAGGTCGGCTCTGGAACGTCCGGCTCCTGCCCTTCTACTACCTGTCGATCAACCTGATGGCCGCGATCGCGGTGGCCGAGGTGGGCCGGTTGCTCGGCGTCGCGGCGAACGCGCTCAGCGGCGTGCGGACCCGCGATCGGCTCGTGGCCGCGCCGGCGGTCCTCGCCAGCCTCACGGTGTTCATCGCCTTCGGCCTCACGCTGCAGTCGCTGCCCGGTGGGTCGGTCGACGATCAGGGCCGCTACTCCTGGCTCGGCGTCTTCCAGACCACCGAGCGTCATCTCGGTCCGCTCTGGGCCGCCCACAACTTCGCCGGGTACGAGGGCACCGCCGAGCACCCCAAGCCCGCCTACGCCGAGTACTCGCTGATGGTCGCCACGATGGACGAGGTCGGCCGCGAGCACGGGTGTGGCCGCTCGCTGTGGGAGTACCAGTCCGAGCGCCTCGGCTCCTACGGCACGCCGATGGCACCCATGTTGTTGCCGCACTGGACCGACGGGTGCATCGGGTCGATGGAAGGCCTGTACTTCGAAGCCTCGGCGACCACGCCCTACCACTTTCTGCTCCAGTCAGAACTGTCGACCTCGCCGTCTCGGGCGCAGCGCGACCTGCCGTACTCGCCACTCGACGTCGCCGATGGCGTCGGTCACCTCCAGGATCTCGGTGTTCGCTACTACATGGCGTTCACCGACGAGGCCGTGATGGCGGCCCAGGCCGAGCCCCGGCTGACCGAGCTCGCCACCGCCGGCCCGTGGGTGGTCTTCCTCGTCGAGGACGCCGACCTCGTCGTCGGCCTCGACCATCTGCCCGTCGTCGTCGACGGTGTGCAGGGCGGCGGCGAAGAGTGGCTGGTGCCCACCGTGGCGTGGTGGGAGGCCGACGACGTGCCGTTGATCGCCGAGGCGGGGCCCGACGCCTGGCCCCGGACCTCGATCGCCGAGATCGAAGAGGCGAGCCCGGAGCTGGCGGCGGCGATCGAGGGCGACGCCGATCGCCCGACCGAGATGCGTGCGATGGCGGCCGCGCTGCCGATCGCGCTTCCCGACGATCCGGTCGAACCGGTTGCGGTCTCCGACATCGTCACCGACGAGTTCAGCATCTCCTTCGAGGTCGACCGCATCGGTCAGCCGGTGCTCGTTCGCACGAGCTACTTCCCGAACTGGACCGTCTCGGGTGCCGAGGGGCCCTACCGCGTGGCCCCCAACCTGATGGTCGTCGTCCCGACCGACACCGAGGTCGAACTCACGTACGGCCGGTCGGGCATCGAGCTGTTCAGCATCCTGTTGACCCTGCTCGGCATCGCCGGGCTCGTCGCGCTTCGGCGCACCCCGGTGCCGACCGGCGCCCGGCTCTGGGACTTCGGCGCCTCGCCGCTCGTTCGCCTCCCCGACCGCGCGCTGGTGACCGACCAGGTGCAGCACGGCCGCGCCCGTCCGGAATCGGTCGAACGGCTCGTCGCCGAGACCGGCGCCCTGATCCGGATCGCGGCCTACCGATTCCTCACCGGTCTGGGTCTGGTCATCGCCACCATCGGCCTCCACCTCGTGCTCGATCCCTCGACCGAGGACGTCGTCCTCGCCCTGTTCGTGTGGGTGCCGGGGCTCGTCGGGCTGGTGATGATCCTGTTCTCGGCGCTGCCCGACCTCGTGGAGCTGCTTCGCTACCGCCTGCTCGTGGTCGAACCGGCGAAGACCTTCGTGGCCGCGCACGCGATGGCGGTCGGCATGGTCGCCGAACCGCCCGTCGACCCGATCGGCGCCGAGTCGACCGACGGGGACGCGTGACCGTCGTCTTGCCCCGCGACGGTGATCGCCCCGACGTCGGTCGGTTCGCCGTCACCGGATTCATCGCGACGCTCACCGACCTCGGCGTGGTCGTCGGTCTGGTCCTGCTCGGGGTCGGCCGGGTTCCGGCCGACCTGCTCGGCCTCGCCCTCGCCGCCATCGTCGCCCGGATCCTGCACCACCGCTACACGCTGCGCGGCGACGGTCTCGATCGCTGGATCCGGCAGTTGCCGGTGTTCGTCACCGTCGCGGTCATCGCCGGGTCGGTGGATCTGCTCGTCTTCACCACGATCGGCGGGCCGGTCGTCGTCGCCAAGGCGGTCGCCGTCGGTGTCGCGGCGGTCGTCCGGCTGACCTCGTATCGCCTCGTGCTGTTCCGGGTGGTGCGTCGTGAGCAGTCGTCGCCGGTGCGGCGGCCTCCGGCGCCGGGGGAGTACCGGCTGTCGGTGGTCGTGCCGGCCTACCGCGAGTCGGCCCGTATCGGCGACACCGTCGCCGAGATCCGGTCCCAGCTCGACGAGCTCCACACCGCCGGCGAACTCGAGGTGGTCGTGGTCGACGACGGGTCGGCCGATGGCACCGCCGAGGCGGCGCACGCCGCGAGGGCCGACCAGGTCGTGGTGCAACCCCGCAACCGGGGAAAGGGCGCAGCGGTGCGGGCGGGGGTCATGGCCTCCAGGGGCCGCACGGTCGCGTTCACCGACGCCGACCTGGCCTACGCACCGCATCAGCTCCTCGGCTTCCTCGACGCGATCGAGTCCGGCTACGACGTCGCCATCGGCAACCGCCATCACGAAGACACCGACACCGTGACCGGCACCTCGGCTCTGCGCTCGTTCGGGAGCCGCGGCGTCAACATGGCCACCAACCTCCTGTTGTTGGGCAACTACCGAGACACCCAGTGCGGGTACAAGGCCTTCCGCTCCGACGCGGCGCGGGCGGTCGTCGAGGCCGGCACCGTCGACGGCTTCGCCTTCGACATCGAGATCCTCCATCTCGTCGAGCGCTACGGCCTCACCATGACCGAACTCCCGGTCGAGGTCGTCAACTCCGAGACCTCGACGGTCCGCGCGGTGCGCGACGGCATCGGCGTGGTGGTCGACATCTTGCGGATCCGACGCATCGCCCGCGGTCGCGGCTACCCCGACCTCGGCCCCGATGTCCTCCCGATCTCGGCGGACGCGCCGATGATGGAACCCAGGGACGAGCCCGCCGACGGGCGAGCCCCGACCGACTGATCTGTCATCCCCCCCCCGGCGGAAAGAGAGCCATGACCGACTTCGACGCCATCTTCAAGGCCTACGACGTGCGCGGCACCGTGCCCGACCAGTTCACGGTCGACGGGGCCCGCGCCATCGGCGGCGCCTTCGCCCGGTTCGTCGCCGACAAGGGTGAGCGGGCCATCGTGGTCGGTCACGACATGCGGCCCGAGGGCGAGGAGTTCTCGGCCGCCTTCGGCGACGGTGCGATCGAACACGGCGTCGACGTCGTCGACGTCGGGCTCTGTGCCACCGACATGATGTACTACGCGTCCGGCGTGCTCGAGCTGCCCGGTGCGGTGTTCACGGCATCGCACAACCCGGCCGGCTACAACGGCATCAAGATGTGTCTCGCCAAGGCGGCGCCGATCGGCAAGGACACCGGTCTCGACGCGATCAAGGCGATGGCGATCGCCGGGCCCGACCCCAGCGGCTCGACCGGTGGTCGGCGGCAAGAAGACATGCTTCCGGGCTACGTCGCGCACGTGCACTCCTTCGTCGACCTGGGCGCGCTGAAGCCGCTGAAGGTCGTCGCTGACACCGCCAACGGCATGGGCGGGCTGGTCGTGCCGGCCGTGTTCGCCGGGCTGCCGTTCGAGCTCGACCACATGTATCCCGAGCTCGACGGCACGTTCCCGAACCATCCCGCCGACCCCATCCAGCCCGAGAATCAGCGCGATCTCATGGCCCGTGTCCTCGAGACCGGCGCCGACATCGGACTCGCCTTCGACGGTGACGCCGACCGCGTCTTCCTGGTCGACGAGACCGCCCGTGCGATCTCGGGCTCGCTCACGACCGCGATGGTCGCCCGTTCGATCCTCGAGAAGAACCCGGGCGCCACCATCTTGCACAACCTCATCTGTTCCAAGACCGTGCCGGAGGTGGTGACCGAGAACGGCGGCACCGCCGTGCGTACCCGGGTCGGGCACTCCTTCATCAAGCAGGTGATGGCCGAGACTGGAGCCCTGTTCGGCGGCGAGCACTCCGGTC
This sequence comes from Actinomycetota bacterium, assembly GCA_039193795.1. Classification (GTDB taxonomy): domain Bacteria; phylum Actinomycetota; class Acidimicrobiia; order Acidimicrobiales; family Aldehydirespiratoraceae; genus UBA11606. The sequence continues at coordinate 1,431 of JBCCWI010000174.1, read as the reverse complement.
ACTACTACTTCTCGGACAACTACCGGGCCGACAGCGGGCTCATCGCCGCCCTCGTCGTGCTCGAGGCGCTCAGCGCTCACGACGGCGGCCTCGCCGATCTCGTGTCCTCGCTCGATCGCTACGCCGCGTCCGGCGAGATCAACACCACCGTCGCCGACGCCGCCGCTGTGATCGAACGGGTCGCCGCCGCGTACCCCGACGCCGAACAGGACCGCATGGACGGTCTGACCGTCGACTTCGGCGACTGGTGGTTCAACCTGCGGCCGAGCAACACCGAACCGCTGCTGCGCCTGAACCTCGAGGCGCCCGACGCCGACGAGGTCGACCGTCGCGTCGACGAGGTCCGCGCCCACTTCGCCGGCTGAGTCCGGTCACCACTTTGTGAGCCGATGCCCACAATGCGGCGTCCGAAGCGGTTTACTTGACGCCATGAGCCTCGATTCCCGCCTCCTGGAGATCCTCGCCTGCCCGGTCGACAAGCAGGGTCTGTGGTACTTCTCCGATGAGGACACCCTCTACAACCCGCGCCTGCAGCGGGCCTACCGCGTCCACGAGGGCATCCCCGTGATGCTGCCCGACGAGGCCGTCGAGGTCGACGCCGACGAGCATGCACGCCTCGCCGCCAAGGCCGAGGCCGACGGGGTGTCGCTGACCTTCGGCGACTGACCATGGCGACCGAGGACCTCCGCGAAACGGTCCGGCATCTGCCCGACCAGCTGCGCGACGTCGCCGTCGCGGCTGCGGTCCTCGACGACCTTCCCGAGACCGAGGGCATCGCCTCGGTCGTGATCCTCGGCACCGGGGGCTCGCGCGTCGCCGGCGACGTGATCGAGGCGATCTGCGAACTCCGCGCCCAGGTGCCGATCGTCGCGACCGGTGCCCGATGTCCCGCCTGGGTCAACGAACACACGCTGGCGCTGGTCGTCTCGCCGTCGGGCGACGACGCAGGGGTCGTCATCGCCGCGGAGGTCGCTCGCGACGCCGGCGCGACGGTGATCGCCGTGACCTCCGGCGGTGCGCTCGGCGCCGCCGCCGCCGAGTGGGACCTGCCCGTCGTCGCCATCGATCCGGAGGCCGGTCCGGCCGCCGGGCTCGGGGTGGCGATCGTGCCGGTGCTGGTGTTGCTCGAACGGCTCGGGTTCGTGTCGGGCATGACCCGCACGGTCACCGACGCGGCCGATGCGATCGCCGAGCGGATCGAGGCCCTGTTCGAGGCGCCCGAGATCGCGGAACTGGCCGACCTCTTGCCCGGGCGCCTGGCGCTGGTGACGGCGGCCGGCTCGATCGGCAAGCACGCAGCGCGCCGTTGGGTGCAGGAACTCGACCAGGTCGCCGGCGTCGCCGCCGGGCGCCGGCCACTCCCGACCCGGTGGGGCGACGGCGGCGCCCGCGCGCGCGTGGGCGAGGTGACCCCCAACCGGGGCGTGCGGG
>JBCCWI010000173.1:0-7197 GCA_039193795.1 Actinomycetota bacterium | reverse complement strand
CCGGTCGGTGAGCCCCGACGTGGTGGTCCTGGCCCTCGACGGCGACCGCCGAGATCTCATGCATGCGGCGGTCTCGGCGATCGATCACGTCATCGTCCTCCGCCGCTGAACGCCCGACCCGACCACCTGCCGACGTCGGCGGATCAGTTTCTGCGGGAACGACGCTGGCGTTCGAGGAATCGGTAGACGTCGATCAGATCGATGCCGGGGAACGGGCTGAACTCGCGCTGTGAGGGCGGCAGCGCCGACAGCACGTGGCTGCGCTCGGCGGCCGACGGCCAGGCGAACTCCGACCACTGCTCGACCAGCAGCGGATCCGGTTCGATCTCGCGCTCGCGGGCGTACTCGCGGCGAAGCGTGTTGCTGCCGCGGAACCGGTGGGCGAATTCGGCGGGTGTGCCGAACGAGATGGCGTACGGGTGCCGATCGGTCTCGGTCTCGATGTAGGTGGTCTCGAAGTACTCGCCGGCTTCCATGACCGTGTACTGCGAGTGGAGCAGGAAGCTGCCGGTCGCGTTCCAGGCCTGGCGGCTCCCCCACTGACGCGGCACCCGCTCGCCCTCGAACCCCCCGTCGATCGCGACGGGAAACGCCACCCCGTCGTTCTCGTACGCCTTGTCGATCACGCCCTCGCTGTCGGTGCGCAGGAAGTGGCACGGAATGTCGAGGTGTTCGGTCGCCAGGTTCGTGAACCGGTGCGCGGCCATCTCGTAGGAGATGTAGAAGACCTCTTTGAGGTCCTCGACGGAGATGTCCTCGGCGCCATCGGCCTCGCGGAGGAACTCCACCGCTGGTTCCTCGGGGGCGAGGACCGCGGCGGCGAAGTAGTTCGACTCGATGCGTTGGCGCAGATAGTCGCCGAAGTCGCGCGTGTCGGAATGGTCGAGGGCGAAATGGCCGAGGGTCTGCAACACGACGCTGCGCGCCTGGCGGACCTTCAACCCGCCCCGGTCGGGGATGAAGATGATCTTGTCGCGGACGTCGGTGATGCTGCGCGCCGACCGCGGGATGTGGCTGACCCGTTCGACGGTGAACCCGCACCATTTGGCGAGCTCGGTGAGGACCCGCTCCGAGATCGGGCCGCTGCCGTTGTAGCCGGCGGCGGCGAGCCCCCGGGCGGCGATCGCCTCGATCTCGGCGAAGTAGTTGTTGCGATCGCGCATCTCGTTGCGGAGGGCGTTGTTGGCGGCCCGGGCGCGTTCGGCGAGGTCGGGTGGGCGTTCGGCGGCCGGGCCGTCGCTGGTGCGCACGGTCTCCCACAGGGCGACGAGGTGTTCGAGGGCTTCGTCGGGGACCTTCGCCGACGGCTTCAGATGCCCGAGACCGAGCGCCTGATAGGCCGGGTCGCGCTGGGCCCGTTCGAGCTCGATCTCGAGGTGGGCGCGACGATCGGGGGCCGTGTGTTCGAGCAGGGCGCTGGTCGAGGTGTCGAGGGCGTCGGCCAGTTCGTTGAGCAGTCCGAGTTTGGGCTCGACCTTGCCGTTCTCCAGCTGGGAAAGGTACGGCACGGGACGACCGACCGCCTCGGAGACCTCCGCCAGGGTCGCACCCTTGAGGCGCCGGGCGTGGCGGATCCGGTGTCCGAGCACCAGCAGATCGAAGTCCTCAGCCATGGACCGAACTTTGTCAGATCTTTCGGAAAATGCAAACAGGCGGACGCGAATGGGGCGAAAGACCTGTTGTTGTTCCCATCCGGGCGGACCAACCTCGGGTTCGTGAACACCGCCGTCGACGTTCGTGCCCGGGTGCGCTTCCCCGCCCACCCTGCGGCCGACGATGTGTTCGACGACGACGTCCTGGCGCTGGTCGTCGGACTCCACGACCGCTTCTGCGGCGCGCGTGATCAACTCCTCGAGGCCCACGCTCGCCTCCATGCGTCGGGCGTGCGCCCGTCGTACAACCCCGAGACCGCCTACATCCGGTCCAACGACTGGCACGTCGCCCCCGCACCGCGCGATCTCGTCAACCGCCGGACCGAACTCGTCGGGCTCGTCTCTCGCCATGCGCTGGTCGAGGGACTGAACTCGGGCGCCCAGGTCTACATGGCCGACTTCGAAGACACGATCGTCCCGACGTGGGACGTCGTCGTCGACGGCCAGCGGAACCTGCGCGACGCCTACCACGGCACCCTCAGCGCCGAGTTCGATGACGACGTGCGCGGACCCGCCGACGACGCCGCCACGCTGATGGTGCGCACTCGTGGATGGCATCTCGACGAACCGGCATTCCTCGTCGACGGGCAGCCGATCGCCGCCGCGCTGTTCGACTTCGGCGTGTGCGTGGCCAACAACGCCCGAGCGGCACTCGACCGCGACACCGGCCCCTACTTCTACCTGCCCAAGCTCGAGGGCCAAGCCGACGCCCGCCTCTGGAGCGAGGTCCTGACCTGGACCGAGGAGACGCTGGGACTGTCGGCCGGCTCGATCCGGGTCAGCGCGCTGATCGAGACGATCCACGCGGCGTTCGCCATGGACGAGATCCTGTTCGAGCTGCGCGACCACATCACCGCACTCCACGCCGGCAACTGGGACTACCTGTTCAGCCTGATCAAGACGTTCGCCGACGACGACACGATGGTGCTGCCCGACATCGCCGCTCTCGGACCGACCACCCCGTTCATCCGGGCGTTCACCGAGCTCCTCGTCTCGACCTGCCACCGCCGCGGCGCCCACGCCATCGGTGGCATGTCCGGCGTGATCCCCGACGCGCTCGACCCGGCCCGAACCGCGCCGATGGTCCGCAAGGTCACGGTCGACAAGCGCCGCGAAGCCGGCGACGGCTTCGACGGCACCCGCCTCGCCCAGGCCTCGATCGTCGACATCGCCACCCACGAGTTCGATCGAGTCCTCAGCTACCGCGCCAACCAGCTCGAAGTCCAGCGCGACGACGTCTACATCACCGCCAGCGACCTGCTGACCCTGCGGACCAGCCAGGGAGAACGCACCGAGGCCGGCCTCCGGGCCGCGATCCGCACGGCGATCCACTATCTCGGCGAGTGGCTCGGTGGTGTCGGGGCCGTGGCCATCGACGACCACCTCGAGGACACCGCCATGGCCGAACTCAGCCGGTCGCTCGTCTGGCAGTGGCGCCGCCACGGCATCGAGCTCACCAACGGCCTCGTGGTCGACGACGACCTGCTCGATCGCGTCATCACCGACGAGACGGCCCAGCTGCGCGACGCCCTCGGCGAGACCGCCTGGGCCGACGGCCGCTTCGAACGCGCCGCCGCACTGGTGCGCGCGTGGAGCTTGCGACCCGAGCTCATCCCCTTCTTCCCGATCGAAGCCGCCGGCACCCGCTGAGCGGCCCCCGACCTCCAGAACCAAGACCAAGGAGACCCCCGAGATGAACCCGAGCTTCGACGAACAGGTTGCAGCCCTCAAGAAGGACTGGGCCGAGAACCCCCGGTGGAACGGGGTGACCCGTGACTACACCGCCGAGGACGTCGTCCGCCTTCGTGGATCCGTGACCCCCGAGTACACCCTCGCCCGCCAGGGTGCCGAGAAGCTGTGGCAGCAGGTCAACGACATGGACTATGTCCATGCGCTCGGCACGATGACCGGCGGTCAGGCCATCCAGTACGCCAAGGCCGGCCTTCCCGCCATCTACCTCTCCGGCTGGCAGGTCGCCGGCGACGCCAACCTCGCCGGCCAGGTCTACCCCGACCAGTCGCTGTATCCGGCCAACTCGGTTCCGTCGGTCGTGGCCCGCATCAACAACGCGCTGCGTCGTGCGGATCAGATCGAGTGGAGTGAGACCGACGGCAACCCCGACGTCGACTACATGCTGCCGATCGTGGCCGACGCCGAGGCCGGCTTCGGCGGCCCGCTCAACGCCTACGAGCTCATGAAGGGCATGATCGAGTCGGGCGCCGCCGGCGTGCACTGGGAGGACCAGCTCAGCTCGGCCAAGAAGTGTGGCCACATGGGCGGCAAGGTCCTGATCCCGACCCAGCAGCACATCACCACGCTCAACGCCGCTCGCCTCGCCGCAGACGTCGCCGGCGTGCCCACCATCGTGCTGGCCCGCACCGACGCCCTGGCCGCGAACCTCATCACCACCGACGTCGACGAACGCGACCAGGAGTTCCTCACCGGCGAGCGTTCGTCGGAGGGCTTCTACTACACCGAACCCGGCATGGCGACGCCGATCAAGCGGGCCATCGCCTACGCGCCCTACGCCGACCTGATCTGGTGCGAGACCGGGACCCCCGACCTCGCCCAGGCCCGCGAGTTCGCGGAGGCCGTCAAGGCCGAGTACCCCGACCAGATGCTGAGCTACAACTGCTCGCCGTCGTTCAACTGGAAGGCCCACCTCGACGACAGCGACATCGCCAAGTTCCAGCGTGAGCTCGGGGCCATGGGGTACGCGTTCCAGTTCATCACCCTCGCGGGTTGGCACGCCTTGAACTACGCCGCCTTCGAGATCGGCAAGGGCTACACCGAGTCGGACATGACTGCCTATGTCGACCTCCAAGAGCGCGAGTTCGCTCGCGAGGCCGAGGGCTACACCGCCGTCAAGCACCAGCGCGAGGTGGGTGCGGGCTACTTCGACCAGATCGCCACGATCGTGTCGGGTGGCAACGCCTCGACCCTCGCCCTCGAGGGTTCGACCGAGGAAGAGCAGTTCCACTGAGCAGAGTCTTCGCTGCATCCGCAGACCCGCCCATGCGGTAGCTCGGTCAGCGGCCGGGCGGCCGCTGGTGGCGGCAACCGCTGCGGGCATCCTGCGAATGCAGCGACAAGAGAGCAAACGAGGTGAGCGCCGTCGGCCCTTCGGGGTCGGCGGTGTTCGCCTTTTTGGGCTCAGCGGCGCGGCGTGGCTGCCGATGAACACCTGTGGAGATGTTGACCACACCGACCCCGACGACTCCCCCGCGATCTCCGTCGACCGCGACGGCTCACGTCACGATCGTCGCGGTCGTGATCGGCGTGTTGATCGTGGTGGCGTCCCTGCTGCGCCACGACGGCGACATCGCCGGCCTGATCAAGTTCGGTGCGGGCGACACCGTCGCGGAGCGCACGGCTCACGTCGAGGAGGTACTCGATCGCGAGGTCGCCACGGTCGACCTGCTCGGCCACGACGGCTCGATGTTCTTCCTCCAGGCGCTCGATCCGTTCTTCCTCGACCCTGACAAACACGCGGTGCACCTCGATCGGCCGGTGTACCGGGCGCAGCGCATGCTCTTCCCGACCGTCGCCGGCGCTGGAGGACTGCTGCCGCCCGAGGCGGTGCTGTGGTCGATGGCGCTGGTCAACGTCGCCGCCATCGCCCTCGGCACCGCGGGCACGGCTCGGCTCGCTCAACGGTTCGGGGGATCGCCGTGGCTCGGCCTGGCGTTCGCGCTCAACCCGGGGATCGTCTTCGAGTTCGACATCTCCGGCGCCGGCATCGTCGCGTTCGCCTGCGCGGTCTGGGGCACGCTCGCCGTCGTCGACCGCCGGGGCCGCGCCGCGATCGGGTGGTTCGTCGCCGCCGTTCTGGCTCGCGAGGTGATGCTGCTGTACCTGGCCGGTGTCTGCTGTCATCAGCTCTGGGTCAACCGCCGGATCCCGTGGTTCCTCGGTGGGGTGCCGGCCCTCACCGCCGCCGCATGGGCCGGCTACATCCGGCTGCGGCTCGACTCCCACGACGGGGTCCAGGAGGTCCAGGAGTTCGGTGCGCCGTTCGGGGGCATGGCCGATGCGTTCGGCAACTGGCTGGACGATCCGATCGATCTGGCGGTGATCGGCGGCCTCGTCGTCGTGATGCCGCTGCTCGTACTCCGGGCGTTCCAGCGCCCCAACCCGTTGGCGTGGGGCGCGCTGGGTTTCGTGCTGTTGGCCATCCTGATGACCCGGCAGGTGTGGTGGAACTTCTTCGACATCTCCCGAGCGGTTGCGCCGATCATCACCGCCTATGTGGTGACGGCGTTCAGCGAACCGCCTGGTACACGGGATGACGCTGCTTCGCCTTCGTGAACACCACCTGGAATAGCTGCAGCGCCCGCACCCGGAAGCCGGCCGCCGACCCGAGCAGGTAGTACTCCCACGTGCGACGGAAGTGCTCGTCGTAGTGCGGGATCTCGGCCCACCGCTCGCTGATGTTGGCATGCCACGCCATCAGGGTGCGGTCGTAGTCGGGACCGAAGTTGTGCACGTCCTCGATCGACCAGACCTTCTCCGCGGCCCGTGAGATCTGGCCCAGCGACGGCAGGACCCCGCCGGGGAAGATGTAGCGGTCGAACCACGGGTCGGTGTGGGTCTGCCACTCGTTGGATCCGATCGTGTGGTGCAGCATCATGCCGTCGGCCGCGAGGAGCCGATCGCATCGATCGAAGAACGCCGCGAGGTTGCGCGGGCCGACGTGCTCCATCATGCCGATCGACGTGATGCGATCGAACTCGCCCTCCATCTCGCGGTAATCGGCCTGCTCGATGCGCACCGGCAGGCCCTCGGTGTTGGCCCGGGCCAGCTCGACCTGCTCGATCGCGGGGCTGATGCCGGTGACGTGGACGTCGTAGCGGGTCGCGGCGAACTGGGCGAACCCACCCCAGCCGCACCCGATGTCGAGCAGTCGCATGCCGGGCTCCAGCCCGAGTTTGCGACAGATCAGATCGAGCTTGGCCTCCTGGGCGGAGTCGAGGTCGTCGGCGTCACGCCAGTAGGCGCACGTGTAGATCATCCGCTTGTCGAGCATGCGCTCGAACAGGTCGTTGCCGATGTCGTAGTGCGCCTGGGCGTTGCGCTTGGCCCGGCGCTCGGTCTGCCGGTTGCCGAGTCGGCTCTCGATCATCAGCTTGATCAGCGCCGGCGACGGTTTGACGACGTCGCGCAGGTTCGCCTCCTGGGCGACGGCCAGGAACTCGTCGAGCCGATTCGCGCTCCACCAGCCCTCCTGGTACGTCTCGCCGAGGCCGAGCTCCCGGTCGCGCAACACCCGCTTGTAGAACCGGTCGTCGTGGATGTGCACGTCGGCGGGGCCGTCGCCTCCGACCGTCACGCCGATCTCAGCCATCGTCTCTTCGAAGAAGGCTGCGCTGTCCATGGTCCCTCCCAAGCCCTCGGAGCGTCCATTTTTGCGCCTCGGAGGGTGGTCGCGCCACCCCCAATGTCGCGGAGGGGACCGTGAAGGCCACCGACGGTGCTCGATCTAGCAGAAAAACCCTTGGCACCCCCGACAGGACTCGAACCTGCAACCGCCGGGGTAGAAACCCGG
>JBCCWI010000172.1:0-7222 GCA_039193795.1 Actinomycetota bacterium | reverse complement strand
TCCGGGGGTCACAACCAGTGGTACCCGTTCATGGATCGCCCCCTGCCCGAGCAGGTCGACGGCGTCCTCCAGAACCCGCCGGTCGTTCCGCTCAACAATGTCTCGCCGTTGCCGGCGAGTGCGACGTACGTCGTCGTCGGCGCCGGCATCCACGGCCTGTCGACCGCATACCACCTCGCAATGGCGCTCGAGAGGAGCGGCAAGGGCAAGGGCAGTGACGTCGTCCTGATCGACAAGCAGGGCCCCGGTGCCGGTGCGACCGGTCTCGCCTGCGGCTGTGTCCGCAACCTGTACATGACCGGCCCGCTCCACTCGATCCTGCGAGCCAGCGTCGAGGTGTGGGAGTCCGACCCGGTCAACTTCGGCTTCCAGCAGGTCGGCTACGTGTCGATCGGCGAGGAGAACCAGACCGACGACTACATCACGCTCAACCAGAGCCAGATCGACTCGGGCTACCCGAGCGACCTGTACATCGGTGAGGACGCCCACCGCTTCCTCACGTCGATCTGGCCCGACTTCAAGACCGACAGGTGCGACGTCGTGCTCCACGAACACCGCTCGGGCTATGCCGGCACCCACATGGTGATGTGGGGCCTCGATCAGAAGTGCCAGCAGTGGGGCGTGCAGCGCGTCTACGGCGCCGAGGTCACCGGCTACGAGATGTCGTCGGGCTCCGGTGGTGGCGGCGTGGGCGGTGGCTCGGTCACCGGCGTCGAGACCACTGTCGGCACGATCAAATGCGATCAGGTCGTCATCGGCGCGGGTGCCTGGACGCCTCGCCACTGGGAGTGGCTCGGTGGTCCCAACACCCTCGACATCGTCTACCCCGACGGTCACGTCGCGAACGACCACGCCATGTGGACCTACTGGCGTCTGCTCGAGGGCGAGGTCTGGATGCCGCCGGGCGTCGACTACCGCACCGCCGACGGCAAGGACGCCCCGGTGCTCCACGTCGAGCTGATGAACACGCCGGTGTACGGCGACGACGGCGAGATGATCCAGGATCACGTCTACACCTACACCCGCTATGCGGCCGAACGGGTCGGTGCGCCGGGTCTGCAGGGTGGCACGATCCCGATCCCGATCGGCGACTCCGCCCAGGTCGAGCCCTACGGCCACCTCTCCGACGCCTACCAGGCCGATGACTGGTTCCCCGAGTACTACTGCAAGACCCTCGGCATGCTCTTCACGCGCTTCGAGAACCTCGAGCCGTACTTCAAGCAGCGGCGCAACGGCGGCATCGGTGCGTTCACGCCCGACAATGTGCCGATCTTCGATCATGTCGCCGACAACGCATTCGTGATCGCGGACTCCAACCACGGCTTCAAGATGATCGGCGTGGGCAAGCTCACCGCCGACATGCTCGTGGGCGGCACGAAGCCGTGGGAGCTCGAGCCGTTCGGCTTCGACCGCTACGCCGCCGGCACCACCTACGGCGACCGCAACTCGAACTGTCCCTGGGTCTGAGCCGGATCGCTGACCTCGTCGACGGCGGGCCGCCGAGGCCCGGCCGTCAGGCGCCGGAGGTCGCCGACCGCCAGGCTCGGTAGCCGCCGTTGAGATCGGCGGCTCGACGAAGCCCGAGCCGGCGAAGTGTCGCCGCGGCGATGCTGGAGCTGAAGCCGTCGTTGCACACGACGATCACGCGGGAGTCGGCGTGCACGGTGAAGAGCCGGTTCGGACTCGACGGGGCGAGCCGCCACTCGAGCAGGTTGCGGGTGATCACGAGGGCGCCGGGCAGCTGACCTTCGGTCGCCCGGTCAGCGGAGTCGCGGGTGTCGACCAGCACGGCGCCGGCAGCCAACTCCGCAGCCAGGTCGGCCGGATCCACGCGGTCGATCGCGGCGCGGGCATCCGTCAGCCAGTCCCGGATGGAAGGCTCGTCGGCGCCGTCGCCGGTCGGCATGATGGGGGGCACAGCCACGATGCGTGAGCGTATCGGCCACGGTTCGGCTGACGGATCGCCGACCGGCGGCTAACTTCTGCGGCCATGGCCGGCTCCGACATCCATTTGGCGATCGTGTACGCCCTGTATGTCGGCGCCCCGGCGATCCGCGACGAGCTGAAGTTCCGGGTACTGCTCGGTGTCGTCAGCCTCGGCTTCATCGTGTGGGGCCTGTGGATCGGCAACGTGATCACGGTGCTGTTCAACGTCCTCTTCGCCTCGACCAGCGCCTGGACGGTTCGCAAGCTGATCCAGGAGCGCCGCCCGGCCTCCCTCGACGAGGACCAACGCCTCGTCTACGACGCGTTCTTCGCCGGCCTCTCGCCGGCCAAGTTCCTGCAGCTCTGGACCATGGGCGAGACCGACCTCGTCAACGGCCCGATCATCGCCGAGGGCGAGACGGTCCACGAGGTCCTGGTGCTGCTCGACGGTGAGGTCACCGCGCCGAGCCTCGGCCTGACCCTGGGCCGCGACAGCCCGATCTTCCTCGGGGAGATGAGCCTCGTGACCGGCAATCCGGCCACGACGACGATCGTGGCCAAGGACACCGCGCGAGTCCACCGCTGGCGCCAGGAGGACTTGCGCCGGCTCGAGTCCGACAAGCCCGAGTTGAGTCACGCCCTGATGGGCGGCATCGCGCGGGACCTGGTTGGGAAGGTCCTGTCGGACCCCCAGTAGGCTCCCGGCTCATGCCCGGCCTCCTTCCCGACATCGACCCCGACGGCCTCCTCGAGTACTCCGTCGTCTACACCGACCGCGCCGTCAACCACATGAGCGCGTCGTTCCAGCAGGTCATGAACGACATCTCACGCGTGCTCCGCGACGTCTACGCCGCCGACGCCGTGGCGGTGGTTCCCGGGAGCGGCACGTTCGGCATGGAGGCGGTCGCCCGCCAGTTCGCCACCGACCAGCACGTGCTCGTCGTCCGCAACGGCTGGTTCAGCTATCGATGGACCCAGATCTTCGAGGCCGGCTCCATCCCGTCCAGCCACACGGTCATGAAGGCCCGCCGCGATCGCCCCGGCAGTCAGGAGCCGTTCGCCCCGGCGCCGATCGACGAGGTCGTCGCGGCCATTCGCGCCGAACGCCCGGCCGTCGTCTTCGCCCCCCACGTCGAGACCTCCGCGGGCATGATGCTGCCCGACGACTACATCTCGGCCCTCGCCGATGCCGCCCACGAGGTCGATGCGCTGCTGGTGCTCGACTGCATCGCGTCCGGCACGGTCTGGGTCGACATGGCGGCGACGGGCGTGGACGTGTTGATCTCGGCACCCCAGAAGGGGTGGAGCGGTTCGCCGTGTTCCGCGCTGGTGATGCTGAGTCCGCGCGGCCACGAACGCCTGGCCCAGACGACCAGCTCGAGCTTCGCCTGCGATCTCCGGAAGTGGCGCGAGATCATGCACGCCTACGAGCAGGGCGGGCACGCATACCACGCCACCATGCCCACCGACGCGTTGCGGGCGTTCCGCGACGTCATGCTCGAGACGGAGGCCTACGGCTTCGACAAGGTGATGGCCGAGCAGCTCGAACTCGGCGCCAGGGTCCGTGCGGCGCTGGAGTCGCGCGGTGTCACGTCGGTGGCCGCTGCCGGCTTCCAGGCGCCCGGCGTCGTGGTGTCCTACACCGGCGACCCCGACGTGAAGAGCGGCGCCAAGTTCGCCGCCGCGGGCCTGCAGATCGCAGGCGGTGTGCCCCTGCAGGTCGACGAGGGCGACGACTTCTCGACCTTCCGTCTCGGGCTGTTCGGGCTGGACAAGCTCCACCATGTCGACCGCACGGTGGCGTCGCTGGAGTCGGCGCTCGATCAGGTGCTCTGAGCGCGTCGGCGCCCGACGATCAACATGCCCGGTCGGTTGAGGGCGGTCATGTAGTTGGACTCCTCGGTGCGCACGATCTCCCACTCGGCGATCGCAGCGAAACGCTCGGCGTAGCCGTCTTCGGCGTAGGGCGTCGCATTGCCGTAGAGCACGATGGGACCGCCCGGGCGTACGGTACGGAACAGGGCGCCGAAGTGTTCGGGTACGAGATGGCCGGCGCCCATGACCCCGACACAGATCATCGCTCCGTACGCGTCGACAGCGATGGGCGGAGCCTCGGTCAGGTCGGCTCGCAGGAGCTGGCGGTAGCACCCCTTGGCGCGGGCGACCTCGAGCATGGCGGCGGAGACGTCGATGCCGTCGACGGTCGTGTAGCCCATCGCCTGGAGTTCGCGTCCGACGAGACCGGTGCCGCAGCCGTAGTCCGCGATCGGCGTGTCCGGCGTGTCGAGCGTCTCGGCCAGGGCCCGGGCGGCCGTGCGAGGGGACACGTACCCGACGTCGTCGACGAGGTCGGCGTCGTAGGCGGTCGCCCATTCGTCGTAGATCGCCGCGGACGAGTCGCCGGTGCGGAGCAGGGTGACCTTCTCGAGCGGACCGGTGCCGGGATCCTGCATGGCCCCGACGGTAGTCAGCGGCTCAGAGGCTGTCGCCGAAGGGCACCGGACTGACCGTGATCGTCAGCGGCACGCCATCGGCATCGACGTCGATGCTCGTGCCCGGCTCGGCGAGATCGACCGGGACGAGCGCGAGCCCGATGTAGCGGCCGTACTTGGGGGACCAGGTCGCCGTGCGGAGTTCGCCGACGGTGGCCCCGCCGACGAGCGCCGGCCACGGGTGCTCCGGGGCGGGCATGTCGCCGTCGACGTCGACGTTGACGAGACGGCGTCGCGAGGCGTGGTGCTCGTGGCGGGCGAGCAGCGCGGCCTTGCCGACGAAGTCGGCCCCGTCGAGATCGACCCACTTGCCGAGGTTGGCCTCGATCGGATCGGTGTCGTCGTCGGTGTCGGAGCGATACGACAGGAGCCCGTTCTCGATGCGCTCCATCTGGTGGGGGGTACCCGGTGCCGCGTCGTACTTCGCACCGGCCGCGAAGGCCAGATCCCAGAGTTCCTGGCCCCGGCTGCCATCGGTGAGGAACAGCTCGAAGCCGCCCTGACGGCTCCAGCCGGAGCGCATCAACACGATCGGGATGCCGTCGAGCTCGACGGGCCGGAAGTGGAAGAACCCGATCTCGTCGACGATGTCGCCGAAGAGATCTCGGCAGAGATCCTGCGCCTTCGGGCCCTGGATCGCGAGCGGGGAGACGTCGGGCTCGCGGACCGTCACGTCAAAGCCGGCGGCACCGGCGACGGCCTGGCAATGGAGGACGACGTCGCTGTCGGCGATCGACAACCACCACCGGTCCTCCCCGAGGGCCATGGCGATCGGATCGTTGATCAGCACGCCGTCGTAGTTGCACATCGGCGTGTAGCGGCCCCGACCGACCTTCAGGGTCGTGAGGTCGCGGCAGGAGACATGGTCGGTGAAGGCGCGGGCGTCGGGTCCGACGATCTCGACCTGACGTTCGGCGCCGACGTCCCAGATCGAGACGCCGGTCATCAGCCGTTCGTACTCGCCCAGCGGGTCGCCGTACGAGGTCGGCATGTACATGCGGTTGTAGATCGTGTAGTGCGTCGCGCCCTTGTCGACGGTTCCGGCGTAGAACGGGGACTTGGCGATGCGCGAGCCGATGGTGATCTCAGCCATCCAACCAGCGTAGCCCCCCTTAGCCTAGGGCTAACAACCGTCGGCCGGTTTCTGGCAAATCGCTGACAGCGTCGGATGGGTTCCCGGCCGGCGTCCGGGGCCGTTCCTACACTCGACCCATGGCCCCGGCTGACGATGCAGAGCCACTCCGGCGTGTCCTCGTCGTCGACGACGACCCCAGCCTGAACGAGATGCTGACCACCGCCCTGGCGTTCGCCGGGTACGAGGTGCGCGGCACGTTCGACGCCGCCGACGCCGAGCGCGAGATCGGTGCCTTCGGTCCCGATCTGATCGTGCTCGACGTCAACCTGCCCGACGAGAACGGCTTCGCACTGTGCCGGCGTCTCCGCAGTGCCGGGTTGGACACCCCGGTGGTGTTCCTCACCGCTCGCGACGATGGCGTCGACGTCGTCGAAGGGCTGTCGAGCGGAGCGGACGACTATGTGACCAAGCCGTTCCAGCTCGGCGAACTGTCGTTGCGGATCGCTGCGATCCTCCGGCGCACGGTCGACCTGCGGCCGGCGCAGCTGCGCTACGAGCAGCTGGTCGTGGACGAGGACGCGCACCGCGTGCGGTACGCCGATGACGAGATCAAGCTCACCCCGAGGGAGTTCGCCGTCCTGCGCCACCTCCTGGTGCACCGCGAGCGTGTCGTCTCGAAGTCGCAGGTCGCCGAGGCGGTCTGGGGGATGGCCGGCGTCGGCGACGACAACCTCGTCGAGACGTATGTGAGCCGGCTCCGCAACAAGCTCGGCCCCGGAGCTTCGCTGATCGAGACCGTGCGCGGGGTCGGCTACAGCCTGCGCACGCCCGATCCCACATGACCCTCCGCACCCGCCTCGCCGCGCTGCTTGCCCTGATGCTCGTCGGCGCGGTCCTCACCACCGGCTTCGTCGCCGTCGAGCGGATGGAGCGAGCGCTGGTCGAGGAGGTCGACGCGCTGGTGTTCTTCCGGCTCAGCGGACCGCTCCAGCCCGGTGTCCCCGGCGAGCGGCCGACGCCCGCCGACGGCGGGCCACGCCTCACGACTGACAACAACCGGTTCGGCGATCCCGACGGCCGCAACATGGCGGAGTTCGTCGTCGATCTCGACACCGACGAGGTCGTCTTCGAACTGCTCGCCGGTTTCGACGACGAGCCCCTGCCCGAACCCGATCTCTCCCAGGTGCCCGACGGTGCCCTCGATGGTCCGGTCACGATCACGTCGGTCGACGGCAGCATGCGCTACCGGGCGATGACCCGCCTCGACACCACCACGCCCGGCCGGGTCCGGGTCGTCGCCGGAAGCCTCGCGTCGGCCGACGAGACCATCGCCGATCTCCGCCGATCGGTCGGAATCGCAGGGCTGCTGGCGGCGGCGCTCGGTGCCGCGATCGGCTGGTTCGTGATCCGGCGCGAAGCCCGACCGCTCGACGACGTCCTCGGGGCGGCGGAGGGCTTCGCGGCGGGCGACCTCGCCCGGCGGGCCGAGATCACCCGCCCACGTTCCGAGATCGGGCGGCTCGGCGTCGGGCTCAACGTCGCGCTCGATCGAGTCGCCTCCTCGGTCCGGGCGGAGCAGGCGGCGAACGAACGACTGTCGGCGTTCGTGGGCGACGTCGCCCACGAGCTGCGGACGCCGGCCACCACCAACGCCGGCGGGGCCGGGCGCAACCAGGAGGGTGCGCGCGACACCCAGGCCGAGGGCGATCGGATGGTCGAGCGCCACCGC
>JBCCWI010000171.1:0-7228 GCA_039193795.1 Actinomycetota bacterium | reverse complement strand
TCGCGCAGGACACGCCACTGCTCGTGCTCGACGAGCCGACCACCCACCTCGACATCGGTGCCCAGTGGGATCTGCTCGAGCTGGTGCAGGAACTCAACGCCGAACACGGCGTGACCGTGCTCGCCGTGCTGCACGACCTGAACCACGCCGCCACCCTCGCCGACCACATGGTCGTGCTGCAGTCCGGGCGGGTTGTTCGGTCGGGTCCTCCGTGGGAGGCGCTCGATCACGAGGTGCTCGCCGAGGTGTTCGGCGTCGACGCCACGATCACACCCGACCCTCGCAGCGGCGTTCCGGTCATCATCCAGCACGGCACCGCCAAGCGAGCCGGCCTCACCAACTGACCGTCAGGTGCGGCGCCAGTAGCCGACCAACGTCACCTGCGATGCCGGAATCTCCAGCTCGCGCCGCAGGTACTTGCGCACCGACGTCATCGTCCGCGATTCACCGGCACCGAACACCTGGATGTCGTCGACGCGTTCGGTGATCAGTTCACGAGCCCGATCGAGCAGCGCCGTCCCGGTGCCGGGCTCTGCGCCGCCCCGGTGGCACCAGTGCACGGTGACCCCCGGACGCTCGGTGAGCGCGAACTCGGCCGCCTCGTCGGCGATCTCCATCACGATCTCGGCCGGCACCTCGGCGGGCAGCTCGTCGAGCGTGGCGAGGGTCGCCGCCACGCCGGTCTCGTCGCACACGCCGACGAACCGCGAGACGTCGGTCGGTGTCTCGCCCGCCCGCCGCGGGCCCCACACCGTGATCGGATCACCGACCGATGCGGTCGCCGCCCACCCACCGATCGTGTGCGGATCGTCGCCGTGCAGCGCGACCCACACCTCGATGGTGGCCGCCGCGGGGTCGTAGCGGCGCACCGAGTAGGTCGCGCCCTTCGGCCGAACGTCAGCACCCATGCCCTGCAGCTCCGAGAGCCGGATCACCTCGGGGATCGGACGGCCGGGGAGATCGAGGAACAGCGTCATCGACTGATCGCCGCCCTTGTGGTCCCAACCCGTGACCGGACCCAGCGTGAACGCGCGCAGCTGCCCGTTGAGATCGACCGCACGCTGGATCATGCACCGGTAGGTGCCCTGCAGCTCGTTGTTCGCGAGGCTCGCTTCGATCTTGGTCAGCGGGTCGTCGGGCCGAGCCGCGCGGGCCTGATGGAGCAGACCGAGCAATGCGTGTTCGAGCCCGCCGAGGTCGGCGATCGGTTCGGCGAAATCGAACCG
Source organism: Actinomycetota bacterium (assembly GCA_039193795.1). Taxonomy (GTDB): domain Bacteria; phylum Actinomycetota; class Acidimicrobiia; order Acidimicrobiales; family Aldehydirespiratoraceae; genus UBA11606. The sequence continues at coordinate 6,002 of JBCCWI010000171.1, read as the reverse complement.
CACCGGTCGAGTGCCGGTCGGTCCCGTGACCTCGGCGTCGGCCCCGCGTGGGTCGATGCTGAGCAGGGTCGCGTCGCTGATGTCGTCGTCGGCTTCGTACCAACGGCTGACGAACGCGAACGCGTCGGAGAAGCCCTCGTTGATCAGGTCGAGGATGCCGTCGATCTGATCGGCGGTCTCGGCGTCGAATGCGGCGGGTGCGGTCATCGTGGCTGTGGCTCTCCGGATGGGCGTGAACGCTGCGACGTCGGCGCTGAGCTTCGCACATCCGGCCCGCCGAGGGGAGCCGACGGTCACGCTGCAGGAGCACTCCTCGCCGCGAGGAATGCGTCGGCGGCCCGTGCCTGTGCTGCGTCGATCACGTGGGGCACCTCGTCGCGCCGACTCCGAACCCGATGACCCGCCGACCCGAGCCTGCGGAGGGTCGCCTCGTGGACGTCGCCGGTGATCACGGGATCGAAATCGCCGTTCATCACCAGGATGTCGACCGGCCGGGCTGCGGGCACCGGGACGCGGTCAGTCGGGAGGGATCCGGCCCCTGCGACGACCGCACCGAGGAGGTCGGGACGGGCGGCGACCACGGCGAGGGCGAGCGTCGCCCCCTGGCTGTAGCCGTACAGGCCGGTCCGGGCCGGCGGGATCCCGGACTCGGCCCGTCCCGTTTCGATGACCTCCACGATGCGGTCGATCGCGTCGTCGAGCCCGCCGGCCGGGGCGATGTCCACGCCGGCCTCGCCGGCCTCGGGTCGCCACCAACCGAACCCGGGCTCAACCCGGTGTGGTGCTCTCGGGTCGAGCACGAGCGCGGGCGCGGTGACCGGCATGAGGGTCGCCGGCTGGCGTTCGTCGGCGCCGTAGCCGTGGAGCCGCACGATCAGCTGTGCTCGCCCCCGATCGTGACGCACCACGACCGGATCGCGGCGCCGGCGAAACCTCACGCGGTCGCAGCCGCCAGCTTGGCGAGCTGCTTGGCCTTCTTCTTGGAGACCTCGCCACGCTCGATGTAGTTCGTCAGCTCGACCAGGTACGTGTTGAGCGTCTGGCGGAGCTTGACGGCGAACATCGGGCCCATGATCTTGCCGACGGCGTTCGTCTCGAGCGTGATGTTGAGCGTGACCTCGGATCGGTCACGGCCGGCAGGTCGAACCGTGACGTGGTTCTGCGCCAGCGTGATGAACGACGGCATGCCGCTGACCTGGAAGGTGAATTCGGTGTCGGCCTCGGAGTACTGCGTGAACGTCTCCTTGAGGTCTCCGAATCCCGGGGTTGCACAGACTCGACCGCCGACGGTGGCGCCCTCGGGCACTCGGGCATCGGGGTTGGGGCCCGAGTCGGCGACGGCCGAGGACCACTGACCGACCTCGGCGAAGTTGTGGGCGACCTCGGCCCAGACCCGCTCGACCGGCGCATCGATGATGGTGGACTTCTGGAACTGCATGGGGGTTTCCTCCACCGGCGGCGCCTCCGGCCGGCCGGTGACGACAGCCAATCCGCCGAGGGGGTGAGCGGCCCTCACCCGAACGGGGGAAGGCGCGCCGATCCCCCGGGGTTCCCTCGCCATGCGCCGACTCGCCCTGGCCGCCGTCCTGGCCATCGCCGCCTCCGCCTGTGGCGGCGACGACGGCGTCGCGACCGCCGACCCGGACACCGTCCCGCGGGTCGACACCTCGATCGCCGCAGTGCCGCTCGACGAGGTCGTCTTCGACACCTTCGACGGTGGCTCGGTTCCGCTGAGCGACGCCGACGATGCGACCATCGCTCGCTTGCTCGACGCCATTCCTCCGGTCGACGAACCGGCATTCGAGTCTCCCGCCGACGCCGGTCGGTGGCTCGACGACGACGCGCTGGTGATCGTCGTCGAGCGCGACGACACCAGCCGCGCCTACCCGATCCTGATCCTCGACCTCCACGAGATCGTGCACGACGCGATCGGAGACGAGGCGTTCGTCGTCACCTACTGCCCCCTGTGCGGCAGCGCACTGGTGTTCGACCGCGAGACCGAGCAGGGCACGATCACGTTCTCGAACACGAGCGCCCTCTACGAGAACGACATGGTGATGGTCGATCGCGAGACCGGCAGCTACTGGTGGCAGACCGCCGGGCGGGCGATCGTCGGTCCCCGCACCGACGAGACCCTCACGCTGGTGTCGTCGCAGGTCGTGGCGTTCGGCGACTGGCGCGCCGAGCATCCCGACGGCCAGGTCCTCGTTCGTCCCGTCGAGGGGCGTGACTACGGCCGCGATCGCTTCGCCGACTACGGGGCGACCCTCGATGCCGGCCGGACGCCGTTCCCGGTCAGCCCCGAGGTGTTCGACGACGACCGGCTCGCGCCGAGCACCCGGGTCACGATCGCCGAGATCGACGGCGTGTGGACCGCGTGGGTCGACGGCACCGAGCCTGATCTCGGTCTCCCGACCGCGTCGATGTACTGGTTCGCGGCCGTATCCGCGTATCCCGACATCGTCCTCGGCTGACCTCGATCGATCAGCGCAGCGAGTCGAGCGCGACGACCTCGCAGTTCGGCTTGGGCGGGTCGGTCTCGGGCAAGAGGAACCGCCAGAAGATCGAGCCGCGGCGGTGGCCGTCGGTGCACAACCAGTTCGGGACGCCCGGGTCCTGTGCGCTGATGACGATGCGGTAGGACCCGTCGGCCTCGTAGGCGATCTGCGCCTTGTTGAGCGCGGTCGGCAGGTTGCGGTAGTCGAGCGTCTGCATGTGGACGTTCCACAACATCACGTTGGCGAACGGTCCGGCCGGCAACGTCCCCGACATCACGAGCGCCTCGTCGTCGGCGAGCTCCCACCGACCCATCGAGTAGAAGATGTCGGCCGCGCCCGGGACGGGCAGGCCCGAGTCGCGGAAACTGAACGGCGTCGCCACGTCGTTCGGCGTGTTCGACACGAACGGCACCGGTGACGGCTCGTTCGACGGGACGCCCTGCCCGAGCGTCGCCTGCCGCAGGAACGCAACGCCTTCGGCCATCCGTTCGGCGATCGTGCCATCGTCGAGCGGCGATGGCGGCGCATGATCGTCGACCGTGATGTCGATGTCGACGTGCACCCCGGGGTCGTTCTGCGCCGAGGTCTCGAGCTCGTAGTAGGTGCGCACCACGATGGCGTGGGCGTCGGGATGCAGCTCGACCCAGTCGCCCTCGTGCGGCTGCGCACTGAACACGACCTCGTAGGACCCGTCGTCGGCCACGGCGAACCCCCGATCGTTCAGATCGCCGAGCAGGGGCCCGGCCATGCCCCCGTCCTCGGCTCGACCGTGGACGGTGAACGACGCGTAGCACTGCGCACCCACCCGGCCTCGAACGCGATAGGTGCGGTCGCCGCGGATCCGGGCGAAGTGGTAGATCGCATCGGGGTTGTCGCCCTGCAGTTTGCGGGCCGGCGAGACGATCGACGCGAAACGCGGGTGGTCCGGGTCGCCCTCCCAGAACAGCTCCGACGATGCGGACAGGACCTGGCCCACGTAGCGGAAGGCCTCTGCGATCTCGACCGGGTCGGTCCACCGCCGCTCGTCGAGCACATAGCCGTCCCGGATCTCGGTGAGGGCAGCGATCAGGTCGTCGAAGACCGCCGCAGCCGCAGGTCGGTCGCTCATGCATCCTCCAGTTCGACGTCGTAGTACGCGATGTAGTCGGCGAACTGGCCGCGCAGGCCCGACTCGTCGAGGCCGAGCCGGCCGGGGTCGTATCGGTGAACCCCGAACTTCCCCTTCGGCTTCGCATCGAGGTAGGCCGGGATCGAGGTTCGTAGCGACGGATCGAACGGCAGGCCGAGCTCGCTGTAGGCCGCCTCGATGACCGCCACCGGATCTGCCATGAGGGTTCGGAAGTGGACGTCGGTGATCTGCTCGCCGGGGACGGCCCCGGCGATGCGCTGTTGCATCGCCCCACCGAGCAGGATCTCGTAAACCGCCGCCATGATCGGGCCCCGGACCGACAGGTCGACGTCGTCGGAGCGCATCCAGTGAAGGACCCCGGTGAGGTTGGCCGAGGAGCCGATGAACTTCAGGGGATCGCGGTGGGTGAAGACGACGCGCGCGTCGGGATAGGTCGCGAACAACTCCGGCAGGAAGCCGAGGTGGGCAGGGGTCTTCAGCAGGAAGCGTCCAACGCGCTCGCCGCGCCGGCGATCGCGGTGTTGCAGCGTCTGGAGGAACCGCTTGTGGAAGCGGTAGATCGCCTGATTCGCCTCGGGTGTGGACCGGTCGGGGAGGTCGTTCAGGTCGAACATCATCGACCAGTGCCATGACCGGAACTCGGGCTGCACGAAATGCACACACTCGCAGGGCAGGTCGCTGCGCAGTTCGTGCATCGCCATGAAGTCGGGATGGATGTCGGCCCAGAACTCCTGCTCGGGCTGGGCGACCTCCGTCGCGTCACGATCACTGCCCGGCAGCGGGCCGAGCGGGTAGTGGGCCTCGTGGGCGATCACGGGCCGGAGGGCGGGATCCTCGGCGAGCAATTCGAGCAGGATCGAGGTGCCGGTGCGGGGCGGGCCGACGATGAAGAGTGGTTCGACGATCTCCTCGTCGAGCGCATCGGGATGATCGTCCCAGTAGGCCGCCAGCCGCAGCCGAGTCTGCAGATTCCGCACGATCTCCGCGCGGGCGGACAGCCGCCCCAGCACGGTCAGGGGCACACCGGTGTCGAGATGGGTGACCAGGCCGCGATAGCCGGACTCCCACCCGTCGTCGGCGGCGAAGTCGTCCAGGCCCGTCGACGAGGTCGCGACGTCGATCAACTCGTCCGGGTCGAGTGCGACCAGGTGACGGGCACTCCCGACCGCATCGCCGAACAGGTTGAGTCGCCGCACCCAGTCCGGATGTGCCAACTCCGTCGCCGTCTCCCGTGGCGTGTTGCCCATCGCGCCATGGCAGCACATCCGTCGAGACGTCGCCAGAACGCGAAGAAGCGGCGCCCGGGGGCGCCGCTTCTCGCGATCGACCGCTGGTCAGATCGTGCTCAGCCGGCGAGGGCGGAACCGATCGTGTTGGTCAGCAAGGTGGCGACCACGTACGGGTCGGCGTTGGCGTTCGGGCGACGATCCTCGATGTAGCCCTTCTGGTCCTGGGCGACCTGCCACGGGATGCGGATCGACGCACCACGGTCCGAGACGCCGTAGCTGAACTGGTCGAAGCGCTGGGTCTCGTGCTCGCCGGTGAGACGATCCTCGATACCGATGCCGTAGCCCTCGAGGTGCTCGGCAGGCTTGCCCTCGGCACCCATCGCCTCACAGGCGGCGATGATGGCGTCGTAGCCCTCGCGCATGGCCTTGGTCGAGAAGTTGGTGTGCATGCCGGCGCCGTTCCAGTCGCCCTTCATCGGCTTGGCCTCGATCGAGACCTCGACGCCGTGATCCTCGGCGAGACGGAACAGCAGGTAGCGGGCGACCCACAGGTGATCGCCGACGGCGACGGTGTCGGCCGGACCGATCTGGAACTCCCACTGGCCGGGCATGACCTCGGCGTTGGTGCCGGAGATGGCGAGACCGGCCTCGATGCAGGCGCTGGTGTGGGCCTCGATGAGCTCACGGCCGTGGATCTTCACGGCGCCGACGCCGCAGTAGTACGGGCCCTGCGGGGCGGGGAAACCGCCCGAGGGGAAGCCGGCCGGCCAGCCGGTGATCGGGTCGAGGAGGGTGTACTCCTGCTCGAGGCCGAACCACGGCTCCTGATCGCCGTACTTCTCCATCGCCTCGACGGCGGCGGCACGGGTGTTGGTGGGGTGCGGCGACATGTCGCTGGTGAGCAGCGTCTCGCACAGGACGAGAATGTTGTCGCCACCGCGGATCGGGTCCGGGCACTGGAAGACGGGCTTGAGGACGACGTCGGAGTTGTCGCCGGTGGCCTGGTTGGTGCTGGAGCCGTCGTAGCCCCAGATGCCGGGCTCAGCGCCGTCGGCGAGGATCTTGGTCTTGGAGCGGATCTCACGGGTCGGCTCGGAGCCGTCGATCCACAGGTATTCAGCCCGGTAGGCCATGTCGCTTCCTTGT
>JBCCWI010000170.1:0-7264 GCA_039193795.1 Actinomycetota bacterium | reverse complement strand
GCACGCGACAGCTGCGCGTCGGCGATGTTGCTGTAGATCGCGGTCTGCATCGGCAAGAAGACGGTCCCGACCGAGACCCCGCGAAGGAACATGAACGCACCGATCAGCCACAGCGGTGTCGACGCGCTGACGAACACGAGGACGCCGGTGAACACCAGCGCACCGAACGTGCCGCCGATGAACATCGGGCGCGGGCCGAAGCGGCGATACAGCCGCCGGCCGGCGAGGTTCGACAGGAGGAAGACCCCGACGGCCTGGGGGGCCTGGGTGAGACCGGCCTCGAACGCGGAGTATCCCCGATGGGTCTGGAGGTAGAGCGTGAGCACGATGAGCAGGCCGATGAACCCGGCGTAGAAGAAGATGCCCACCAGGTTGAAGGTGCGGAAGAGGCGTTCTCGGAAGAGACCGAGATGCAACAGCGGGTTGTCGAGCCGGAGCTGGAGCGGCACGAGGACGGCGAACGCGGCCAGCCCGCCGAGGCCACACACCAGCGTGAGAGGGTCGAGCCAGCCGACGTCGGGGGCGATCGACACGGCGAACACCACCCCGGCCAGACCCAGCGACGACAGCACGAAGCCCGGCACGTCGAAACGACCGGCCGGCGCGCTCTCGTCGTTGCGGAGCCAGAGCGCGCCGAGCACCAGCGCGACGACCCCGATCGGGACGTTGATAAAGAAGATCCAACGCCACGAGGCGTTGTCGACGATCGCGCCGCCGACGACGGGGCCCATCGCCGGGGCGATCACGGCGACGCTCAGCACCGCGTTGGCGGCGACGGCGCGCTCCTCGAGTGGGAACGCCCGGAACAGCATCGCCGACCCGACCGGGGTGATCAGGCCGGCCCCGACACCCTGCAGGATGCGGAACGCCACCAGTTGATCGAGCGTCGCCGCCGCTCCGCACAGCGCGCTCGCTGCGGTGAAAAGCGCGAGGGAGCCGAGGAAGATCGTCTTGGATCCGTAGCGATCCGACAGCCATCCGGCGGGTGGGATGGACACGGCGAGTGCGACCGAGAAGGCGATCGCGGCCGCGTCCACTTCGGTGACCGAGACGGCGAACTCCTCGGCCAGCGCCGGCAGGGCCACGTTGACGATCGTGGCGTCGAGGACCTGGACGAACAGCGCCGCGATGTAGACGACCAGAACACCGTGCTTGTACTCGGGTCGCCGCACTCGGTCAGCCATATCGGTGGGGGAAGGTCCGGCGGAGGAGTCCACCGGGAACCGCACCTGGCCGAGCGCCGCGGCTGCGACGCACGGGCTCGGCCAGGACGGTTCGAGGGATCAGGCGCGGGCGCCGAGGATGGCCTTGGTCTCCAGGAACTCCTCGAACCCGAGCTCGCCCCACTCACGGCCGTTGCCGGACTGCTTGTAGCCGCCGAACGGGGCGTTGAAGTCGGGGCCGGCGCCGTTCACGTGCATGTTGCCGGTGCGGATCCGGCGGGCCACCTCGACCGCTTCGTCCTGGTCGCCGGAGATGTAGCCGGCGAGTCCGTACACGGTGTCGTTCGCGATGTCGATCGCCTCCTCGACGGTGTCGTAGCCGATGATCGAGACGACGGGGCCGAAGATCTCCTCCTGGGCGATCGTCATGTCGTTGGTCACGTCGGCGAAGACGGTCGGACGGACGAAGTAGCCCTCGCTGAGCCCGTCGGGGCGACCGGTACCGCCGGCGGCGAGCGTCGCGCCCTCCTCGATCCCCTTCTCGATCAAGCCCTGCACCTTGTTCCACTGGGCCTCGGAGACGACGGGTCCCATCGTGACGCCATCGGAGGTCGGGTCGCCGACACTGATGGCGCCAGCCGCGGCGGCGGCAGCAGCTGCGGCCTCCTCCATCTTCTCGGCCGGCACCAGCATGCGGGTGCCGGCGTTGCAGCTCTGGCCCGTGTTCATGCACATGCCGAAGAAGTCACGACCCACGACCTCGGCCACGTCGGCCGACGGCAGGATGATGTTGGCGGACTTGCCACCCAGCTCCTGGGCCACGCGCTTGACGGTGGGGGCGGCGTTTCGGGCCACCTCCACGCCGGCCCGAGTCGACCCGGTGAAGCTCATCATGTCGACGTCGGGGTGCGACGACAGGTGCGCCCCGACGGTCGGGCCGTCGCCGTTGACCAGGTTGAACACCCCGGCGGGCACGCCGGCGTCGTGGAGCACCTGGGCGAACAGGAGCGCGTTGAGCGGAGCGATCTCCGAGGGCTTGAGCACCATCGTGCAACCGGCAGCGAGCGCCGGCGCGACCTTGCAGGCGATCTGGTTGAGCGGCCAGTTCCACGGCGTGATCATGCCGACCACGCCGGCCGGCTCCTTGACGAGCAGGAAGTTCTCGTGCTGCTCCTCGAATTCGAACTCCCGCAGGATCTGCGCCATCGTCGCGAAGTGCATGAGGCCGGTCGGGGCCTGCGCCGCCTTGGCGAGGCCGCCGGGTGCACCCATCTCCGACGAGATCGTGTTGGCGAACTCCTCGGCCCGCTCCCCGATGAGGCCGGTGATCTTGTCGAGGAGCTCGACCCGTTCCTCCCGGCTGGTCTGGGAGTAGCTCTCGAACGCGGCCTTGGCTGCGGCTACGGCGGCGTCGACGTCGGCGGTTCCCCCCATTCCGATCGTGGCGATCGACTGTTCGGTCGCCGGGTTGATCACGTCGAGGGTGTCGGAGGTGCTGGGGTCGACCCAGGCACCGTTGATGTAGAACTTCTGGGCATTGTCCATTGGCGCTCCTCTTTCGCAGCTAAGGGGTGGACACCGCCGAATGTAGACCTTCGGTGGCCGCTCTCGGTAACCGGTGGGAATCAACCTCGCCGATGACGCGTTGCAGCGGCCATGACGGACATGAACGAGTGGAACCAGAAGGTCATCAAGGAGTTCCGGGAGAACGGCGGCAAGGTCGAGCAGTTCGGCGAGATGCCACTGGTCATCCTGCACACGATCGGTGCGAAGAGCGGCCAGCTCCGGGAGATCCCGCTCGTGCCTCAGGTCGACGGCGAGGATCTCACGGTCTTCGGGTCCGCAGGCGGTTCGCCCAAGCACCCGGACTGGGTGTTCAACCTGCGGGGCACGCCGCGGATCACCGTCGAGTACGGCACCGAGTCCTTCGAGGCCGACGTGGTCGAACTCCCCGCCGACGAGGCCGCCACCCGGCTGACCCGGATGGGCGAGACGTTCGGGAACTTCGCCGAGTACGTCGAGAGTGCCGCGCCGCGGCGCATCCCGGCCTTCGCCATCAACCGCGTCTGACCCACCACGGCCCCGGCGGCGGCCGGGGCGCGGGCTGGTACGGTCCCCGACCGTGAAGCTCGCCATCCTGTCCCGGGCCCCGCGCTCGTACAGCACCCAGCGACTGGTCGCAGCCAGCCAGGAGCGCGGGCACGAGGCACGCGTGCTCGACACGCTCCGCTTCGCCATCGACCTCTCCAGCGACGAGCCCGATCTGCAGTACCGGGGCAAGATCCTCGACGACTTCGACGCGGTCCTCCCGCGGATCGGCGCATCGATCACGTTCTTCGGCCTCGCGGTCGTGCGCCAGTTCGAGCAGATGGACGTCTACACCCCGACACCGTCCAACGGCATCGCCAACTCCCGCGACAAGTTGCGGGCGATCCAGATCCTGTCGCGACACGACGTCGCGATCCCGGCGACCACGTTCGTGCGCGACCGCAACGACGTGCTCCCCGCCATCGAACGGGTGGGTGGGGCTCCGGTCGTGATCAAGCTGCTGGAGGGCACACAGGGCATCGGGGTCATCCTCGCGCCCGACACCAAGGTCGCCGAGGCGGTGATCGAGACGCTGCAGAGCACCCGGCAGAACGTCCTGATCCAGCGATTCGTCGCCGAGAGCCGGGGCCGCGACGTCCGGGCGCTCGTCGTCGGCGACCGGGTGGTCGCCGCGATGCGGCGGGTGGCCAAGGGCGACGAGTTCCGGTCCAACGTCCACCGGGGCGGCAGCGTCGAGCCGATCGATCTCGACGACGACTACAAGCAGACCGCGGTCCGCGCCGCGCAGATCATGGGCCTGCGGGTCGCGGGTGTCGACATGCTCGAGGGGGCTGACGGTCCGGTCATCATGGAGGTCAACTCGTCCCCCGGCTTCGAGGGCATCGAACGGGCCACCGAGCTCGACATCGCCGGCGCGATCATCGACTATGTCGCCGCTCAGGTGGCCTTCCCCGAGATCGACGTCCGCCAACGACTGACGGTCTCCGCCGGGTACGGGGTCGTCGAATTGAGCATCAACGAGGGGGCGGCGCTCCTCGCTGCGGGAACCACCATCGGCGAACTGCGCGAGCAGGACATCTCGGTGCTGACCCTCCACCGGGGCACCACGGTCATCCCGAATCCGAGGTCGGATCGCGTGATCGAGGTCGACGACCGGCTCCTCTGCTTCGGCAACCTCGAAGCGATGCGGGGGCTCGTGCCCGAGCGGCGGCGCCGCCGGAGCCTGCGGGTGCAGCCGCTCCCCGACCAGCCGCTTCCCGACGACGCATCCACCGGTGACCCGGCGTGAGCGAGCGAGGGGAGTTCGAGATCGCCGGGGTCGCCGTGCGGCCCGGGGGCCGGGTCCAGACCGAGATCCCGATCGGGCGCCTGATGTCGGGCACCCCGGTCGCCATCCCGGTCGTGGTTCTCCACGGCGAGGCCGACGGGCCGGCCGTCTGGATCAACGCCGCCAGCCACGGCGACGAAATCAACGGCGTGGAGATCGTGCGGCGCGTGCTGGAGACCCTCGACCCCCGTGGTCTGGCCGGAACCCTCGTGGCGGTACCGATCCTCAACGTCCACGGCTTCAACACCGGCGACCGCTACCTCCCGGACCGTCGCGACCTCAACCGGTCGTTCCCCGGGTCGGCGCGAGGCTCGCTCGCGTCACGCATCGCCAACCTGATGATGACCGAGGTCGTCGAGCGCTGCGAGGTGGGCGTCGACCTGCACACCGGCAGCGATCACCGGGCGAACCTCCCCCAGATCCGGGGCAACCTCGACGACGAGCGCACCCTCGAGTTCGCCGAACTGTTCGGGGCGCCGATCGCGATCCACTCCAAGAACCGGGACGGATCGCTCCGCGGGGCGGCGACCAAGCTCGGCAAGACCTGTCTGCTCTTCGAAGGGGGCGAGGCCTACCGCTTCGACCAGGACTCGATCTCGGTCGCGACCGACGGCATCCTGCGGATCATGCACCGATTGGGCATGATCGACGAGATCGTGCCGCCCGCCACTCCCCCGCGCATCTCCCGGTCGAGTCGCTGGGTCCGCGCATCGAGCAGCGGCATCGTCGACTGCCGCTTGGCGCTCGGCGACGAGGTCGAGAAGGGCGAACCCGTCGCGGTGCTGCGCGACCCGTTCGGCACCCAGCTCGGGGTTCTCAAGTCGCCCCGCACCGGCATGCTGGTCGGTCGGCTCCAGCACCCGCTGGTCAACCGGGGCGACGCGATCCTGCACATCGCGGCGCTCGAGGGTCCTCCGGTCTGACCGAGCCCGGTCACTGATTCGCCCCGTCGGTCGACGCTGGCGAATACTTGGCGCCATGGACTCCGTCGCCCTCCGTGAGAAGTACCGGGCCGAACGCGACAAGCGGCTTCGGCCCGACGGCAACGACCAGTACATCGAGCCGACCGGCCGATACGCCCACTATCTCGACGACCCCTATGTCGAGCCCACCCCACGCGAGCCGATCCACGACGAGGTCGAGTTCGCCTTCGTCGGTGGCGGGTTCGCCGGCCTCACGACCGGCGCGGCGATGAAGCAGGCCGGCATCGACGACGTCCGGATCATCGAGAAGGGCGGCGACTTCGGCGGCACCTGGTACTGGAACCGCTACCCGGGCGCCATGTGTGACACCGCGGCGATGGTGTACATGCCGCTGCTCGAGGAGACGGGCCACATGCCGTCACAGAAGTACGTCCACGCACCCGAGATCCTCGCCCACTGCCGGCGCATCGGCGAGCACTTCGGTCTGTACGACGACGCCGTCCTGTCGACCGAAGTCACGTCGCTCGACTGGGAAGCCGAGACGTCGCGGTGGATCATCCGCACGAACCGGGGCGACGAGATGCGGGCTCGCTTCGTCGCCATGGGCACCGGCCCGTTGCACCGGCCGAAGCTCCCGGGCATCCCCGGCATCGAGACCTTCGAGGGCCACTCGTTCCACACGAGCCGCTGGGACTACGGCTACACCGGTGGCGATCCCGCCGGGGCGCGGATGACGGGCCTGGCCGACAAGCGGGTCGGCATCATCGGTACCGGAGCGACCTCGGTGCAGTGCATCCCCCACCTCTCGGCGGCGGCCGGCGAGCTCTACGTCTTCCAGCGCACCCCGTCCTCGATCGACATCCGCAACAACCACGACATCGATCCCGACTGGTTCGCCGACCTCCAGCCGGGCTGGCAGGACGAGTGGCTGATGAACTTCACCACCCTGCAGACCGGCGGTTTCGCCGACGAGGATCTCGTCAAGGACGGCTGGACCGACCTCAGCCAGCGCATCCGCGACCGCATGGTCGAGATGGTCGAGCGCGACCCGTCCGCGTTCACCCGCGAAGCGTTCCTCGCCGCCTATCGGGACTGCGACGACGAGAAGATGGAGGAGATCCGGGCCCGCGTCGACGAGATCGTCGGCGACGGCAGCACCGCCGACGCCCTCAAGCCCTGGTATCGCCAGCTGTGCAAGCGACCCTGCTTCCACGACGAGTACCTGCAGTCGTACAACAACCCGAACACCCACCTGATCGACACCGACGGCAAGGGGGTCAGCGAGATCACGCCGACCGGTGTCGTCGCCGGAGGTGAGCACTACGAACTCGACTGCCTGGTCTTCGCGTCCGGGTTCGAGGTCGGCACCACCTACGCCCGTCGCTCCGGTTTCGAGACGACCGGCCGCGACGGCCTCACGCTCACCGATCACTGGGAAGCGGACGGCATGCGCAGCCTCCACGGCCGCAACGTGCACGGCTTCCCGAACCTCTTCGTCGTCGGGTTCTCCCAGGCCGCCAACCTGATCTCGAACGTGCCCCACAACCTCGTCGAGGCGGGGCGCACCGTCGCCGCCATGGTCAAGCACGCCCACGACACCGGAGCCACCGAGGTCGAGGTCACCGCCGAGGCCGAACAGGCGTGGATCGACCGTCTCAAAGCCGGCGACCGACGATTCGCCGCCGACCCCGACTGCACGCCCGGCTACTACAACAACGAGGGTCAGCCCGACGAGACGGCGAGCCAGATCGGTGGACTCGGGTTCCCGGAGGGCCCGGTCGCGTACTTCCAGTACATCGACG